>JAOUMB010000047.1 GCA_029881725.1 Nitrospirota bacterium
CACATCGAGGGGGGTGGGGGGGTGGTGTTCTCCGGCATCGACGAAATCCGTTCCGAACTGGAGCGCTTGAAGGGTGAGGGGCAGCCGGTGGGGCACCTGCTGCGGCTGTGGATGGACCACACCAAGAACGTGACCTTCGGGGTCGCCTGCCTGGTGTTCGGGCTTCTGGGGCCCGCCCTGGGCGTGCATACGGTGCGCTCCGGCCGGGTGGGGGGCTTCGCCACCGGGGTGGTGGTGATTCTGATCTACTATTCGATGCTGACCGTGGCCCAGTCCCTGGCCATTGGCGAGCGGCTGTCGGTGCCGGTGGCGGCCTGGCTGCCCAATGGCCTGTTCGCCCTGTTTACCGTGTGGGCGCTGTTCCGGGTGCATATGGAGCGTCCCCTGTTGCCGCGCTGGATGTCCTGGGGCGGATGATGGGCGTCCTGATGCGCTATGTGGCCGGGGAGCAGGTGCGGGTACTGCTGCTCACGGTGGCCGCCCTGGGCGGGGTGGACTTCACCATCAGCGCCCTGGACAAAATGCGCGGCTTTACCGGCCACGATGCCGCCGCCGGGACCATGCTCCAGTATCTGCTGCTGGGCATCCCCAAGATTCTTTACGAGGTGCTGCCGTTCTCCCTGCTGATCGCCACGGTGCTCGGGCTGGGCATGCTTTCGGGCCGTTCCGAGATTACCGCCATGCGCGCGGCGGGCATCGGCCTGACGCGGGTGGCCATGCCGCTGCTGCTGGTGGGGGGGCTGTTCACCTTGCTGATGCTGTGGGCCGGGATGGGGTTTGTGCCGCAGGCCAACGCCACCGGCCAGCGCATCATGGCGGCGGTCAAGCACGGGGACTCGGGGGCGGTGCTCAATCAGGGGGATCAGGTGTGGTTTCGTTCCGGTGAGGGGGTGTTCTTCGGCATCCAGTCGGCGGACGTGGTGGAAGGCATCATGTGGGGCGTGCGCATCATGGAGCTGGACGGCAAGGGCGGTGTGTCGCGCCTGATCACCGCCCGGCGCATGGTGTGGGACAATAACCGCTGGACCCTGGAGGACGGCCGCGTGGTGCGTGACACCGCCGACGGCCTGCGCCTGACCACCTTCGAAACCCGCCTTTCGCCACTGGATCGCCCGCCGCACCTGCTGGGCGACGTGGCGGTGCACCCGGACAACCTGACCTCCGAGCGGCTGGCCCGCTACGTGGCGCGGCTCACTCAGGACGGCTACAACGCCACCCCCTACCGGGTGGACCTGGCGGCGCGTGGCGCGTTTCCCTTCGTGGCGTTGGTGATGGTGCTGGTGGCGATTCCCTTCGGGCTCACCCCGCCGCGCTCCCACGGGCTGGCGCGCGGCATCGGCATCTGTCTGCTGATCGCGCTGGTGTTCTGGCTGTTCTACTCTATGTCATTGGCCCTGGGACGTACCGGGGTGCTGGCTCCGGCCCTGTCCGCGTGGCTGCCGGTGGCGGTGTTCGCCGCACTGGGCGCTTACCGCCTGCTGGGGGTGCGCGGCTAGTGGGGTTGTTTTCCCATCGCATCCGGGGGCGCGTGTGCACGGTGCTGGCGGCATTGTTGCTATGCGCCTGCGCCACGTCCGGCGGCACGGGAGGCGAGCCCGCCGCGCCGGTGCCGCCCCAGGCGTCCCCGCGCATCGACCTGACCCCGCCACCCACGCTGCGGGTGGCGGTGGCTCCGGTGCCGGGGCACCGCACCCAGGGGGCCGATCTGGTGCGCAAGGTAATGGCCCAGACCGCGGCCATTCCCGGTCTGTCCGGACGCATCCGGATCACCCTGCTGCAAGTGGACGGCCCTGCCGGACCCAGCGGCCTGCCTCCGGCGGAACTGGTGCAGGCCGCAGGCGACGCGGACTTTCTGATCTGGGGCCACATGGGCGAAAACGGCCACATGGCCGCCTCCATCCTGCACCGCTATGCCCTCGACCCGGAATGGCAGGCGTGGCAGGCGGCGGGCTCGCGCCCGGTGGTGCCGGTGGTTCACCGTCTGCCGGACTTCGTGTCCGGCACCCCGGCTCCGTTCGTGGACGCGGTGCTGGGGGTGGCCCTGCTGTACAGCGGCCAGCCGCTGGCCGCCGGAACCCTGCTGGAGCGCGCCAACGAGCAGCCGGACCTGACCCTGGCGGAACGGTTTCCGCTGGTCTTTTTTCTGTCCCTGGCCGACCTGACCATCGGCACCGCCCGGCGCGATGGCGACCGGGTGGACCGTGCCGTGGCCGGGTTTGGTGGTCTGCGCACCCTGGTGACACGCGCCAATCACCCGGAGCTGGCCGGTCCCGTGCGTTTCAACCGGGGCATGGCGTTGGCCCAGCACCCGTTCCGCAACGGCCCCGCCACCCGCGAGGAGGCCATCCGTTCGCTGGAGGAAGCGCTGCCGTTCTATCCGGCCCGGCAGGTGCCGTTTTTGCGCGCCCGCATCCTGCACCAGATCGCCACCGTGGAGCAGCAGCAGCCGGATGACCGGGACGGCTATCATCTGCATCGGGCCATTCGCGCCTACCGCCGCGCCCTGCGCCTGTGGGATCCGGAGCGCTTTCCGCTGCCCTACCGGCACGCCCTGCACAACATGGGGGTGTGCCTGCAACGGCTGCCGGTGGGCGACCCCAACCGCAACCTGATCGCCGCCATCAGTGTCTACCGGCAGGCGGTGGCGGTGCCGGGGCTGGCCGGGCGGGAGGAGTTGCACGCGCCCACCTGGAACAACATGGGGCGGGCGTTTCAGTCCCTGCCGCTGGCCCCGGGCGACCGCAACCTGCACGATGCGGTCACCGCCTATACCCAGGCCCTTTCCTGGTGGACCCCGGAGCGCGACCCGGTGCAATACGTGGCGGTGAACCGCCAGATTGCACTGGCCTACCGCCAGATGCGGGAGGGTGACCGGCGGGCGCATGCGCTGATGGCCATGGTCCACCTGGACAAGGCGGTGCGCCAGGTATCCCCCACCGACGATCCGGTGCGCTACGGCATGATCCAGGCCGAGCGGGGCACCATTCTGGCCGATCTTCCGGGGCCCCTTGATCCGCGCGCGCTGCTGGTGGCGCGCGCGGCCTACCGGGAGGCCCTGACGGTGCTCACCCCGGACAACCTGCCGATCCTGTACTCCCGGCTGGTGGACAACCTGAGGGAGGTGGAGCGGCGGCTGGAGGCCATCCAGTCGCAACGCAACCTGCCGGCCGCGCAAACGCCATAAGGAAGGACCCATGAAGCTCGACGACGAACTCAAGGCCCAACTGGTATGCCCCCGGTGCCGGGGCGCCCTGGACTATACCCCCGAGCCGGAATCGCTCACCTGCGCCGCCTGCAAGCTGCGGTATCCGGTGGAGGACGGCATCCCCGTCATGCTCATCGACGAGGCCGCGCCGCTGTAACCGGTTCCCGCCCGTTTCCGCCAGGGCGGGAGGGAAACCGTGGGTGCAACCTATTCCGGGGCGCGCCCCCGCGCAACCACTGCGACCGGTCATGGGGTGTAACCGGTTGTTTTTCTGAGCAATAAAACGGATTCCCGCGACCCGTTCCGGGCCGTTCGGCGGGGTGCGGGCGTAACACGCCGCTTCGCAAATCGATAAGCTAAACCGTGAGTCCCGGTAAACCCCCGGGCATAACCCACTGACAACGTGGGAATTTTAGCCGATTGTGGGCATGGCGGAGTTGTTTCGCAAAAAATCGGCTGAAAACTCAGAACCAGTTGTTTTTAAATTAAAAAACGCGTTTGTGGTTGCGAAATAAAACACGGTGAAAAATAACGGTTTTCGCGTTCAGAACCGGTTGTTTTTGCGGCATAAAAACCGCTTTGTGGGGGCGTTTCGCACCGTGGGTTTCGCATGTTCACGGTGTCCTCGGAACGGAATATCAAGGGGTTCTGAAGGCCGGTAGCACGATGCGGTGGGTTGAACCGGGAATTTTTCCGGAGGATTTTCAGAACCCGTTGAAAATGTGGGAAAAAAGATGCTTTGTGGAGAAGCCGTCCAGCGAAGCGAAACGTGCAGAAGGGATTGAAAATGTGAGGAAATCAGGATTAGTGGAAACGCGGTTCACGGTGGGGTGCGTTTGGGTGATGGGGGATTGCGGGGGGTTGCCGAGGTCCGGGAAGGGGGAGGGGGCTTGAATTCATTTTATTTAACGACAAATTAAATGAAATTCGAGAACGGTGTGGGGTGGGCATTTTGGCCCTTCCCGCCGCATAAGGGAGGGGGGAATGGGTGTTGAGAGGGATGTGAATTCAATCGGTTGGGCCGTTCCCAGGGGGATTCCATCCACCTTCCCGCCGCCCCCTTCTCCTGCGCCGGGTGCGGTTCGGCGGAGGCCGGATTAGCGCGCCAGCCAATGCCGCGGTGCGCGTAGCACCAGGCTAAGTTACCGGTGCGTTAACGGTTCGCGAGGGGAAATTTTACCGATTGATAACCGATCGGCCCGTTCCCGCCTCACCGGGTCATTCCAGACAACCCCATTTTAATTCGATCTGACGGGTTGACGGAAGGCGTTCGGACGTTGCGAAAACCGGTCCCTTTGGCCTGTATTTCGCTCCGCGATTACGAACCGGGTTTAAAAAAATAGTGCGTGGTTTGGGCGCGGCTCAGGATACGGGATGGTCCGGATGGAAAAATCCGGCCACCTCCTGAATGGTCTCCACCCGGCGCATGGGGGGGAGGGAGTTCAAAAACACCTTGCCGTAGGGCATGCGGCGGATGCGGTGGTCGAGCACCGCCACCACGCCCCGGTCCTCCACGGTGCGGATCAGGCGTCCCACCCCCTGCTTGAGGGTGAGGGCCGCCATGGGCACCTGATATTCCACGAACGCGTTGCGCCGGGCCTGCTCCAGGGCGCGTACCCGGGCCGCGACCACCGGGTCGTCCGGGGCGGCGAAGGGCAGCCGGTCGATCACCACGCAACTGAGGGCTTCCCCCGGCACGTCCACCCCCTGCCAGAAGGCACCGGTGGCGAACAGCACCGAGGGGGATTCGCGCACGAAGGTTTCCAGCAGCCGCGCGCGGGCGATGTCCCCCTGCTTGAGCACCGTGCCGGGCAGGTCGTCCGCGCATCGGCGGTACACCTCGTCCAGCATGCGGTAGCTGGTGAAAAGCAGCAGGGCGCGGCCGCCGGTGATCGCCATCAGCATGGCAATTTCGGCGGCCACCGCATCCGCATAGGCGGGGGCCTTGGGGCTGGGCAGGTGGTTGGGCAGGTACAGCACCGCCTGCTCCGGGTAGTTGAACGGCGATCCCACCGACAGGTCGCGGGCGGTGGCGCGGGCGGGCGGCCCGGCGTCCGTCCCGGCGTCGTTGGACGGGGAGAGGGGGGCGTACGGTTCCGCCGCCTTCCCGAAGCCGAGCCGGTCGCGCACGTAGTCCATGCCGCTTCCGGTGGCCAGGGTGGCGCTGGTGAACACCGCCGAATTGACCCGGGCATACAGATGCTCGTTCAGCAGCGGTCCCACGTGCAGGGGGCTGGCCCCCACCACCCCGTTGTGCCCCTTGCGCTCGTACCAGTAGACCGTTTCCGGCCGGGGATCGCCCATCACCCGCACCAGATCGCCGTGCAGGGCCTCGGCGCGGCGGGCCAGGGCGAACAGATCCTCGGAGCGGCCATCGTGCCCGGCCAGGGCCACGGCCAGCAGCCGGGCGGCGTCGATCAGGGCTTCCGCGTCGGCGGCCAGTTGCGGCGGCAGACGGTCGGGATACAGGGTGCGGCGGGCGTCGCCGGAGTGGTCCTCCAGGGCCGCCAGCTGGGCGAAAAACGGTTGGGAGCGGTCCAGCAGGCGCTGGCTGTCGCCCATCAGACGGCGGGCGTCCTCCGGGGGCAGGGCGATGGTCTCCCGCTGGGTGTCTCCGGCCAGTTCGCGTAGGCGGTGCGCGGAGACCCGGGTGCCGAAAAAGGTGGTGGCCACGTCCTCCACCAGGTGCGCCTCGTCGAAGATTACCGCGTCGTAGTGGGGAATCACCTCGCCGAAGGCGCCGCTCTTGATGCCCAGGTCGGCGAACAGCAGGTGGTGGTTGACCACGATCAGGTCGGCTTTCATGGCCCGCCGCCGGGCACGGGTGATGTAGCAACTGTCGAACTCGGGGCACTTGCCGCCCAGGCACTGCTCGGCGGAGACGGTCACGTGCTGCCACACCGGGTGGTCCTCGGCGAAGTCGGTCAGTTCGGCCTTGTCGCCGGTTTCGGTGCGGCTCGCCCAAGCGGACAGGGAGATCAGCTCCCGGCGGCTGAGGGGCGCATCCCGCCCGGCGGCGGACAGGGAATCGAAGCGGTGCAGGCACAGGTAGTTGGAACGCCCCTTGAGCACCGCCACCCGCTCCTTGAGGTCCATCAGGCTGGACAGGGCGGCCAGATCCTTGTCCAGAATCTGGTCCTGCAACACCCGGGTGCCGGTGGAGATCACCACCCGTTTGCCGGAAAGCAGGGCGGGGATCAGGTAGGCGAAGGTTTTGCCGGTGCCGGTGCCCGCTTCCACCAGCAGGTGGTGACCGTCGGCCAGGGCATCGGCCACGGCGTGGGCCATGTCGAGCTGCTGTGGACGGGTGACGAAGCCGGGAAGCTGTTGCTCCAGCACCCCGCCGGGTCCGAGCATGCGGGCCACCGTGTCCGCGGGTTCGGGGGCGATGGGGGCGGGCTCAGCCGCCGTTTGCATCGGTGGCCGGGTCGTGGACCACGATCGGAGTGAGCCCCTCGTTGGACAATTCCAGTCCGGCCCAGCGGGCTTCGTCCGCATCCGGGTAGTGCCCCACGCGCACCCGGTACCAGGTGCCGCGGCTGCCCAGATCCACGGATTTTACATAGGCCTCGTAGCCGCTTTTGGACAGGCGGTGGCTCAACTCGTCGGCTCCGGCGCGGCGGGAGAAAGAGGCCACCTGAAGGGTGTAGGGGCGGTCCTCTTTGGGCTGTGCGGCGGGCTTGGACGGCGCGGGCCGGGTGGGCTCCGTTTGCACGGTCTGAACCGGGGGGGCCGCCTCGGGAATGGCGGAGGGGGTAGCCCTGGGCGCCGGACCGGGGGCGGGTTTGGGCGCGGCGGCGACAACCGGAGCGGGCTCCGGCTCCGCGTCGGCCAGCATCGGCTCCGGGTCCGGGTCGGCCTTGGGCGGCAGCGGCATTTCGCGGCGGGCGGCACCGGCATCGGCCAGGCCGGTGGGCTCGGCACCCTGACTCAGCACTTCATAAAAGCGCACCGGCGGCGGCTCGGGCGCATTGCCCCCCACCAGAATTTCACCGGCGGCCATGTCGCCGGCCATCAGCAGTTCCTCGCCGGCGGTCTGGATGGTTTCCGGTTCGGTGACCAGGTGGCGGCGATGGTCGGCCACGAACATGGCCCCCATCAGCAGCACCACCACGGCGATGCCCATCAGTACCGGCCGCAACGACGGGCGGGTGACCGGCTGGTTCTCGGGTTCCTTGCGCATGGATATGGAGCGGTTCCGTTGCTGCGCCATCCAAAGGAGCGCACCGGGGACTCTCCCCGACCTCTCCCGGAGGGCGATTGGTGTCGAAAAATGTATCACACCAGGGGGCGGTTTCCATAGCCCCACCACCGGACGATTTGGGGATGCGGCCCGCTCTTTGTCCAGTTTTCCCGGTGAACGTCCGATACAGGAATGACCTCCTTTGCCGTTTCCGGGAAAGGTGCGCTCCGCGTCATCAGCCGAATGGAGACTTCCATGGATGAACCCGTCCGCCAGCGCGAATTCACCCGCAACCGCCTGCGTCTGCCTGCGACCGTCACCTTCGACGGCGGCCACGTGGTGACCGGGCAGTCCCGGGAGATCAGCATGAACGGGCTGTTCGTGGAGTGCGATCCGGCGGACACGGAGACCGGTTCCCCATGCCGGGTGGCGCTCACCCTGTCCGACGACCGTACCGTGATCGAAATGGAAGCGCGCCTGGTCAACCGTCTGAGCTCCGGGCTCGGCATCGCCTTTACCGGCATCGACACCGAAAGCTTTGCCCACCTCAAGCGGCTGATCCTGTTCAACGCCAGCGATTACCAGCGGGTGAGCGACGAGATGGACCGTCACGCCGGATTCAAAACCCGCCTGAAGGGTTCGGACTGACCGCTTTTTAAGCCGGGGGTATCGCCCGTCGAACAGGGACGTTCGACGGAACTCTTTCCGGATGGGGGAGCGGATTGCGTACAATCTGACACATCATGTGGAAACGAAACCGCCACGGACGGCACAGGTTGGGCCCATCCGCCTCGGCGCTGCTGGCGCTGGTGTGGGCGATCTGTATCCCGGTGGCGCCCTCCCTGGCCGCTGATTCCGCCCTGGAAGGGGAACACGCCCAGGCGGTGGAACTGGCTCGTGCCGGAGCGCACGGGCAGGCGGTGGCGATCCTGATCCGGCTGGCCGATAACCCGGACGCGCCGCCGGTGGTGCGTTACGATCTGGTGACCGTTCTGGCCTGGGCGCGGCGGGACGCCGAAGCCGTGGCCGCCGCCGACTCCCTGAACCTGACCGAGGCCCCCGCCTACATGCTGGAGGAGTTGGGCCGTGCCGCCCGTGTGCAAGGGCGCCTGGAACTGGCGCAAACCGCCTGGCGGCTGGCGTTGCTGAAGGAGCCGGAGCGGCTGTCCCCCCGGGTGGGGCTGGCGCTGGCCGCCGCCGACCGGGGCCAGACGGACGATGCGCGCGGCATGCTGCTGGGGTTGCAGAAAATTCACCCGGATGATGCGGAGGTGGCCCGCGCGCTGGCCTATGTGGAGGAGTTGCGGGGCGATCCGGCGGCGGCGCTGGGGGCCGCGCAACGGGCTCTGCGGGCCGATTCCGGCAGTATGGAGGCGCGCCGCAGGCAGATTCTGCTGGCGGCTCGACTGGGGGCGCCCCAGCGGGCGCTGCAACTGGCGCAGGCGTATCCCGGCGTCCTCACCGAAGCGGAGACGGCCCGCATCCGGGCCGATGTGGCGGCCATTACCCTGCGCTGGGGAACCGGCATCGATCCCGCCGATCCGTCCGATCCCTCCGCGCGCTTTGACGCGGTGGACCGTGCCTTGGAACTGCTGGCGGAAAACCGTGCCGCCGCTCGCCGGGCGGGGGACGGGGAAGCGGAAACCGTGGCCCGGCATGACACGGTGGTGGCGCTGGTGGCCCGCGAACGCTACCGGGACGCGGTGGAGGCGTACCGGGCCCTGCTGGCCGACGGCGACACCCCGCCCCCCTATGTGCTGGTGGCCGCCGCCGACGCCCTGCGCGCCCGCTCCCAGCCGGAAGAGGCCATCCCCCTGTACCGGGAGGCCGCGGCCCTGGAAGGGGACCCCTTCGACACCCGCCTGCGGCTGATCCATACCCTGGGCGAGGCCGGGCGGGATGCCCAGGCGGTGACCGAGGCGGAGCAACTGGCCGCCGAACAGCCGCCCACCCTTCACGACCGGGTCAATCCGCGTTATCTGGATGCGCAACTGACCCTGGCCCTGGCCCACCGCTTTGCGGGCAACCCGGAGCGGGCGCGGCGGATCGTGGAATCCCTGTATGCCATGTCGCCCGGCAACCAGGACCTGCTTTCGGAACTGGCGGCCCTGCAACTGGCCGACGGGCAGGCCCAGCGCGCCTTGCAGGCCTACCGCACGGGGCTGGCCGCCGACCCGGATCACCCCGGTCTGCGCGAGGGGGAAGTGTATGCCCTGCTCGACCTGCTGGCCTATCGGGAAGCGGCGCTCAAGGTGGCGGAACTGGGGCAGCGCTTTCCCGGCACTCCCATGGCGGCGCGGCTGGCGCGCATCACCGCCACCGAGCATCGCCCGCTGTGGACCGTTTCCGTCCAGCGCCGCACCAGCAACGGGGTGGCCCTGGGCAGCAGCGGCACGGCGCTGGAGAGCTTTTTGTATGGTGGCCGCCGGGGCAAGCTGTGGCGGCCGTTCGTGCATGGCCGTTGGGAGCAGGGGCGTTTTTCCGGTGGCACCGAACGGGTGCGTCACGCCGGGATCGGGGCCGAATGGAGCCTGCCGCGCCTGAGCACCCGGCTGGAGTTACATGCGGACCGGAACGGAGGCAGCCGTTCCGGGGTGCTGGCCGAGGCGGAATACCGGCTGGCCGACCCCCTCACCGTGGGGGTGATGCACGACACGGCCACCCTCGACCTGCCGCTGGAGGCCCTGCAAAATGACGTGGACGCCTGGCAGACCCGGGGCAGCGCCGCGTGGCGGCCGGTGGCCCGGCGTACCCTGTCGGCCTCGGTCACCCGCACCGGTTTTTCCGATGGCAACCGGCGCACCGGCTATTACGGCGCATGGGACGAGCAGTGGTTTGCGGGGCGCATGTGGCGGCTTTCCACCCGCGCTGATATGTACCGCTCGGTCAACAGCCTGACCGGCGCCAGCTACTATAATCCCGGATGGGACCGGGCCCGGAGCCTCACCGTGGAGCCACGCCAGCGCATTTACCGCGCCCCGGTGGCCCATGGGGAACGCTTTTTCGATCACGGCATCGCCGCCACCGTGGGGCGCTATGCCCAGGAGAATTTCGACGTGCGTCCCACCTGGAAGCTCCGCTATGACCAGTGGTGGCAACGGCACGACCGGCTCACCATGTCGTGGGGGGCCGCCATCGGCCGGGCCGCCTACGACGGCGCCGGAGAGACCGAGCGGGAAGTGTTCGCCAGCCTGGAGCGCCGCTTCTGATGGGGAGGATGCGCTGGATATGGGTGCTGGCGGTGCTGCTGCCGTGGGGGGGTGTGGCGCTGGCCCGGGACGCGGACGCCCCGCCCGCCGGACGGGTGGTGATTCTCAACTATCACGACGTGGGCCCGGATGTGGCCTCGCCGCCCCGGGACGACATGCACGCGGTGGGCACCGGGGAACTGGCGGCCCAGTTCCAGTGGCTGCACACCAACGGCTGGCATCCGGTGAGCGTGGACGACCTGCTGGCGGCGCGGGCCGGGGAGCGCCCCCTGCCGGAGCGGGCGGTGCTGCTCACCTTTGACGACGGCTATGCCGGATTCCACAGCCAGGTGTTTCCCCTGCTGGAACTGTTCAATTTTCCCGCCGTGCTGGCGCTGGTGGGGGAGTGGCTGGAGGTGCCGGACGGGCAGGAGGTGGACTACGGCGGCACGCCCGTGCCCCGCGAGCGCTTCCTCACCTGGAGCCAGGTGCGCGAGATGCAGGACTCCGGGCGGGTGGAGATCGCCTCCCACGGCTTTGGCCTGCACCGGGGCATTCCGGCCAATGCCCAGGGCAACCTGCTGCCCGCCGCCGTCACCCCCCGCTTCGACCCGGCTGACGGCTATGAAAACGCGGCCGTACAGGTCGCCCGGGTGACCGCCGATCTGGCGCGCAATCAGCAACTGCTTGCCCGGCACACCGGCCGCGCCCCACGGGTGCTGGTGTGGCCGTACGGCGCCTCCGGCGGCGCGGTGCAGGAGGCGGCGCGGGAGATGGGCCTGGTGGTGCAGTTCGGCCTGGAGCACGGGGTGGCCACCCCGGCCGACCGGGGGGCGCTGAAGCGGGTGCTGGTGCAGGGCAACCCCGATCTGGGCGGCTGGGTGAACGACCTGCGCCATGCGGAGGGGGATCGTCCCCAGCGGGTGGTGCAGGTGGATATGGATTACGTGTATGACCCGGACCCGGCCATCCGGGAGGCCAACCTGGGGGCGCTCATCGAGCGGGTGCGGGCGCTGGGGGTGGGCACCGTCTACCTGCAGGCGTTTGCCGACCCGGACGGAGACGGCGCCGCCGACGAAGTGTATTTTCCCAACCGTCACCTGCCGGTGCGCGCCGACCTGTTCGGGCGCGCCGCCTGGCAGTTGAAAACCCGTGCCGGGGTGCGCGTGTATGCCTGGATGCCGGTTCTGGCGTATCACCCGCCAGAGGGCGACGGGCGCACCCGGGTGGCGGCGATTCCGCACGGGGCCGGTCATGGGGAGCCCCGGCCGTATCACCGGCTGTCACCCTTCGACCCGGACAACCGGGCGTGGATCGGGGACCTGTATGAGGATCTGGCGCGGCATGCGGCCTTCGACGGCATCCTGTTCCACGACGATGCGGTGCTGAGCGATTTCGAGGATGCCTCCCCCGCCGCCCTGGCTCACTACCGGGACGCCTGGGGATTGCCCGCCGATGTGGCCCGGATTCGTGCCGACCCGGCGCTGGCGGCTGGCTGGAGCCGTCACAAGAGCGAGTTCCTGGCGGATTTCACCGACGAACTGACCCGCCGCGCCACCCGCTGGCGCATGCCGCTGGCCACCGCCCGCAACCTGTATGCGCGGGTGGTGCTGGAGCCCGGGGCGGAGGCGTGGTTTGCCCAGTCGCTGCCACTGTTTCTGGAGCGCTACGATCACACGGCGCTGATGGCCATGCCGTTCATGGAACAGGCCCGCCACCCGGCCCGCTGGCTGCGGCGTCTGGCCCGCACGGTGGCGGCCCATCCGGGCGGTATGCAACGCACCGTGTTCGAACTGCAGAGCGTCAATTGGGAAAACCGGGAGCCGGTGCCCGCCGGGACCCTGGTGGCGCAAATGATCCTGCTCTCCTCCCAGGGGGCGCGCAATCTGGGCTATTACCCGGACGACTTCCCCCGTGGGTTGCCTTCGGCACAGCCGTTGCGCGCGGTGCTTTCCACCCGGCAGCCGATGGTGGCGCCATGATCTGGGTGGACTGGCTGATGGAATTTGCCGCGCTGATGAAGGCCTACGCCTTCTATTACCCCCTGATGATGGCCTGGCTGTGGATGAGCGGGGCGGTGATCTACTACCGCCGGCACGAGCGGGGGCTGGTCCGCGACCCGGACAACCCGCCAACCCTGGCGGACCCGCCGCCGGTTTCGATCATCATTCCGTGCTACAACGAGGGCGACACCTGCCGCGAAAGCATCGAGGCCGCCGTGCGCCAGCGCTATCCGCACTTCGAGGTGATTGCGATAAACGACGGCAGCAGCGACGACACCGGGCGGGTGCTGGATGAACTGGCCACGCTGCATCCGGTCCTGCGGGTGGTGCACCTGGAGCAGAACCAGGGCAAGTCCATGGCCCTGCGCATGGCCGCCATGCTGTCGCCCCACGACTATCTGGTGTGCATCGACGCGGACGGCATCCTCGATCCGCACGCCACCACCTGGCTGATGCGGCATCTGGCGGGCAGCCCGCGGGTGGGGGCGGTCAGCGGCAACCCCCGGGTGCGCAACCGCTCCACCCTGCTGGGGCGCATCCAGGTGGGGGAATTTTCCGCCATTGTGGGCATGCTCAAGCGCACCCAGCGCATCTGGGGGCGGCTGTTTACCGTGTCCGGCGCGGTCAGCGCCTACCGCAAGAGCGCCTTGCAGCGGGTTGGCTACTGGAGCCTGGATATGGTCACCGAGGACATCGACATGTCCTGGAAGCTGCAACTGGACAAATGGGACGTGCGGTTTGAGCCAAACGCCCTGTGCTGGCTGCTCACCCCGGAGACCCTGCGCGGCCTGTGGACCCAGCGGCTGCGGTGGGCCCAGGGAGGCGCCGAGGTGCTGATGCGCCACTACGCCCTGGCCAAGTACTGGAAGAGCCGCCGCATGTGGCCCGTGTATATGGAATATTTCGCCAGCGTGCTGTGGAGCTATGTGATGGCCACCATCGCCCTGCTGTGGGTGCTGGGCAAGTTCATCATGATTCCGGATCCCCTGTATGTGGACTCCCTGCTGTTCAGCTGGTGCGCCACGCTGCTGGGGATCACCTGCCTGACCCAGTTCGCCGTGAGTCTGGCCATCGATAGCCGTTACGAAAAGGGCATCGGCCGGTTTTATTACTGGCTGGTGTGGTATCCGGTGGTGTACTGGATCCTGAACGTGGCCAGCACCCTGGTGGGGTATCCGCGCGCCTACCGGCGCATGCACCGGGGCAAGGGCGGCCGCGCCCGCTGGAAGAGCCCGGACCGGGGATTGAGGCCATCATGATCGACGACCATCTGATAATCGACGACCCCTCCCTGCAGCGCCCCCGGGAGCGACGCTGGTCTCAGGCATTCACCCTGCTGTTCTGGCTGCTGTGGTTCGCCCTGTGGATTCCGGTGGTGAATCTGGGCGCCTGGCTGCTGGGGCACGAGTTTCTGTACCTGCCCCAGGAACTGTTTTTCGGGCGCCTCCAGTTTTTGCAGATGGTCACCTGGCATGCGGCGGTAATCGGCTTGATTCCGGTCACCCTGATCGGCTGGGGAGCCTACAACCAGATGAAATTCGGCCACCATGAGCGGCGGGTGCATCCGTCCACGGTGGATGTGGAGCAGGTGGCATCAGCCTTCCAGGTGGATCCCCGCGCCCTGATCCAGTGGCAGCACCAGCGCCGGGTGGTGATCCGCTTTGACGGTGACCGCATCGCGGGGGTGGAGACCGGTCCACCCCGCAGCGGACAATAAGGCTGAAGGGGCGGACATTAAATGCCGATAAGGCAGGCATGACCGAACGGCCCGTCAGACCGCATGCGCCCGAAGGGGCCCGCGAACACCGCGTGGACATGCGCCTTGCCATCCGTGTGGTGGCCAGCCGCGATTCCGGCGGCAAGGACATTCTGGGCTGGGTGCGCAACCTGAGCACCAGCGGCATGTTCATCCGCACCGCCGACCGCTTTCCGGCGGAGACCCGGTGCAGCTTTGAACTGGTGTCCCAGGAGGCGGATCATCCGTGTGCCTTTTCCGTGCGCGGCTGGGTGGTGTACCACGCCCGGGACGGCATGGGCATCCAGTTCGAACCCCCCGCCGGCGATACCCGCGCCGCCATCCTCAGCCTGATGGACGGACACGCCGCCGGCACCCGCGTCGCCTGACGCACCCTGACCCGTTCCAGGCGCCTGTCGCGCGGTTTTAACCCGCACAAACGCCCTTCTTTCTCCTGTTATCTCGACGGCGGAATGCGTCCAGGCGTGTTGCGCGGTATTCTCCGCGCCCGCGTTCCCGCAGGGGTGGGTCGGATCGGATTGGGTGGAACGGGGGCTACCGCGTTTCGGGTTCAGCGCCGGGAATCTCACCGGAAACCAGCCGCCCGATCACGTCCAGGTGTTCGTCGGTGATCCCGGTAAAGCGGATGCCCATGCCGGTGGGTCCATGGTGGCGCACCTCGCCGGTGGCGGAAAGCTGGTGCAGGGTGTCGCCCTCGCGGATGGGAATGGTCACGATGCACTCGGATCCGGTGGGGAAGTAGTCGTCGGTTTCCACGAACACCCCCCCCTTGCCGATGTTACGGGCCCAGCCGCTCAAGGTCAGGCCGGAGGCCCCCGCCATGCGCACCCGCACCCGGATGCCGACGCGCACGTGGGCGCGCCGCTCGCGGCGTGGTTGGGCAAACTCCCCGGTTGTCGTCGTTTTTTCCTGCATCGGGTTCAACTCCCATCCGGTGCGCCCCGAGGCCCCTGCGCGGGTGGCGGGCGGGGCGCTATCTCCTTCTTTTCGGCAGGGGGGCGGGTCTGGTTAACAGTATTCGAACAGTTTTAAGCCCTTTGCTATCCGGTTGCGCGGGGACCGGGCGGAAGGGTGGTGCGAATCAGTCCCTCCACCACCCCGTCCACCAGCACGCCGCCGCGGCGCAGGTCGGCGCGCAGGGGGTGGGGTTCACCGCGCCCCAACAGGAGCACCCAGTGGCCGTGCTGCTCGAAGTGGCGCACCACCCGGCGGCCGTCCACCCGGGCGGTTACCAGATCCCCCTCGCCGGGGGGACGGGGGGAGATGACCAGCAGGTCGCCCGGGTGCAGGGCATCCCCGCCGGGGGCCACATCGCGGGGGTCCGGCGCCGCCACCCGCAGCAGGTGGCTGGCGGTGGGGGTGAACAGGGCCCCCAGGCCTGTGTGGGGGGGCAGGGCCGGCATGGGCTGTTCCCATTCGACCACCGGCGGGGCGGAGGCGTGGCCTGCGTCTGAAACTGGAGCGGCCGCAGTGGTGTGGCCGGTCAGGCGGATACCACGCGCCGCCCCGGGCAGCAGGCGGATTGCCCCCTTGGCCGCCAGTGCCTTGAGGTGGGATTCGGCGGCGTTGGCCGATGCCAGCCCCAGGGCATCGGCAATTTCCCGGCGGGTGGGTGGCAGCCCGCGGGATCGCACGCGGGCGCGGATCAGCGCGAGGACTTCGGACTGGCGCGGGGTGAGCTTCACGGGGTGATATTACCTGTATAAAAAACCACTGGTTGTTTATACAGTCTTTTGGTAGCGGGTGACAAGCGGGGAGGGGGGAGTCCATTGCAACCGGAAGCCGGTTCGGCTTTAATCATGAGGATTCCCCGCCGGATATCTCGGGGGGCAGATGAAAGGCCAACCAACATGGCGCGCGGTATTGCAGGTTCGGGAGTGTTACTGGCTTTTTTGCTGCTGGTGGCGGCCCCGTGGGGGGGCATCGCGCTGGCGGCGGAGGATGGCTGCGCCGGGTGCCACGACGGGCTGAAGTCCGGGGCGATGGCCGGGCGGCATGCGGACTACCGGGGGTCGGTGCACGAGCGCGCCGGGGTGGGGTGCGATTCCTGCCACGGTGGCAACCCGCGCGCCGCGGACAAGGTGGACGCCCACAAAGGGGTGATGCCGGCAGCGGACAAAACCAGCCGGATCCATTTTCAGAACGTGCCGGAAACCTGCGGCGCCTGCCACAAGGGGCAGCGGCGCGGATTCGTCACCAGCCGCCACTACCGGGAACTGGAATCCACCGGGCAGGGCCCCAACTGCGTCACCTGCCATGGCTCCATGGCCACGCGGGTGATGGGGGTGGATACCATCGAGCAGTTCTGCATCGTGTGCCACAACCCGAAGCGCGGCATTGCGCCGGAAAAACCGTGGGAGGCCGCCACCGCGCTGACCCTGATGGATCAGGCCGATACCCTGACCCGGTGGGCCGGAGAATTTGCCGAACTGGCGGGGAAAAAGCCCCCCCCGGCGCTGGACACGGCCCGCCGGGAACTGGCGGCGGCCCGCACCGTGTGGCACACGTTTGACCTGGAGCAGGTGCGGGCACATGCGCGCAAGGCCTCGGCAGCCGCCGTGGAGGCGCGCGAGGCCCTGCGCTGAGCGCCTGAGAACCGCTGATGTGGCGCACCGGCCGGAGGGACGTTGATCCCTCCGGGCCGGTGCGGTTAACCCGGTCCCTGTCGGGTGGGGTGGATGCCCAGCCCCGTGCGGGCCGCCATGTATGCCCAGATCAGGAAGGCGCTGCCCAGCAGCCCCACTCCCATCATGATCACCAGCATGAAGATCAGCGGGTGATTGATGAACATGGAGACGCCCAACAGCATGGTGCCGAACACGTTCATCACCAGCGCGATCTTGGCGATGCGTGACATTTCGTGGGTTTCGGTCATGGTCTACCAGTCCTCCTCTGCGGCTGCGGCGATCTCCGAGGCGATCAGGTGGGCCTCCGAATGGCAGCCGGAATCCAGACAGCGCTTGGTGCCGGCCAGGATTTCATCCTTCAGGCCCGGGCGCATGTTGTGCACCGGCTGGTTGTTCCACCGTTTCGACTTGCCGTGACAGCGCAGGCAGTCCCGGTTTTCGTAGGGGTCGTAGATGTGCAGGTTGATGGGGTCCGGCGGGCCCTTGAAGTAGTACACCCAGATGTGGCGGATCCCGCTGATCTTGCCCTTCACCGGGCCGAACCAAGTGTAGCTGGTGTGGCAGAAGTAGCAGGCGGTCTCCTGGGGCACGAAATTGTTCTGATAGTGCAGGGGCGCCAGGGCGACGGTCTCATCCGGCACCTTCAGGCTGGCCACGTGCTCGCTCATCACGTGGCAGGTGGCGCAGAATTCCACCTGTTTGATGCGGTTGAAATTATGTGAAAACGCGGCGCTTCCCCACAGCAGGGGGAACATTCCAAGCACCACGAAACCGAGCAACCTGCGGCCGGTGCGACCCATTGGCACCCACCCGTAGAACATCCCGGCAATCAATGCCACGTTGGCCACCGCAAGGGCGGCCAGTAACCAGGCCATTGCGTGTCTCCTTGCCCGGGAGGGCTACTTGAGGCTCATCAGCCAGTCGATCAGTTCCACGTACTCTTCCTTGGTGCCGGCGAACTTGATCATGTGCATGGTGCCGTCCGGCTTGGCGCTCTTTTTGCGCAGGAAGCCACTCAGGAACTCCGCATCCTGGCGGGAGCCGACTGCGGCCAGATCCGGAGCATCCGGGTTGCCGCCTTCGATGCCCTGGGTGCTGATGGAGTGGCAGTTGTTGCACCCCTTGTCGAGGAAGATGTCCTTGCCCCCGGCCCATGCGGCCGCCGGGGCGGTGAGGGTCAGCGCCAGGGCGGTTGCGATCCATATCCGTTGGTTCATTCTATCTGCCTCCATGCAGTGATAATTCATCATTCAACCCTGTTTGGCCGTGGGCCTCTCATCGGCCATACGGCGACGAACCGTGAGGCCGTTTCGTGCGTCGGATCACGGGGAGTCCCCCGGTGAGAACGGTTGGATTTGTCATGAAACCCTCCCCGATGCGCACGGTCTGTGATTCGACCGGTTCCTGTGTGGGGAGGTCCTCCTTCCCCACACAGGGAACGTAGCAGACCGGGCCGTTGGCGTCACGCGTGGATCGGGAAAAAACAGGGGATTGGGGCAAAAATTCGGGGGGAATGAGGGCCGGGAACGGAACCGCACCTGGTTGGTTCCGTTCCCGGCCCTGGCACCGGTGGCCGGCCGATGGTCGCGTGCGACACGCGGGCAAGTCCCTCAGTGGTGTTGCCTGGCCGCAACCGCCGGAACCGGACCGGACGTTCCCCCCGCATAGCGGGTTCCGCCCGGTCTCCCCCATCCCGACGTGATCTCGGCCAGTCACCGGTTGCCTCGGGGTCGGAGTCTGACTCCGGCCCCGCCCCCATCGGTGCGCGGGAGCCTTTTGGGCTCCCGCGCACCGAATGGTGTGGTGACGATTGCAGTTGGACAGACGCTTCAGGTGACAGTCCCCGGCGACGGGGGTCGGGTCCGGCTTGGGTACCGGCACGCCGCCTGAGACCATCACATCCTGAAAATCCGTCCGGGTCGGTAAACCCCCATCGGACGGTTCCGGACAGAACCGGAACCACGCACCTATTGATCAACCGCACCGGGATTACAAGATTGCGATTTCGGTGCCAGACCGGGTTACCCGTTCAATTTTGTACCAAACCCGCACCGATATAGGAGGAAATACACACTTGACCGGACAGGTGGTGCACCGGCGGTCGCCCGCTTTCCGGCATCCGGGCGCCAGAGCCTCGGCGGGATGCCGGAAACGAACTGACTTATCCACAACGCGAACAGGCCCCGCCGGGGTGCCGGCGGGGCCTGTGGTTGGGTAACCGACGCAGGGTGCGTCCGCCCGGGCTTACTGCTCGGCGCGCACGTCGAACAGGTGGCTGCGCACCTCGTCGATGCGCTCCTGGATCACATCACCGGCCACGGTCTGGCCGGAGGACAGATCAAGCAGGGTCTGCTGCACCGCATCCAGATCGTTCTGGGTGTGGTAACCGCCCTTGCCGGTGGCCACGTCGAGGGCGTGCCCGGCCTTTTGCAGGGCCGCGCCCAGATCGGCGGTGCGCCCGTCGCGCGCGGCGTCCGATGCGGTGGACAGGTGCGCCAGCGCCTCCACGATGGTGCCGTCAATGGACAGGGCATACAACTCCAGCATGCTCTCGTCCATCAGCGTGCCCCACCGGGCCGGGTCGTTGGTGGCCAGCATGGTGGCGATATTGGCGCGCACGTGCTGGATGCCCGGCGCCACCGCATCGTCGGCGGCCACCAGTTTTTCGGCGTCGGCCAACTGGGTGTCCACCGTTTTCAGGGCCTGCCGGATTGCGTTCAGGGCCATCTGGGGGTCGCCCTCGACCATGCTGCGGTCCACCTGGCGGGCGGTCGCATAGGCTGCGTTCAGGCCGTCACTGACGCGCTTGGCGTCGAATTCGGAATAGGCCGCCGCGGTCATCGACTGGGTGCCCACCAGGGCCGCCGCCAGCGCTACTGCCACAATGAATGAGCTGGAACGTTTCATCTGAATCTCTCTCCGTACAATCTGGGTCTCGAAGCCATTCCTGTTGCCTCGGTTAGTTCCCAGAATAGAAGGCCAAGCTGAACCTATCCTGAATACGGGGCGGTTATTTTTCAGGTTTTTAAGTGGCCGCTTGCGGGCGGGATTCAGGCGCTGGCGGTGGACGGGAGCGCAGCGGTCACGGGGGCGAGCCCGGCGGCCAGTGGCGGCATGGGGCAGCCCATGGCGTCGGCGATCACCCGCAGCAGTTCCCCCTCGGCGGTGGACACGGTGCCGTCCGCGTGAATGGTGGCGGCAAAGGCGTGCAGCAGACGGCGCTTGAACAGAGGCCGCACGCTGGCCAACTGGTCCAGGGAGCGGTCCAGTTCTCCGAAGGTGAGTTCCTTTTGCGGGATCAGCCGCAGCGAGGATTCGGACAGAAAATCACGCCCGGCGGCAAAGTGGGCCTCGGCGTTACGCCCTTTGGCGCCATCGGCCCAGGCCAGCATGGACAGCACCACCGACACCTGGCGGCTCATCTTGCGGGTGCTCACCGTGCGGCTGCCGGAGGGATGTTCGACGCGCTCGAAGCGGGGCGCCAGATGGTGCAGCACGGTCTTCATCAGCACCCACTCGAACAGGAACACCTGATGGTCCATGGTGATCAGCGCCCGCAGGTTGCCGCGGAACATTTTGTACTGGCGGGGGGACAGGCGGTGCAGGGCGGGCATGGCCAGATCCACCAGCGGCAGCCGGAATTCCGGCCCCAGGGCGGAAACCGCCGGATACATCTTTTCGGTCAGTGGCCCGATGCCGGTGTCGCCATGCTGGGCCAGGTGGTGCAACTGCAACTGCCACTCTTTTTCCTGGGGACTCAACAGCAGCGCGTAGATTACCGCGCGGGCGCCAAACGGGTCGTGCAGGGCCTCGCGCACCGCATCCGGCAGTTCCGCCAGCATCTTTCGGGCGCGGACCAGATGGGCGGCGCCCGGATTGCCCGCCTGATCGATCATCCGCGCCGCCTCCATGGCGGTGGCCACCGCCACTGCCGGGCCGGTAAACGGGTGCTGTTCGTGCTGATCCAGATGCGGTGTCGGCGTGGCCGGTGCGGCCACCGCATGGATGCTGGGAAAAGTGCCGTCCCAGCGGGGTTCGATGCGGCGGATGCGGTCGGCGAGCGGCGGGTGGGTGGCGCTCAGTCCCCCCATGAAGCGCCCCACCCCGGAGGCGAACAGGGCGTGGCTGATTTGGGATGCGCCCGCGTGCAGCATGTGCGAGCCGACCGTGCTGGCGCCGATCTTCTTGAGCGCGCCGGCAATGCCGTGGGGGTTGCGGGTGAACTGCACCGCCGCCGCGTCGGCCAGATATTCGCGCTGGCGGCTCACCGCCGCCTTGATCAGCCCGCCGAACACGGTGCCGCCATAGCCGATCACCATCATCGCCACCCCCAGCGCCCCCAGCGGCAGGGAGCCCTTGTTGCGCCGGCCGCCCATGCCCATGCGGATGATGTAATAGCCGATCATGCCGATCACGGTCAGGCCGTGCAGGATGCCGATCAGGCGGATGTTGATGCGCATGTCGCCGTTGACGATGTGGGAAAACTCGTGGGCGATGACCCCCTGCAACTCGTCCCGGGACAGGCTGTCCAGGGTGCCGCGGGTGACGGCGATGGCCGCGTTGTCCGGCGTGGTGCCGGCGGCAAATGCGTTGATGCCGCGTTCGGGCAGAATGAATACCGGCGGCACCGGCACGCCGGAGGCGATGGCGATCTCCTCCACAACATTGAGCAATTGCCGTTGCAGCGGGGTGGCCTTTTCCGGCAACACCTGCACCCCGCCCACCGACTCGGCCACCACCCGGCCGCCCCCGGACAGGGCGGCGATTTTGTATACGCTGCCCAGCAACACCACGGTCAGCACGCCGATGGTCACGTCCACGAACAGCCACCGGTCCATGGTGGCCAACGCTTCCGTGGCGGGCACCCCCGCCTGATTGCCGCTGACGGCCACAAACGCCACCACCGCCAGATTGGCCAGTGCCACCAGGCTCAGCACCGCCAGGATGAACAGGGTGACCAGCAGGCCGGTACGGGTGCGGGCGGCCTCCTGGGCGTCGAAGAAATTCACGGTAACGGCCGTGCGGCGTTAGAAAGCCACCTTGGGCGCTTCCTGGATTCTGGCGCTGTCCTCGAACTCGAGCAGGGCCGCATCGTGGGTGTGTCCGGTGAAGGCGGCCACCAGGTTGTTGG
>JAOUMB010000048.1 GCA_029881725.1 Nitrospirota bacterium
GCGCGTAGCACCCGCCGTGCGCAGAGCATTGCTGCCCGTGGCCCTCATGAATACGCCCCCGATCATCGATCCGGCCCACCCCTCCCATCCGCAAATATCGCGGTGCGCGTAGCACCCGCCGTGCGCAGAGCATTGCTGCCCGTGGCCCTCATGAATACGCCCCCGATCATCGATCCGGCCCACCCCTCCCATCCGCAAATATCGCCGTGCGCGTAGCACTGAAGGGGCTTGCAAGGGTGATTTTTGGTTGCGGGGATACGGGGTAGGTTCCGGTTCTCCCTGCCGCACCCACGCGGTTCGGGCAGCACATGGGGACCCGCACATTGGCCAGAAATCTGATTTTTTGTTTCGACGGCACCAGTAACTCTCCCAAGGACGCGGTGCAGGATCTTTCCCGCCGGGGGGAGTTGGAGGACGACAGCATCACCAATGTGCTCAAGCTGCACCTGATGATGGGGGGGGATCTGAAAAACCGCCCGCTGGACGGGACCCAGCACAGCTTTTATTACCGGGGCGTGGGCACCTACGGCGGGGGAATGCGGCGCTTGATCAACCGGGTGTTCGCCCCGGAAAAGCAGGACGTGGGGAGCATCATCCGCACCGCCTGCGCGGACCTGAAACGGCACTATCAGCCCGGTGACCGGGTGTTTTTGTTCGGTTTCAGTCGGGGGGCGGCCATTGCCCGCCGCTTTGCCACCGTGGCGCGGGAGCGCACCGGGATCGCCGCGCCGCCGGGCACCCACCTGTTCCGCTACCTGGCCGCCTTCGACACCGTGGCTTCGCTGGGGCAGCCGAACCTGAATCGCAGCCGCAAACCGAAAACCACGGTGCTGTTCGAAAACCGCACCATCAGTCCCGACATCCGGCATGCGCTGCACCTGCTTTCCATCGACGAGCGGCGGGTGCCGTTCATGCCCACCCTGATGAACCGGGACCGGCGGGTGACCGAAGTGTGGATGCCCGGCGTCCACTCGGACGTGGGGGGCGGCTTCCGGCTGGATGGGCTGTCCGACCTGGCGCTGGAGGTGGTGCTGAACGATCTGCGCCAGCGCCGCACCGGCCTCACCCTGCTCTCGCCCGCGTCGCTGGACTACGACTGGTTGCGGGCCGCCGGGGACCGGCGGCTGATCGAACCGGACGACATGGCGCTGAACCCGGACCCGGCGGCCCCCGCCCACCCGGTCACCCGGCTGCGGGGGTTCCTGCGCAAGCAGGTGCTGACCGACCGCTGGATGCGGGTGATCTTTGACGACAAGCCGTTGCCGGGGGGGCAGCCGCTGGTGCACCACTCGGTGCGCGAACGGGTGCACCGGGTGGCCGGGTACCGTCCCCGGCCCCTGTCCGTATGCCGCTTCGGGGTTCTGGAGGCGGATGGCTCCATCACCCATGGGGTGACCCTGAACGACCTGGCGGAATCCGCCCCGAAGGCGGCCCAGTCGGGGGGACAGACCCGGCCGGAAGGGTTTTGACGGTTATGGCGCTTTTTGACCCGGCGGTTGCCGCCACCATTGTCCGGGAAGGGGGGGATGCCATCACCCGGGACCGGAATGATCCGGGCGGCACCACCCGCTGGGGCATTTCGCAGCGGGCCTATCCGGAGCTGGATGTGGCGGCGCTGACCCGCGCGCAGGCGGAGGTGATTTACCGGCGGGATTACTGGATGCCGGTGTGCGGCGAGGGGATTCGTCACCAGAGGGTGGCGGAGGCGCTGTTCGATTCGGCGGTGAACCTGGGGGTGGACCGGGCGGTGAAGATTGCCCAGCAGGTGCTGGGGGTGCGCATGGACGGGCAGGTGGGGCCGGTGACGCTGGCGGCCTTGAACGGTGCGGACCCGCACCGTTTTTTGACCCGCTTTGCGCTGGAGAAGGTGCGTTATTACGCGCTGCTGTGCACGGGACGCACGCCGCTCAAGCGGTTTTTGCTGGGGTGGGTGAACCGGACGCTGGATACCGCGCCCGGCCCCAACCGCAGGTCCGTGTAGCGACGGGCGGTTTTTTCGCGGCCTCTGGCCCGCGAAAAAACCGCCCCGCCGCCGACGGGGTTTTTAGAACTGCCAGGCCATGCCCGCGGTCAACTGGGTGCGCTCGTAGGCGTAGCGGGTGTCGTTGGTGTCCACGTTGCGGGTGTCCAGGTCGGCCCACAGGCTGCTGGTCTCACCCATGGGCACCTCGGCCTTGATGCCTGCCCGCGTGACCGAGTAGTCGAGCACCGGCTGACCGGCGGCGTCGAAGGCCAGCGCCGTATCGTAACTGCGCACTTCGTAACCAGCGAAGGCGCTCACCTTCAGCACGTCACCGTGGTGGTACAGGCGAAGGCTTACGTCGTTGCCCGTGAAGTCGTGATACCCCACGTGGTTGTCCGTGCGCGAGGTCAACTCGTAGGTCAGCTTCGCCACAAAATTCCCCGGCATTTCCTGGCGCAGGGAGGCCTTCAGACCCAGGTCTAAGTACTGTCGCAACGTTCCCGAAAACGTGGCGTCGGCGTTGCGTGCGTGGCGATTGAAATAGCTCTCGATATCGGCGTCTCCCTCCAGCAGCATGCTGGTGGCCGCCCCGAGGGGAATTCCATACAGCACCCCGGCCTTGGCGATCACGTGATCGTAGTCGGGGGCGCCGGTGACCGAGTCGTAATCCCGGTACTGAAGGCCCCAGTTGAATCCGGCACGGTGGTCACCGGTCCTGTTCTCGCGGTTGCCTTCCACCCCCAGGCCCAGGTAGCTGAACCGGTCCGCCACGTCGTTGCCTGCGGCAGTCTGCTTGCGCTCTCCGGTGTCGCGGTCGTAGTAGATCTTGCTGCGGCGCACCAGGCTGTATTGCAGTTCCCGGGTGATGCGGGTGTCGCCGTTCCGTTCCACGCGCTTCCGGTCGGCGGCAAACTCGTGGGTAAAGTTGTTGGCGTTGGACAGGCCTCCCAGATAAAGATCGGCGTCCAGGTTGTACGACAGAGCAAAGCCGTCCTTCGCCCCGTTGCCCACTTTCAGTTCCACCGGAATGAACATGCCGGATTGAACATTGGGGGTGATGGGGTTACAGCCGGGAATACCGGTTGGGGGACAGGCTGTCAGATCGGAGTAGTCGTCGTAGTTCTGCCCTGGCGTCCGGAACGCATTGCTGTCGTATCCCAAGCCCGCCGACGCCTCCCATTCCGCCGCATGGGCGGAAAGCGGCGCGGTCAGCGCCAGGGTCAGCAGGGTGGCCAGGGTGATCTTGGTGTTCATCGTCTCGTGTGTTCCTGTTGGAGGTGGGATCCCATATTATTGTTACCTAATTTTTTTGGAGCCGGCGGGCTTTTTCGTACTCCGCCTTGGCTTCCGCTTCACGCCCGGCGGCGTGGTATGCATCGCCCAGCGCCGTGCGCAGGTTCGGATCGGCGGCGTCGTGGTCGACGGCGCCGGACAGCACCCGGATGGCGGCGTCGAAGTCGTTCAGATCAATCAGCGCGCGGGACAGGTAGCGCATGGTGTCGGTATCGTCCGGCGCCAGCTTGAGCAGCGACCGGAAGGCGTCGCGGGCCTCGTCGGGGCGCTTCAGATCGAGCAGCAGCAGCCCCAGGTTGCGCCATGCGGTGGCATAGGTGGAGTCGCGGTCCAGCACCTCGCGATACAGGGTGACCGCCTCGTTCTCGCTGTTGGTTTTGGACAGCACCAGCGCCAGGTTGATGCGTGCCCGGTCGTAGGACGGGTTGATTTTGAGCGCGTTGCGGTAGGAACCCTCGGCCGCCTGCAGGCGATCCTGGCGGGTGAACATGACCCCCAGGTTGAACCACGCCCGGTAATAGTCGGGGCGGTAGCGGATGGCGTTGCGGAACGCCGCCTCGGCCTGCTCCCACGCTTCGGCGCGCATGTGGGTGAAGCCCAGGTTGTACCAGGCCTCCGGGTAGTCGGCCTTGATTTTCAGCGCTTCCTCATAGGCCAGAATGGCCCGCTTGGGATCCTTCAGGCGCACGAAGGTGAGGCCGGTGTTCAGCCACCCTTCCGGGTAGGCGCCGCCGCGCAGGTCGATGGCCTTGCGGTACAGGCTGATGGCCTCCCCGTAGCGCTTTTCGCCATAGGCGACGCGCCCCAGATTGAAATAGCTCTCCGCATGGTCCGGGTGGCGCTCGACGATCCACTGGAATTCGGCGCGGGCATCGCCGAACCGGTCATCCGCCAGCAGTTGCAGGCCCAGGTTGTAGCGGGCCTTGCGGTATTCCGGATTGAACTGCACCGCCTTGCGGTAGGCGTCGATGGACTGCCGGCGGTGACCGCGCGTGGAGTGGAACAGGCCGATCTGGAAATGCACCACCGCATCGGTGGGGGCGAGCCGGAGGGCCTGCTCGAAATAGTCCGTGGCGCGGCGGTTGCCCTCGGCGGTGTCCGGCTCCAGTTCGGCCAGTTCCATGCGGGGCGCCACATAGCCGGGACTCAGGCGAATGGCGGCCTGAAACGCCTCCACCGCTTCCGGGTACCGGTCTTTTCCCGTGTCGCGCAGGGCCAGTCCCTGGCCGTACAGGGCGCGCGCCTTGCGGGCGCCTCCGGCCAGGTTCTGGGCGGTGGTAAAGGCCTTCAGCGCCCCTTCCGTGTCGTCCTGACGCAGCAGCGCCAGCCCCAGATTGTAATGGGCCTCAAAGTGGTTCGGATTGCGTGCCGTCACCCGCCGGTAGTGTTCCGCCGCCCCGGCGTCGTCCCCGGCGCGGGCCAGCAGCAGGCCCCGGTTGAACCAGGCGCCCGGAAATACCGGCTCCATGGTGACCGCCTGATCGAACTGCACGCGGGCCAGGGACTCGCGCCCCTGCTTGAGGTATAGCACCCCCAGGTCGTTCAGCGCCTGGGACGTCGGCTCCCTGGCGATGATCTCCCGCAGCAGGTCTTCGGCCTCCTGCCACTGGGAGCGGTCCATCAGTTCCGCCGCGCGCCGGTAACGGGGGTCGTCGGTGGTGTTGTTGGAATAGCGGTCCAGGGACACGTCGCCGGTGTCCACGCCGCGGTCGTCGGCATTCAGGTCCAGGCTGGCGGCGGGGGTGGCGGCCGCCACCCGGATCACGGTGACCCGTTCCGCCTCCACCTCCACCTGATAGCGGGAGTAGACCAGCAGCAGGAACAGCCCGGCGAACACCATGGTGACCGGCACGAAGCTTTCGCGGATTATCCGTTGCAGCATCAGTCGGCCCCCTCCGTGTAGCGCCCTTCATCCCACTCGGTATGCATGCCGCCCAGCCCTTCCAGAATGGCGCGCATGCCGGTGCCGTTGGCGTTCTGGATCTGCAGGCCGGGGCGCACGTTGATTTCCAGCACCATCGGCCCCTGGGGGGTGATGACGATATCGGCGCCGATGTACCCGAGCGGCACCGCCCGGGCGGTGCGCAGGCCCACTTCCATCACGTGCCGCCAGAACGGCACGGTGAACCCCACCAGCTGCTCGCCGGTGTCCGGGTGCTGATCCACCGGGTGGCCGCCCAGAATGGCGCGGGTGATGCGCCCGTCGTTCAAGTCGATGCCCGCGCCCACCGCCCCCTGGTGCAGGTTGGCCTTGCCGTCGGAGCGTTGGGTGGGGATGCGGCTCATGGCCAGCACCGGCTTGCCCTTGAACAGGATCAGGCGCACGTCGGCCAGTCCCAGCGGGCTGATGCGCTGCATTTCCGGATGCTGGATCACGCGCTCCTCGATGATGGCGTGGTCGGCCAGACCGAAGGAATGGATGCCGAACACGATGTCCGACAGGTGGCTGCGCATGTCGTCCAGGGTGTGCCGCCGCCCGCCGGGGGTGGTCCAGGCATCGCCGTCCTTGCCGTCGATCACCAGAATGCCGCCGCCGCCGCGCCCGTGGGCCGGTTTGACCACAAAGGACGGGAAGGCCGACAGGTCGGCCTCCAGATTGCGCAATTCAAAAAACGACCCGTAAACCTTGTAGCTCTCCGGCACCGGCACTCCGCTGGCGGCCAGCACCGCCTTGGCCTTGATCTTGTCGTCCGACAGGTCGAAGTGCTCCCGCGGGTTGTGGGGATAGATGTACAGCAGGTTGCGCTGGTTCATGGACAGCACCGATCCGGTGGTGTGCTCGGCGCGGGACAGGAACGACATCATGTTGGAGAACCAGGTCATCCCTTGCCTCCCGACGCGGCGGCCCGCTCGGCAAAGATCAGGTGGCGGAAGCGGTAGAACTCGCTGACCCGCATGCCGATCCACTTGCCCAGCCACAGGTTGATGGCCACCAGCAGCAGCAGCACTTCCGGGAAGGCCAGCACCAGGCTCTGCAAAAACAGGGAGTCCATCACCCAGTAGGCGGCGGCGATCACCACCAGGGTGGCGGCGGTTATCCGCGACACCTTGCCGAGCCCCTGCTCCTGCTCGATGAGGGAGAAGCGCTCGGCGGTGATGGCCAGAATGGCGATGGGGAACAGGGTGACGTGGGCCAGATCGAACAGCCCGGCATGGGTGGCTGCCACGGTGAGCCCCAGCATGGCGATCACCACGATGGTGAGCATGATGGACATCTTGGGCGAGTGCAGCAGGTGCATCCAGTCCAGCCCCCGGCGCACCAAAGCGGCCAACATGATGATCGTCAGGAAACCGGCCAGACCCCACCACAGGCCGGTCTCGCGGGAGGCGGCGGCGATCAGGGCGGGCAGGAAGGTGCCGAAGGTCTCCAGCCCCACCACATTGCGGAAGATCACCACCACCAGCGCCCCGAACGGGATCATCATCACGATCTTCAGCAGGTTCTGGGAAATGCCCAACTGCTCGAACACGTTGTACAGGTTGGTGGCGTTGAGCACCGAGTGGGCCAGCGCCTCCTGGGCCTCGCGCTGGGGCACCAGCCGTTTTTTGGTTTTGAAGAAGTACTGGAAATTGACGTTGGCCGTGTGGCGGAACAGCACCTCGTCGCCGGTGTACAGGTTCAGGTAGTTGGCGGGGATTTCGGCGAAGTGGTCGTTGATGGTGTCGAACGGAACCCAGTGGCCGCTCAGGTAGACCTCCACCCACTGGTGGCTGGTGCGTTTGGACCCGGGCTCCATGATGAAGCCGCCCACCAGCCGCGCGGGCAGGTTCAGGCCGCGGGCCATGGCCACGAACAGGCGGCTCTTGCCGTTGCAACTGGCCTCCCCCAGCTTGAGGGCGGTGAGGGCATCCGTGTAGCCGGAAAAGTTGCGGTTGGCGAAGTCGTCCTGCAGGTGGCGGTGGATGCGGGTGAGGGCGTCCAGGGCGGTGGGGCTGGGGGACGGCACGATGCGCCCGGTTTCCGCCACGATCAGCGGGTCGCCCACCTGAATGCCGTCCTGGGGCGCCAGGTAGGGCTGCAACTCGTCCGGGTAGCGCTCCGGAATGGCCAGGTTGGGGGGAATCTCGTAGCGCACGTGGGAGCCCTGCACGTCGTAGGCGTAGCGCACCTGATGGGTGCCCTCCACGTTTTCGGCCTCCCAGGTGGCGACACGGTTCAGGGAGTCGGTTTCCAGCCCCAGGGTGAACACGCCGGAACTGTTTTCCTCGCCGGAGATCAACTGGCGCGGGCCGGAACGGGGCAGAAACGTGCGCATGGAGATATCGTCGCCATGACCGGTGACTTCCATGTTCACGTTCACCGTGTAGCTGGTGGCGGGAATCAGGCCCGACAGGGGGTAGTCCAGCACGTACAGCTTGTAGGCCATCAGTCCCAGCGGCACCAGCACGCAGGTGGCCGTGAGCAGCAGAAAGGCCAGCCGCCGGGGAGCGATGCCGAACAGGGAGCGGGGAGTCATCAGGTAGGTATTTTCAGGTATGTAAGATTGCGTAATTTAAGGAGAAAATGCCCATTCAGCGCCAGGGGCGCGAATCATGCTCTATCGGGTGTGGCATGTAAAGTCATAAGTGGAAAACCGGGGAAATGCGTACCCTCTCCACCAATTAGACGACCGAAACCACCGTCCGGTTCGGCTCGCGGGAAAAAAGGGTTCCACTGGAAGGATGGCCACCGAACCTGAACCGGTCCTGAACGCACGGCCCGAAATCTGATCCTGCGCGCCCGGAGGCGGGGCGTGGGCGTGCCCCTTTGATCCGGCCCCTCCAAAAGGGGTAGGATAGCGGGCTTTTAACGTCAACCATCCGGCAGGCGGGCACCGCCGCCGCCCGATCAGGGAATGTCATGCAGATTGTCGAACAGAACGAAGACCGTCTGGTGTTGCGCCACGGCATGTTTTGGCTGTTGCCGTCCTTTGCCGCCGGTACCGGGGTCATGGGCTTTGTGCTGTGGATGTCCGGCAGCCGTCTGGGGGTCGGTTCGGAACTGACCTGGTATGCGGCGCTGGCCTTTGGCGTCAGCCTGTGGGGGTTGCTGGCCAACCGCATGACCCGCTTTGCCTTCGACCGCCGCGAGAAGCGGCTGGTCTGGTCCCGCAAGGGGGTGATCCCGGCGGGAGGCACCGTCGATTTCGCGCAGATTGGCGACGTGGTGCTGGAATCGCGCAGCGACCGCAAGGACACCGTGTTCCACCGGGTGCTGCTGGTGGTGGGGGAGCGTCAGGGCATTCCGCTGGTCACTGGCCGGACCCGTGACGTGTATAACTGCATCGACCTGCTGGAAGCGGTGCGCGGCACCCTGGGCATGGATACCATGACCCCCCTGCTGGACAAGGGCGACACCGCCGCCGCCCTGCGCTTTGGCGAAAACCAGTACGGCATCGAGCGCAAAAAGCTGGAGGCGTGGGTGGAGCGCCGCCATCCGGCCCCCGACCCGGGCCCCGCCTGCGAACTGCCCGGCGGCGCCTGAGACGCTCCGTCACCCCCTGGGCACGAAGCGCAATGCGACGCCGTTGTTGCAGTAGCGCAGGCCGGTCGGTTCGGGGCCGTCCTTGAACACGTGCCCATGGTGCCCGCCGCAGCGGGCGCAGTGGTATTCGGTGCGTGGAAACAGCAGCTTGAAATCGGTGCTGGTCTCCACCCGTCCGGGGATGGACGCATAGAAGCTGGGCCACCCGGTGCCGCTGTCGAACTTGGTTTCCGACTGGAACAACTCCAGATCGCACCCGGCGCAATGATAGGCGCCGGGGCGGTATTCCTTGTTCAGCGGGCTGGAACCGGCCGGTTCGGTGCCCTCCAGGCGCAGTACCCGGAACTGCTCCACGGTGAGCCGCCGGCGCCATTCGTCCTCGCTCAGCACCAGCCGCTCGATGGGCGGAGTGTCCGATCCGCCCGCCGCCAGCCCGGCGGCCGGTCGCAGCGCCCCCGGCACCGCCGCCGCCACCCCCAACAGCACCATGCCCCGCACAAAATCACGCCTATCCATGATGGCTCTCCTCTCCCCACAACTCCTCCAGCCGCCGGTCGCGTCCGCAGTTGTAGCGGTAGAACTTGTAGCGGATCGGGTTGTGCACGTAAAAATCCTGGTGATAGTCCTCCGCCGGATAGAACACGGTGGCCGGCGCCACCTCGGTGACCACCGGGCGGTCGAAGCGGCCCGAGGCGTCCAGGGCGTCCCGGGAGGCGCGCGCGGCGGCCTCCTGCTCCGGGGTGTGGAAGAAGATCGCGGAGCGGTACTGGGTGCCGCCATCGCAGAACTGCCGGTTGAGGGTGACCGGGTCCACGTTGCGCCAGTAAACCTCCAGCAACTCGCCGTAGGTGATTTCCCGCGGGTCGTAGCGCACCTGCACCGCTTCCGCGTGGCCGGTGCCCCCGGCGGAAACCTGCTGATAGGTGGGGTTTTTCGTGTGGCCGCCGATATACCCGGCGGTGGTGGAAATCACTCCGTTCAGCACGTCGAACGGCCCCTCCATGCACCAGAAACAGCCTCCGGCAAAGGTGGCCACGGCGGTGGGCCCGGTGGCATCCCCGGCGGGGTCCCCGGACATATCCCCGGCAACCGCGGGCGGCGCCGGAGCGCCCACCAGCAGCAGCGGCAGTGCCAGCAGGAACAGGGTGAAGATCAGACGGGTATAACGATTCATGGTTGGCCTCGTGTGCATATTCCGTAATGGTTTGATCTTAACCCACGCGGATAACGGCGGGATGGCGGGCGTGTAACGATTGTGTAAAGCCTGTTTAATTTAATGTCTACATCCTGAAGGCGCCGGGTGCATGCCGGTTTGACTTATGGCGGAGAACATTTCATTCTGGAGGCTGGTGGGGGCGCATGGGGTGCGAAAGGGAGGCCGGTATTTCCGGTTTGGCAGGGTTCCCCACCAGAGAGTCCGACAGCATGAACAGCGCGCCATTTCAGTACGTCCCCTTGCCGTCCGAGGCATCGGTTCTCGAGGCGCTGAAACGATGGCCCGGCGGTACTCCGGAAGGGGGCATGCTGGTGCTGGTGGCCGAATCCGACCGGGAGAGCGTGCCGCACATCCAGAAGGCGTTCGCCGGGGCCGGACGTCCGCTGGCGGGTGCCGTGTTTCCGGAATTGATCGTCGACGAGGTGTTCGTCACCGGCGGGGCCCTGCTGTTGCCGCTGCCCGGGGAGACCGGCATAACCCTGGTGGAAGGGCTGTCCGGCCACGGGGATGCGGAATCCGCCCTGGCCCAGGTCGCCGAAATGGTGGAGGCCCGGAACGCAGGCAACGGCGACACCCTGTTTCTGATCTTCGACTGCATGGTGCCCGACATCGGCACCCTGCTGGACGGCTTGTACCTGTCGCTGGCCGACCGGGTGCACTATGCGGGGGTGAACGCGGGGAGCGAAACCTTCCAGCCCATCGACTGCCTGTTCGATGGCGAGCGCTTCGTGGGGGACGCGGCACTGGCGCTGCTGCTGCCGGATCAGCCGGGTGCGATTCTGGCCCACAACTACCACGCTCCCACCGAGGTGATCACCGCCACCGCCGCCAGCGGCAACCGGGTGACCACCATCGACTGGCAGCCGGCCTTTGACGTGTATCAACGGTTGATCCAATCCATGTACGGGGTGAAGGTGACCCCGGAGAATTTTTATCAGCACGCGGCACACTTTCCGCTCGGCATCCTGCGCCTGGACGGAGAAGTGGTGGTGCGCATTCCCGTGGCCCTGGGGGAGGACGGTGACGTCACCTGCGTGGGAGAGATTCCGGAAAATGCCGTGCTCACCCTGTTGCGCGCGGTGGAGGCCGATGCTCCGGACACCGTTCGCCATGTGGCGCGCTACGCCGCCGAACACCCCTCGCCGCTGATGCAGACCTTTTATTGCGCCGGGCGGCGCATGCACCTGGGGGATGCGGCGCGCCGCGAACTGGCCGACCTGCACGAGCGGCTGAAGGGCACCCGCATGGCCGGCGCCCTGTCCCTGGGGGAAATCGGCAGCGAGAAAGACGGCGGCTACCCCCTGTTCCACAACGCCACCCTGGTATGCATGCCGTGGGGCGCGGTCCGGGAATGACCCAGGGGAGGCACCCGGGGTGAATCAGGGGCGCTTTCTAAGCATCCTGTACGACATGGCGCTCACCATGACCGGTGAGACCGCCGTACGCCCGTTGCTGACCCGGGTGTTGCAGCGCTTGATGTATCACACCTCGTTCCCGTGCGGGGTGTTTCTGTCCCGGCCGGGACCGGCCGCCGGCCGGCGCTCCACCGCCAGCCGCACCGCCAGCATCGAAATGGCGGTGGGCAACCACGCCCTGCGCCAGCGCATGGGGGAATCCGTGACCGTGAACGCGGAACTGGTGGAAGGGCCGCCGGCGGTGCTGTCGGGCATCGCGCGCCTCAGCCGCCCCCTGTTCCCCAAGCCGCCCGCCCTGCCGGTGTGCCTGCGCCTGCCGGTGCCGGGCGAGGGGGTGGTGCTGTTGTTTGCCGCCGAAACGCCGGACAGCCAGTTGCCGTTTGCCGAGGTGTTCTCGCCGGTGCTGGGCAACCTGGCCAAAACCCTGCACCTGTGCCGGGTCAATGAACTGCACACACGCACCCTGATCGACCAGCGGGAGGGCGAGGCCGCCGCCCGCCGGCGCTTTCGCGCGGCCCTCGACGCCAGCGACGACACCATTTTTCTGATCGACCCGGAAACCCTGGAAATCATCGATTTCAACCTGTCGGTGCCGGGAATCCTGGGGTACTCCCCCGACCAGCTCCGGGACCATCCCCTGCCGGACCTGCTGCCGGAAACCGACCGCCCGGTGTTGCGTTCCATGGTGGCCGAACTGGTGGCGGGCAGGCGGGAGCGCATTGCCCTGGACAGCACGTACCGGCGCCGGAGCGGCAGCCAGTTTCCGGTGGAGGTGCGGCTCACCCTCACCGACCCGGAGCACGGGACGCCGGTGATCATCGCCGTGGCGCGTGACATGACCCGCCGCAGGCAGGCGGAAAAGGATCTGCGCAAGAGCGAAACCCTGCTCAACCGGGCCCAGCGCATCGCCAGCACCGGCTATAGCGAGTGGGATCTGCAACACGGCACCCTGGCCTGGTCGGAGCAGACCTTCCGCATCTTTGGCCGTTCCGCCTCCGAATACACCCCCAACGAGGCCCGCTTTGTGGACAGCATCCACCCGGAGGACCGGGTGCAGGTGCGCGCCAGCATGGATCAGGCGGCCGCCACCGGTGAACCGTACGTGTGCCATTACCGCATCGTGCGGCCGGACGACGAAATCCGCCACATCCGCGAGCAGGGGGAGGCCTCGGAGCGGGACCCGGACCACGCGCCGCTGCGCATCCTGGCCACCCTCCAGGACGTGACCGAACTGCGCCGCATGGAGGAAGACCTGCGCCGCTCCGAATCCCTGTTGCGTCAGGTGACGGAAAGCATCGAGGACGTGTTCCGGCTGGACGATCTGGAAAAGGACGGGCGCACGGTCTATGTGAGCCCCGCCTTCGAGACCGTGTGGGGACTGCCCCCCGAAGCCCTGTATCGGGACCCGCTGGCGTTTCTGGAGGGGGTGCACCCGGAGGACCGCACGCGGGTGGCCACCGCCTTTGCCCGCCGGGCCGACGAGGAGTATGACCAGACCTATCGGGTCATCCGTCCGGATGGCGGCCTGCGCTGGGTGCGCGACCGGGCCTATCCGGTGCGTGACCCGTCCGGAAAGGTGTACCGCATTGCCGGGGTGGCGTCGGACATCACCGATCTGAAGGTGGCCGAACAGGGCAAGGAGAACGCCCTGCTGGAACTGGCCCAGACCCGCAAGCTGGAGGCGGTGGGCTTGCTGGCGGGGGGCATCGCCCACGACTTCAACAACCTGCTCACCTCCATCAGCGGCTTTTCCCAACTGGCGCTGCTCAAGCTGGACGACGCCAGCGAGGCCGCGGCCGACCTGCGCACCGTGTGCGAGTCCGCCGACCGGGCCGCCGGGCTGACCCGTCAGCTGCTGGCGTTTTCGCGCAAGCAGCCATTGGCCACCTCGGTGCTCAACCTGAACGACAGTGTGCACAGCCTGGCCGAGATGCTGGGGCGCATCATCGGTGAGCGGGTGCGGGTGGTCACCGAACTCGAAACCCGGCTGCGGCTGGTGGAGGGAGACCCGGTGAACATCGACCAGGTGGTCATGAACCTGTCCATCAACGCCCGCGACGCCATGCCCCAGGGAGGACAACTGATCCTGCGCACCGCCAACCGCACGGTGCGGGAGGCCGACCTGCCCGACCTGCCGCCGGATGCCCGCGCCGGGGAATTCGTGGCGGTGGAGGTGGCCGACACCGGGGAGGGCATGGACGCGGAAACCGTGGCACGGGTGTTCGACCCGTTTTTCACCACCAAGCAAAGCGGCAAGGGTACCGGCCTGGGCCTGAGCGTGGTGTATGGCGTGGCCCGTCAGCACGGCGGCTGGGTGGAGGTGGACAGCACGCCGGGCGTCGGCACCACGTTTCGCATCCTGATTCCCGTGGCCCGCGCCGGGGCACGGCCCGAGGCGGAGGACACCGTGCCGGAAACGGATGTGGCCGCGCCGGGGGGCGGGCACATCCTGCTGGTGGAGGACGACCCCTCCCTGCGCCGTTTTGCCACCACGGCCCTGACCGGGCAGGGGTATCGGGTGACCGCCGTGGGATCGGTGCGCGAGGCCACCGAAGTGCTGGCCGACGCGGCGGCATCGGTGGCGTTGGTGTTTGCCGACGTGATCCTGGGCGACGGCAGCGGCATCCAGTTGGCGGAACAGGTGTTCGCCAGCCATCCGAACCTGCCGGTGTTGCTTTCCAGCGGCTATCCGGACGACGATGAGCGGTGCGGCGCGATCCGGGAGCAGGGCATCCCGTTTTTGCAGAAGCCGTACGCGCTGAACCTGTTGCTGGACACGGTGGCCGATCTGATTCGCCAGGGAAGGGGCGCCCGCAGGGGATAGCCGTTTGCTCCGGCCTTCGAGGGGGCCGCAGGGGAAAAGACGATGGGGGCTCACACCACACTCGATCTGCTGGCCTGGCTGACCGCCTTCGGGGTGGGGATGCTGGCCTACCGCTGGCGGCTGTCCGGTGTGCTGGCGCGGGTGGCGGCGCGCGTTTCGGGCGGCTATTTCGCGGCACTGGCGGCGGGGGCCATCGGCGGCGCGTATCTGTTCGGCACCCTCAACCTGATCGCCTCCGGCATCCCCGGCGTGGGGCGCAGCATCCTCGGCGGCATTTGCGGCGCGGTGCTGGCGGTGGAACTCTACAAATGGCGGCGCGGCGTCACCGGCTCCACCGGCACCGTGTTCGTGCTGCCCCTGTGTGCCAGCATCGCCGTGGGGCGCATCGGCTGCCATCTGGAGGCGCTGGCGGATCACACCTTTGGCGTTGCCACCGCCCGGCCGTGGGGGGTGGACCACGGCGACGGCATCCTGCGTCACCCGGTGGCCCTGTATGAATCCGCCGCCATGACCGCCTTTGCGCTGGTTTTCGCCGTGCTCCTGTGGCGCCGCTCCCCGCTGGCCCTGAACCGGGGCTTTTATCTGCTGACCGGCTGGTACGGCGCGCAGCGCTTTGGGTGGGAATTTTTAAAACCGTATGCGGCGGTGATCGGCCCGCTCAACCTGTTTCACCTGCTGTGTCTGGCGCTGATCGGATACAGCGCGGTCATGCTGCGAAGGACCTCTCATGCCCAAGGTTAGCCCCGCCCCGTACCTCTATTACGGTGAAACCACCTCCCTGTGCGAGACCTGCCTCAAGCTGGCGCCCACCAAAATCCTCATCCAGGGGGAGGATGTTTTCTACCGGAAGCGGTGCCCCGAGCACGGGGTGCAAACGACGCGGGTGGCGTCCGATGCGGACTGGTTCCGCTCCACCCGCGAATGGCTGAAACCCGGCGACCGCCCGCTGCTGCGGCAGACGGAAACCGTGCGCGGCTGCCCGTGGGACTGCGGCCTGTGCCCGGACCACGAGCAGCATTCCTGCCTGGCCATTGTCGAGATCAACGACGCGTGCAATCTGGCCTGCCCGGTCTGCTTTGCCGAATCGTCCCCGGCGCGCAACGAGTCGCGCACCAGGGCGGAAGTGGAAGCCATGCTGGATGCGCTGGTGGCCAGCGAGGGGGAGCCGGATCTGGTGCAGATTTCCGGCGGCGAGCCGACCATTCACCCACAGATCATCGAAATATTACAGGCCGCACAGGCTCGGCCCATCCGCCACGTGATGCTCAACACCAACGGCGTGCGCATTGCCGATGATCCCGCATTTGTGAACCAGTTGGCCGGGCTGGGGCCGGGGTTCGAGGTGTACCTGCAATTTGATTCGCTGCACGGCAACGCCCTCACCCACCTGCGCGGCGCCGACCTGACGGGGGTAAGAAAACGGGCGCTGGACAACCTGGAGGCGGCGGGGGTCTCCACCAGCCTGGTGGCCACGGTGAAGCGGGGCGTGAACGACCACGAAATGGGCGATATCATCCGCCACGGCCTTGGCTATCAATGCGTGCGCGGGGTGACGTTTCAGCCGGTGCAGGACGCCGGGCGTAATTCCGGATTTTCAAAAGATGACCGGGTGCTGCTGACCGACATCCGCCGCGCCATCGTGGCGCAGTCGGGAATGTTCGGCGCGGACGACATCATCCCGCTGCCATGCAACCCGGAATCCATCGCCATCGGCTTCGGCCTGCGCACGGCCAACGGCGTGACCCCGATCACCCGCCTGCTGCCCCGGGAGGAATTATTAAACGCCCCGTCCACCATCGCCTTCGAGGCGCGCCCGGAGCTTAAACAGAAACTGTTCGACCTGCTTTCCCTGTCTACCACCGAGGCCTGCGCCAGCGATCGCCTGGGCGCGTTGCTGTGCTGCCTGCCCGGTTTTGAACTGCCGCAGGGGCTTTCCTATAAAAACGTGTTCCGGGTGACCATTATCCAGTTCATGGACCGGTTCAATTTTTGCCTGGGCGGCGTGAAGCGAAGCTGCATCCACTTTGTGACGCCACAGGGAAAGATCATCCCGTTCGATACCTACAACCTGTTTTACCGGGAGGGGAAGTCGTTTCCGGAGGGGGTGAAATGAACGCCCTTCGGACACGCCTTCCCGCCCTGCTGCGCCACTCCGGCACGGCCCTGCTGGTGTGGGGTGGGGTGGCCCTTGCGGCGGCGGTGGCGATTGCGGGGGTGACCGCCTTTCAGTACCGCCCGTCGCTGGGAACCGCGTATGGACAGTTCACCTATGCCGCCTATGCCGGGTCGTATCTGTTGTACGGGGTGGGATTTTTGTGGGCCGGGTGGCTGCTGCGGCGGATGGCGAAGCCGAATCCCGCGCCGGACCGGACGCCACCACGGCGCTTTTTCGCCCATGCCCTGCTGGCCGGAGGCGTGCTGCTGGCGGCGGTGGAGGGGGCGTGTACCACCTCGTTCTTTTTCAGCGGCGTGGACGACACCCTGTTCGACCCCGGCTGGTATCAGTTGCAACGGCCCGCCGCGGGGTACGGTTATCACGAACTGCTGGTTATGTTCGGCAACCTGCCCATGCTGCTGGGGCTGGGCTTGATGGAATGGGGGGTGTGGCTGCGGGTTGGAAACCATCGGAGGAAATGACCGTGCCAAACCCCACCCGCAGCCCGTGGATCCGCGCCCTGGGCATCCTGTTGATGCTCATGGGCGGCTGGTATCTGCTGGCCATCGCCGGGATGCTGATAAACGCCACCTGGTCCGGCGGGTTGCGGATGGGGGACCTGGGCATTCCGCTGGTCACCCTGCTGACGGGGGTCGGGTTTGTGTGGCTTGGGTGGGTGTTGTGGAACGGCACGGCCCCGCTGGGGCATACCCTTCAGCCCGCCACGCGCCGGTATCTGGGCAACGGACTGATCGCCGTTGGCCTGCTGATGGCGGTGCTGGCGGGGGGCTGCACGCTGATCGCGGGCGGCGTCATGGTGGCGCCCCTGCTCACCAATCCGGGGCAGGGAAATGTGGTGGAGGCACTGGCCATGGGTGGAATCGCCATCGTCACCGGTGGCCCGTTCATTGCCATGGGCCTCGGGCTGTTTGCACTGGGGCGGCACCTGAAAGGGATTCCGATCAACGCGCCTGAATCCTGACTTATCTCCCCCACCCATTCACCGATAAGACTAATAATTGGTCACTTTTTGGGTCGGAGCCGGATGGGGTCATGAACAACCGGACGCAAACCATTCTGGCGGTGCTGTTGATTGGTGCCGCGCTGTTGGTGCCGCAGTTTGCAGGCGGGCTGCGGGGACCGCTGCAATTGGCCAAAACGCCGCCGGCCGCCGCCCGGCCCGAAATTCCCCAATCCCCAGGCCTTACGGAGGATGGCGGCTTTTCACCCGTTCCGGTGGTGAGCGCGGATTTCAGCCCGGCGCCGTTGGAAGATCACTGCACCGTGCCGGATTTCTGCCCGGTCTGAGCCCCCTCCACCGCTCGCACATCCCCCAAACAACACTGCCCGGTCGGGTTTTTGATCGCACACGCGCACCCTTCTGATTTCATCCGTTCCGCCACCTCGGCGCTGGCCGGGTGATCGGACGCGGCGCGGGCCACCACCTCGCCCCGTGTAATCCCGAAGCAGTGGCACAGCGGGGCGGTGTCGCTAAACGGCGCCTTCACCCCGGTTGGCACCGGCAGTTCCGAAACAAACACCGGTGCGCCGCAGCCGGGGGGGTAGAAGGCCACGGCGCATTCCGGGGTGTCGCAGAACCAGAAGCTGCCCGACTCCTCCCGGTGCGCCTCCGGCACAAAGGCGTCCACCGTCTCCGGGGGCACCCCGTGGCCGCGCTGGCCGCACAGGGGGCAGCCCAGCGGATCGTGATCGTCACCGCCGCCACAGCAGTCGGGATGGCCCGTGGGGGAGCTCATCGCGCCCGCAACCGTGGGCGTGCGCAAGGCATGTCAGTCCCGCTTTTCCAGCTTGAGCGATGCGCTGTTGATGCAGTAGCGCAGACCGGTGGGCCGGGGGCCGTCGGGGAATACGTGGCCCAGGTGGCTGCCGCAGGCGGAACAGGTCACCTCCACCCGGCGCATGCCGTAGGACATATCCTCGTGTTCGGTAATGGCGTCCGCGCCCAGTGGCTGGTAATAGCTGGGCCAGCCGGTGCCCGAATCGAACTTGGTCCGGGCGTCGAACAAGGGCGCGTCACAGCAACGGCAGTGGTAGATGCCGTCCTCCTTGCAGTCGAAATATTCTCCGGAAAAGGCGCGCTCGGTGCCTTTTTCGCGGCATACGTGATATTGCTCCGGCGTCAGCTTCTCGCGCCATTCGGAGTCGTTCCCGGTATTTTCCATTAGGGTTCCCGCCAGTCAATTGATGGATGATCGCCCCAGTATGCCGCACCGGGCCCGAGGCGGGAAAGCCTTTCGCCTAGGGCTGATGCGCGTATACCGTCGTTCCCGCAACCGGATCGGTCCAGGTGGCGTGCAGGGTTCCGTCCGGCCCGGCCGCCAGCCGCAACCCGGAAGCGGTGGTGGCGCTGATGAATTGCCGGGAGAATTGGCCCGCGTTGGCATAGACCACATAGCCGTCATCCACAAACAGCAGATGGCGCGTGCCATTGGCGTCAATGGTCAGGGCCACGTCACCCACGGTCACCTCGCTGGCGGATTCGTGCAACCAGGTGTCGGACCAGAAAGGGTCGCCCGGTGTGGTCAGCGTCAGCCGGGGCGGCACGGCCTGGTCCCACTGGGCCACCCACGGGGTGCCGTTCGGGGCCACGGCGAAATCCAGCGGGAGGTTCCAGGTGACGCCGATGCGCGTGCTCCAGGCGTGGTCCGTGCTGGTGGCGTGGTTCAGGCTGTTGGAATCGCGGCGGAGAAAGTGCACGGTGCCGTCCGCGGCCACGCCGATCTTCAACTGCCGGAGGCCGAGGGCGCCGGGAAGCTGGCCAAGGGGGTCGGAAAAAGGGGTCAGCACCCACGCGCCCGGACCGCCGCTGGCGTGGGTTTCGTGGCCCGTGGTGCGCCACAGCAGAACCTGGGGTCCATCGGTCACGTGCATGGCGATGTCCACCGCCGCCGCGTAGGCATCTCCGGAGTCGATCAGGCCGGTGACCCACCCGCCGCCGGCGTTGGTGGCGTAGCCCACCCCGGCGGGGGCCGCCTGGCGCACCCATGCCACGTGTGCGGCGCCGCCGGCGTCTACCGCCACCGCCACTTCGCCGTCGGGTGGGTCAGTCAGGAGGATCGACTCCATGGTCAAGGTGCCGCTGCGGTTGGTGCCGTAGCCGAACCCGGTGGCCTCCGGCCATGCCATGTGCACAAAGCCGTCCCCATCCACCGCCAGATCGGCGTTGGGGGCGAGGCCGGAAGTTTCCGCCCACGGGCTCACCGTGGGGGTGGTCACGCAGGCGGTGTTGCTGCGCAGGTCCGGAATGCCGGGCGGAATAAACAGGTCGGCCACGGTGCCGGAATAGATGGTGCCGCGCACCCGGTAACAGTGCTCCGTGCCTTCCGTCCGTCCGGTGTCCTGCATGGTCTGGAAGCTGTAGGAATAGACCGCGACCTCAACGTCATCGCGATAGAGGAAATAGCGCGCGTACTGATCCCCCGTGGTATAGATCCAGGAAACGATGATCCGCTCGGGTGAATACGCGTTGGCGGACACCACAATGGGTGGCGGGTCGCTTTCCCCGCACCCGGCTGCGGGAAGCACCAGCGCCAGCGCCAGCAGACCCATGCGCGCGGCAACTCTCATGCCTCAAGTGTAGCGCTTTAGGGGACAGTCGGGGAGGGGGTTACCCTCCCGACAGGCGGGAATGCATGAACGCCATCAGGTCGAGGGCCTTTTCGATGCCGAACGGGCTCAGCCAGCCGGTGTGTTCGCCTTCCTCCGGGGCCCGCCGGGTGAACACGAAACTGGAGCCGCGATTCAGGTCGTCCAGAATCGCCTTCGACTGGGCCGCATCGAAGCAGGAACCGTCCCGCGCCGAATAGGGGCGGGTGCGGTCCACCGTCAGGGTGACCGTGCCGCCGCCCTCGCCGGTGCCGACGCACACGGTGGTGCCGCTGCGGTTCGGGTCGTAGAACACGGTCATGGCGGGCAGCCGTTTGCGGCTCTGGCCGTCCACATAGGCGATGCCCACCCGGCAGCGGGAGCGCTTTCCCTGACCGCCCACGCACCAGATGTGCCAGTCGCCGCCCTCGAACGATAAATCCGCATACGGCTTGTCCGGGGCGTTGGCCACCACCGCGTTGTGGTAATCGGTCCAGTACAGATAGGTGATGCGGTCGGTCCGCCCCAGGTGGGCCGAAATCTCCGGGTCCGGCGAGGTGAACTCTCCGGGGGCGAACGGGCGGGACACGGCCCGGTCCGCTCCGGTCCCCCGTTCCACCACGCCACGGGTGGCCCGCCGCAACCAGTCCTCCTGGGCTACGCCGGGCAGCGGCCCGGTGGCGGCCAGAAGCGGGGCCGGTTTCGGTGCTGGTTTCGGTTCGGGCCGGGGTTTTGCCGCGGGGGCCGCATCCTCGGTGGAGTGCACTCCGGCCACCGAACGGCGGCGGGCCTCCTCGGCGCTGGCACCCCCCAGCGGGGCGCGCTCGGTGACTACCGGCTCGCGGGCCGGTTCCGGAGTGGGTACCGGTTCCGCCGGAGCCATGTAGGAGCGGTCCAGCAATGCAAAGGCCTGTTCGGCAGTGCCGCCGCTGGCGAATGCACCGTCGGTGTCCCGGCTTCCTCCCGTCGGCCGCGGATCGGGGGCCGGGGCGGGAATCGGTTCCGGTTCGGGAGCGGTCCGGGCGGTCCGTTCCGCCATTTCCCGCCGCGCGCGTTCGGCGCTGACGCCCCCCAGTATCACCGGCGCGGGCTCGACCGCCGGTTCCGGGGAGGAAGCCGATGGGGGGGCAGGCGCGGGCTTGGGTACTGGTTTTGGGGCGGGGGCTGGCGCGGGCTTGGGTACGGGCGTTGGTTCCGGCGCTGGCGTGGGCTCGGGTACGGGTGTTGGCTCCGGCGCTGGCGCGGGCTTGGGTACGGGTGTTGGCTCCGGCGCTGGCGCGGGCTTGGGTACGGGTGTTGGCACTGGCGCGGCCGGTGCTGCGAGGGTCTGTTGACGGTTGCGCTCGGCCATCTCGGCACGCATCCGTTCGGCGGAGCCGCCTCCCAATATGACGGGTGCGGCAGGGACCTCGGCGGCTGGCGGCTCGGGCGTTGGCATCGGAGCCGGAGCCGGAGCCGGAGCCGGTGTGGGAGCCGGTGTGGGAGCCGGTGTGGGAGCCGGTGTCGGTTTTGGCCGGGGTGCCGGTACGGGTG
>JAOUMB010000049.1 GCA_029881725.1 Nitrospirota bacterium
GGACAGCATAATGGTCTTCCCCGATCCGGTCGGGGCCACCGCCAGGGTGTTTCCGTGCTGGTGGAGCGCCCCCAGGGAGCGCTCCACCAACTCTTTTTGTCTGGGTCGCAGGATCATGGTTACTGCGCCCAGCTAGGCCGGCCACCGGTGGTGGCCTGGGCGGCAGGAGCCGGAGCGGGTGCCTGAACCGCTCCCATCACCGCCGCGTACTCCTTGTGGTCGGGAGCGATGGCCTGTTTGATGGCGTTTTTGTCGTCGCCCTTGGCATCCTTCTCCAAGTCGATCTTGGCGATGAACTCGATGCCATCCAGATCAGCCAGACCACCGATACGCCGGGCATTCTGGGACTGGGGACTGTCGTCGTTGGGGTGGACACCACGGGCGGAGTTCAGGATGCCCTTGATGAAGGCCCGGCCCATGTGGGCCCACTCCGGCCCCTTCGGGCTGTGCAGGCCGATCAGGGACCAAACCTTGCGGCGGGCATACGGCCCCTCCGTCACCACGAACTCGGCATTCAGGTACACGGAGCCGGTCTCGGCCTTACGGGTAGCGTAGCCGCCGGTCCAGCCCTCGTTCGGGTCGTCATGCCCGCCCGGGCGGATGGTCATCCGCACCTTGGCGATGGTGCCCTTCGGGATCAGGTCGTAGGATTGCTGGTCGTCGGCGTTGTTGAAATCATTCCAGGTGCTCATCGTTGGTATTCCTTATGCGGTGGGGTTGGTGGCGGGGCGGGAAAAGTCGAGGCGATCCGGGGCGGGACGCCCGGGGCTCTGAATCTTCTCCATCAGCTTTTGGAGGTTCGGTTCCTCAACCAGGTCGAGACGGCCGGAACGGTCCTTGGCGGGGTAGCCCCAGGGGTTCAACGTCTGGCAGACGAAGGCCCGATAGTTAGCGCCGTCATCGTCCTTGAGCTCGGCCAGAGTGATGACCTCGTCGACGATGCCCGGAAGCTCCAGTCCGGTTTTCGAGCCCTCAATCTGGAGGCTGAACACGCGGCGGTTGAAGTCGTCCAACTTCTCGTCGAGGATCCCAACGAACCAGATGTTCTTGTTGCGGGTATGCTGCAAGTGGGTGAGCCAGCCGATCATTTCCTGCCCCATGAGCCCGTAGGCCCCGCGCATGTCCGGCTTGCCGGTTTTTTCCGATACCGCCTGAGGCTGCCCTGTACACCATTGGAAACAGAGGCGACCGGCCACGGTGATGGAGTCGACGAAGACGGTTTCGTATTTGCCGAGAGCGGACGGGTCGCCGAAGCACTCACACACGGCGTCGTAGTGGGCCTGGCTGTAGGGCTGTTCGTCCCGTAGGGCCGGGTTAGGGCCACCGATGAACACGGCAAGATCCCGGCATTCCTGCCAGGTGCGCGGTCGAATGGTGTCGCCGGCCCAGCCGTCCACGGCGAGGTCGCCGGCTTCCAGGTCGAAGAACAACGTGCTTTCGGCCGGCAGGGTCCAGAGCTGGGACGTCTTGCCGATGCCGGACTTGCCGATCATGACGCCCTTCACGCCACGGCGTTCGGCCAGGCGCTGGTCGGCGCTGATGATGGGCAACACGCCCGGCGCCGACACGGGCTGCGGCAGGGCTTCAACGGTCTTTGTCATGGGTATTTCCTTCCTTCAATACGTTGGTCAAGTAGGTGGTTGGGGGCCGAAACCTCAGTTCCACTTCCGTTGGTGGGCCACGCGTCAGGTGGATACCCAGCTTGGTGTGTTTGAACAGGGGCCTTGGCGCGGTGGTCACGGTCGCCCACTCCGGATATTCCGCAGAAACTCATCGACTGCCGGATGCCGGTGCATCGACGGCTGGTCCGGCGACTCCTGGTCGGGCGGAGACTCCTCGCCCAGGCGGCGCAGCACCTGGGTGCGGATGGCGTCCAGGCTTCGCATCAGGCGCCAGACGAACTCGTCATCCATCGGGTGCGTGGCCGCCAGCCCACCAATGACCAGGGCCTCCTTCTCAAACAGGTCATTGACGAGCGTTCTGGTTTCGGACGCGCTGAACATCAGGTCCTCCTTTCGCGGGCTTGTGGTTCTCACAAACTGGAAAGGGGGTGCGCCGGGAAACTCGGGGACATCGCCCATCACGCCGAGCCATCATCAACGCGTCGCAGGGTGGCCTCCGCCCGCTGGCGCCGTTTTTTGGCGGCCTCGTAGCCCACACCAACGCGCCGCGCGTAATCGGCCACTGATTCACCGTAGATCCGCATGCCGATGAGGAGCAGAAAGTCCGTTTCGCCGAGGCGCCCGGCCTTGCGGTGTCCGTGTAGCTTCCGCAGCTCGGCCTCCCGGAGTTCCTCCAGGGCAATCCGGTCAAAGTCGATGCCGTGACCCACAGCCAGGACATGGATTTCGTCGTCCCATGGGCGCTCAGGCTGAGTTCGGTCCCAGGTCCGTCGGTATTCCTCGTGGAGGTCGTGGACGGTGTCGTTGAACACCTTCTGGACCAGGCGGACAGGGCGGCGATCCACATCGATCCGGCAAACCACTCGCAGGAAGGTCCAGAGGACGTTCTGCCAGAGCTCCTCCGGGTCGGGATCCCAGGTCCGCTTCTGCCGATGGATGGACGCGAGCCCCGGCCAGAAAATGACCATGAGGAGGGTTCGCCACCGCGCGTCGCCATCCGCCCTGTGGGCGCGGAAGATGGGGCGCAGGATGTCATCCTTATGGGGATCCCGCGATGTGCCCTCGCGCATGAATGCCAAGACCTCATCCCAGTTGCCAAAGCGGCGCAGGAAGGGCTCGCCCTCCTGCAGCCCCCGGAGCAGGTCCTGGTACCCTTCTCCTTGAATCTCCTTTTCAAGTTGTTCACGGTTTCGATCCCTTGAGGCATACGCCATGACGTCCGACCTTTCCGGCCGGGCGTTCAGCGCCTCCTACTGGCCAGTCAGGGCGTCGCGCGCCTCGTGGTGTTGAATTAGTTGGTTACAGTGGCTGCCGGGGAATCCCGGCAATCTCATTCAGCGTTCCGCAGCCCCGGCACACGCCGGTCGCCGGGAAACTCACGAGGTACTCGTGGCCCCGGCCGAACCGGATGTGGATCCGTCCGCCATTCAAGACACCGAGCAATTTTTCACAGCGTTCACAGCGCCATTCCTGTTTCACCGAACCTCCTTTCCGTGCCGTTCCGGCACAAAAAAACCCCCTGGGAGATGGAGTCCGGCGAGGAACTCTCCCAGGGGGCTATCAGCCGGTTGCCCGGTTGATGTCGTTAAGGAGTGACGGCCTCGCCGGACCTATCAGCCCTTAAGGTGCGGTTTGGCGAGGGAATATGGAGAGAGAAGGGAGGGAGAATCGAGGGAGGGATACTCGGCTATGCCTGGGTCGGGAGGATGAGGCACCAGGCAATGCCGTCCGGCGGGGCGAACTCGAATGCCGTCTGGCCCCGCTCGGTCGCCTTGCGGGTTTGGAAACAGCACCATTCATAGCGCCCCAGCTTGATGTCCACCTTGCGGCGCGCACTGTTGAAAAGGCTCCGGGCGGTTTCCGCGGACTTTCCGGTTCCCGTCTTGGTCCCGGTCGGACGCATGATCTTTCGGGATTCGATGTACTCCGCAATCATGGCGAATTCGCCAGCCGTCAGTTTCCCGGGTGGCATCGCCTTTCCATCGTGGTAACGCGTGGCGGCTCCAGTCACACCGTCGATGAACACGGCGAACTCCGGACTCCGGGCGACGAGTGCTTTGTACTCGTCCGCATCCATGGTGAACGCACTCTCGTGGGTAATCGCGCGGCAATAGGCGGCTTGCTCAGTCGGCGGAAAGGCTTCGCCACGCAGCTTCGCTCTGGTCTCATCGAGAGTCTTGTGGGGGGACTGGGCGGGGGCCAGCGCACCTTTTTCGTCCCATGCCAGCAGGTCAGCCAGCGTCAGGAAACACACGTTCCGCCTCTCCAGAAGCGCCTCGTCTGCTGAACGGAGTAGGTCGTGGGTTGGCGCAACCAGGACGAAGGGTCCATCGGTCACGGCCACCAGCTTTCCAATCACGTGTTGAAAGTCATCCGCAGTAATCTGGGTGGTCATGTAGACTGGTGCGCGGCTGTCAGGGTCGATGGCGAAGGCTCCGATCCGCCAAGTCATGGCCAAGCCGTCTACGGCACTCCACGCTGACTCCGCCCCGACGGCTGCAGCCGCGGCAGCACCGAGCGTTTTCCGGTCCACTTCGTAGGCCACGATGTCCGAACGTTTCAGCGGGGCGGTTTCACACCGCCTCGGCTGGCACCGGCACACCGCCACGATATCGTCCGGGGAATGGGTGACGACGGCGTGGGTGCACTCGCACTTCGGGGCCGACGGACACGGGACGGAAGTCGCCAGGTCCTGCCGGGGCCGGAACAGGGACTGGGCGATATCCCACTCCTCTCCCAGGTGCTCTTGCCACTCGGCCGGCACAGCGGCCAGCCCGGGCACGCGCTCAAGCGCCCGCCATAGCCGCGGCTTGTCCATGACCTTCCTGATTGGCGGCGCGGATAAAGCCGCGCTTGGTCAGCCACTCTTCCACGACAGAACTATCGCCATCTCGAGTGTAGTCGGCGATATTGGACGGCCGGATGGTGACAGTTCGCGGCGTCTTTGCATCGGTGAACTTCACCTGAAAGCTGGCCCGAATGATCCGGGCCTTCTCCGGCAGGGACTTTTCCCGTACGGAAAGCGCGGCAAACACGTCGTCGGCCTTGCGGATCTCCACTTCGTTCTGGTGTCCGCCCCAATAGAACCGGACCTCCTTCATCCTGGCCCACTCCATCCCTTCGATATCGGAACAGACCAAGGCCGCCTCCCCGTCTGTCCGCAGGGGCTCCAGGGTGTACTTGCTCTCCTTGGGAAAGAAGTTTTCACTGCCAAACAAGTGCAGGCCGAACATTGCCCGGTATAGCTCCTTTTCCCCTTTGGATCCGGCATTCATCCTCAGTTCGCCCAAAGCCGGGTTGTACACGAGCACGTCGTGCTTTTCCGGCCGGTAGAAGACGCTCTTCGACTCCCCCTCTTCGATGCTCCCTTCCCGCTTGTAGGGCTCCCCGTGGCGCACCAGAAACCAGATGCCGTCGGGCTTCGGGTAGGCGAACACCCGCGAGTCGCGCCCCCGCTTCTTCTGCTCGAACCAGTCATCCATGGCTTCGGCCAAGGCCTTGAGCTTTTCCCGGGAAGGCGTCTTGAACACCGGAACCGGCGACTGGTCGGTCTGGAAGTATTCGAACGACCGGCGCTTGGTCAGGTACTGCTCGGCATGCTTGCGCTCGAGCAACTCACGGTCCGCCAGCCACACCTGCACGGCCACGTCCGCCGGAGTGGGGTCGGGCTTGCCGTTCAGGTCGATGTCGTTCTGTTCCGCCTCGTGGAGGAGTTGATCCATCCCCTCCGGCGTGGCCATCTCGTCAATGAAATAGAGGGCGTCCACCAGATCCGACGGCGTGCTGGTATCGGGGGACATAAAGACCCCGGCGAGGTCCTTGTACGGCACACCATCAGCCGCGCCGGCGGGCGGCAACGTCACGCCCCGCTCGGCGAAGTAGTCGGAATAGGGTTCAAGCAGGGTGAGCAGGTGGTCGGGTCCGATGGCCTTGAGTTCATCCGGCCGGGAAAACCGTCTCAGGTTGTATATCGCCACAATATCCCCCTTCTGCTACAGAACTAATGAGTGGTTAAAAGTTTAGCACAATGGGGGTGTCCCCATTCCCGGACCTCCGCCCCCCTTTACCCGGTAAGCGACCAGATTGGCCACGTTCAAGGAACGGGATAAAGGAAGGACAATGTACGAAGCTGACGAACATCACTGCGACCACTGCGATGAAATGGATCCGGCGGCCCCCCCTCCCGTCCTGCTCTCGGTGCGCCAGTTCGCCGAGCGGCACCCGGCCTTCCCGGAGGCGACGCTGCGCGACTTCATCTACCACGCCGACGAGCGGTACAGCAGCCGGGGGATCGTCCCCGGCAACGGCCTGCTGCCCGCGATCTACCGGGTTGGCCGGAAGGTGCTCATCGACGAGGCCGGTTTCTTCGAGTGGCTGGGGCGGTTTCGGGGGCGGGGGGCCTGATTTCTGGTCCGACTGTCCGGTCGCTACGTACAGGACCAGAGCTCGGTGGCGACCAACCAGAACGTGACTACGGCTCCGACAATCTGAATGCCGAGGAGGACACCGAACACCGCACTGGCATCGTCCGCACCCTTCTCCATGGCCTTCCATGCAGACTCGAACTTCTTGGTAAACGATCCTCGGCAGGCCTCGAGACGCGCCCGCCTCACTTGAACAGCTTGACGCAACCTCCGGAGAAACCACCATGCGACGCCCAGCACCAGAGCCGGGGCCGCAGTAAGGAGAATCTTGGGCGCGACGCCGGTATTAGAAGGCAAGAGTTGGTAGTTGATGAGCACGATTGCGGCGTGGAGCAACAGCCCGTAGTGACTCGTCCGCCACTGCTGATTCTTGAAGAAAGCGAGGTCCTGCACGCTGACTTGATAAAGGAGGCGCAACTCCTCGTGTTCCCGGTCGGTCAGTTCCTCATTTCCCATTCCGCTTCTCCTTCAAGCAGTAGTGCCCATTGTAAGGGAGCGCCACAGGAAGAAGCAGGCTTCGTCGCTCCGGCCGGAGAGTTTCCGGGGGAGGGGGGGCTGAAATTTCAGACGTTGCCGGAACAGTGTGGGGGAAGAGTGGGAATTCGAGCCTTCGACAACACTTCTGTTTGACAACAAAACATATCTGTTATACCTTTCACGCGATGAAGAGCGCGGAGTTCAAACGCTGGCTGGCCAAGCAGGGAGCGAGCTTCCAGCCCGGAAAAGGCGGGCATCTCAAGGTCTTCCTGAACGACCGGCAGTCGGTGCTCCCGATGCACTCCACGGAGTTGAAGACCGGCACCGTGGAGGCAATCAAGAAGCAGCTCGGATTGAAGTGAGGTGACGCGATGTTCGAATACCCGGTAGACCTGACCCCCGCCGAAGAAGGCGGCTTCGTGGTGACCTTCCCGGAGGTCCCGGAGGCCATCACCCAGGGGGAAACCGAGGATGAGGCCCTTCTGGTCGCCAAGGACGCCTTGGCGACGGCGCTCTCCATGTACGTGGAGGACCGTCGTGATCTCCCCCGCCCCGGCCCCGCGAAGGGGCGCGCCCTGGTGTCCCCGGACGCCCTGGAGTGTGCGAAGCTCGGCATCTACGCCTCCATGCGCGAACAGGGGGTTTCCAAGGCGGAGCTCGCGCGCCGGCTCCACTGGCACATGCCCCAAGTGGATCGGTTGCTCGACCTGGACCATGCTTCCCGCTTCTCCCAGGTGGAGCAGGCCGCCGCCGTGCTGGGCAAGCGGCTGGTGTTGGCGCTCGAGCCGGCCGCCTGAGTTCGGCCCTCTTCCGAAAGGAGAGCGAAGATGAGCAAGGACAAACTGCCGCCCGTCCATCCGGGGGAGGTACTGAACCTGGACTTCCTGGAGCCCATGGGCATCACGCCGTACCGGCTGGCGAAGGACATCGGCGTCACCCCCTCGCGGATCCACGCCATCGTCCACGGTGAGCGTGCGATCACCGCCGAAACCGCCCTGAAGCTGGCCCGCTATTTCGGCGTGGACCCGGTCTCGTGGATGAACCTCCAGACCCGCTACGACCTGGACGTCGCCCAGGACGCCCTGGAGGACTCCCTCAAGGAGATCAGGCCGCTCGAACCGGTGGAGGCGTAGTGGGGCCACGCTACGCGACTTCATCTACCACGCCGACGAGCGGTACAGCAGCCGCGGGATCATCCCCGGCAACGGCCTGCTGCCGGCGATCTACCGGGTCGGCCGGAAGGTGCTCATCGACGAGGCCGGGTTCTTCGAGTGGCTGGAGCGGTTTCGGGGAAAGGAGGCCTGAACTTAGAACCAGGGGCCAGACTGTCGGGCAAATACGAGACTGGTACAGGCCGAGGCAAGGCTGAATGAAATTATCTATTATTTAACCGAGCCCGTCATTTACCCTCCTTTAGATAATTCAGGGCGGCGTTCATACTATCCAGAATCTCAATGTCATCTGGCTCTATCTGAAGTGCGCTCTTGTACGATTCTACCGCCTCAGAATACCTGCCCATTTCGACTAGGCAATTCCCTAGATTGAAGTGACTAATACAGTCGTCCGGTTTATGCTGTATGGCCGCTTGAAAGTCACTCACCGCCTTCTCATACTGCTTTTGCATTTGGTATATTGTCCCCCTGTTGCAATACGACTTATACGTAGTAGATACTTCAACATCTTTCGGAGCAGCATGTATCGCACTTGTGTAGTCGATAATAGCATCATCGTATTTTCCTATATAATAATTACAGAGACCTCTTTCATAGTAGGGTGAAGGCATATAACTGAATAGATCGATGGCTCTATCGAATTCCTTGATAGCATCGTGGTAATTTCCACTATGACTTTTCTCCAATCCAGCTTCGAGGAACTCGAGGGATTTCTCTTTATCATCCTCCGATAGACGCGCGGCCGACCTGCCTGCCATTTTGCGATCAATTTCTGGCATGTGCCGCTTAAAGTCATCAAGGGTCTTGCCTTGAGGGAAGGTGACCAATAGGGTGCCATTATCACTCATGAACTTTGCGAAAAATTTCTCTTGGTCAGGTTGCGTCGGAGCCAGCCAATCAATCTTTTTAGATTTTGCCGTGCCCACTTCCAGTAAAGAAAATGTAGACAGGCTTTTCGAGTCCGAAGTTACTATTAATTTGTAAATATTTTTTAGAATTATTTTATTTCTGTCAATGAATTCTTTCTTAATGGCTAAATTGATAAAGGTGTTTCGCCACTGTGCGGACGGATAACAGATTATTTCTACGGCTCTCTCATACATCATTTTGTACGAGTATATAGCGGAGTTCGAATAGGGGTGGCGTTCGTGCAGAAAGATGTCTTGCAAGCCACCAAGTAGCTGCGTCCATTTGGCAAGACGGTCAGATCCACCCATGCGATCCAGTTCCTCTTCTATAAAAGGATGTATACTGGAGAAGGTGCCGTTTCCTATCGCTTCTCTAGATGCAATTACACAAAGCGATGCCGCGCAAGGACCAGCTAATTCCCACTCGCTCACATATAACAGATCACCCTCTTCTGCCCGTGCTTCAGAGATCGTTACCTTCATTGTATCGGAGCAGTAGAAAACGGGGTATCCGTGAACGTGTGCTCGACCGTTTTCTGTGCATAGATTTTGGCTTGGATAGGAATACGTAGTGGCTAGGCCGAGATTCTCGCGTTTCTCGTCTATATTCTTTCGAATTCGATAGAATGAACTCCTTTGACCCAACATGGCCACCACAACTGGTGTATTGACGCAGGCGTCATAAACCAGATCCGCATTGAAATTATTTACAAATAGGTCTCCATATTTGGCATAGCAATGATTTGCTGTATCAAGGGCCATGTGCAATCCTATTCCTTTGGTGTACGGAGGTTTTCTGCCGCTCGTTTGGAGGCGAAAGCCCGAGGAACACCCGGAGTAATTGTGAATGGCCAATCTCTATATATCAAGTGCCGCGATGGCGTAGAATCAGGGCGTGAGGCGTGTGGTTTGCCATACGGGCGCAGTGACCAACTACTAGGTTGGGCGTGTCCTGACGCCGGCACCCCGAAATTTGGGACAATTTTGGGACAGTGCGGGAGAAAAAACCGCCGAAATGTCCCGAATCCGATCGCAATCGGAACACCTCAACTCCTTGAATTTTCTTCGGTATTTGTCGGCCTTCATCGGAAACGGACTGCCTTAAAATCCCCCGGAACGCAATTCCGTCCTGGTTCGCTTTCCGGCTCCGGCACCAAATTGACGAATACGATGCGTTCTCGTGGTCACCAACTGTTGTCGAGGTGAAATGCGGGTGAAGGGCGCATCAGTTCCAACCTGCCATCATCCACGAGTTCTAATTCCAACTCATTCGCCCCACCTGCCCACGCCTTCCGGGGTCAATTTGTCACAAAACCTGTGGGGCGGATTGACACAATCTGAAAACTCACCAAAGATTGGGGGGTGCAGAGTGCACCGGAAAGTGTCCTTTCACGCTTGAGGGATCGGGTCCGGTAGCGGACCCCCCCATTTTTCCATTGGAGCCCGCCGGCAATGAAGGATCAGCTAATCGCAAAGCTTGGCCGCCACGAGGCCACGATTGGTGTGGTGGGGCTTGGTTATGTCGGCTTGCCCCTGGTGCTGCGTTATGTGGAATCCGGGTATCGTGTTCTCGGCCTGGATGTGGATCCGAAAAAGCCACCACGGCTGTTGCAGGGCCAAAGCTACATCGAACACATCACCGCCACGCCTCTGAAGGCTGCCGCCGAAGATAGGCGCTTTGACGCCACCACCGATTTTTCCCGGGCGGGAGAATGCGACGCCATCATTCTGTGCGTCCCAACACCGCTCACCCGCCACCGGGAACCCGATATGTCCTACGTGATCGGCTCCGTCGAGGCCCTGGTGCCCCATTTACGGGCGGGGCAGGCGCTTTCCTTGGAAAGCACCACCTACCCAGGAACCACCCGCGATCATATTTTTCCGCGGGTGACCGCAGCCGGCTTCAGCCCGGGTGAAAACCTGTTCTTGATCTACTCGCCGGAACGCGAAGATCCGGCCAACCCGGATTTCACCACACGCACGATTCCGAAGGTGGTGGGCGGATTCACCCCTGCATGTCTGGAGGTGGGGGTTGCCCTGTACCAAGGGGTGATCGACCGGCTGGTTCCGGTGTCGTCCTGCGAGGTGGCTGAGATGACCAAGATTCTGGAAAACACCTACCGAGCGGTGAATATCGCGTTGGTCAACGAACTTAAACAGGTAACCGAGCGGATGGGGATCGACGTATTCGAGGTCATTCGCGCTTCGGCCACCAAACCCTTTGGCTTCACCCCGTTTTTTCCCGGGCCTGGGCTGGGGGGGCACTGCATTCCGATCGATCCCTTTTATCTCACCTGGAAAGCACGGGAATACGGGGTGGCCACCCGTTTTATCGAATTGGCCGGTGAGGTGAATACCGCAATGCCGGACTATGTGGTGCACAAGGTGGGTGAGGTGCTCAATCAGAGCGGAATGGCGTTGCGGGGATCCCGGGTGATGATCCTGGGGGTGGCCTACAAGAAAAACGTGGATGACGTGCGCGAAACCCCAGCAGCAGTCATTATTGAGCGCCTGACCGCCCTGGGTGCTGAAGTGTCCTACTCGGACCCCCATGTTCCAGTGTTTCCTCACACCCGGAAACACCAATTGGACCTGAAGAGTATCCCGCTTTCGAAGGAGTCGCTGAGCGCCGTTGACGTGGTGCTGCTGGTAACGGATCACGATCGGATCGATTGGGACCTGGTACGGAATCACGCCCCCCGGATTGTCGATCCGCGCGGGCGTTTTGTTCCGGATGGGAAAAAGGTCTTTCGCGCATGAAACAGGTTGCGGCAACAGCAAAGAGCCGGGTGGAACTCCCTCGAGGTGCCCGTTTTCTGGTGACTGGCGCCGCCGGATTCATCGGCTCGTCGCTGACGGAGGCATTGCTGGAATACGGCCATTTCGTGCGTGGTCTGGACAACCTGTCTACCGGAAAGCAGGCCAACGTGGACGAACTTTCCGAAATGGCCCAACAGGAGCAGATCAAGGGCCGTTTCGAGTTTCAGTTGGGAGACATTCGCGATCCCGTGGCGTGCGCCAAGGCAATGGAAGGCGTCGACTTTGTGCTGCATCAGGCGGCCCTGGGTTCCGTGCCGCGTTCCATCGAGGACCCGGCCACCAGCAACGCAGTAAACGTGGATGGGACCCTGAACGTGCTGGCTGCCGCCCGGGATGCCGGGGTAAAGCGCGTAGTGTATGCGAGTTCCTCCTCCGTTTATGGGGACCACCCGGCCCTGTGCAAGGTCGAGGACGATACCGGGCGTCCCATGTCGCCCTATGCGGTTACTAAGGCGGTCAACGAGTTGTATGCACACGTGTTTCAATCGGTTTACAAGCTTCCCGTTGTCGGCATGCGGTACTTCAACGTGTTCGGCAAGCGGCAGGATACGGAGTCGGCCTACGCGGCGGTCATCCCGTGCTTTGTGTCGGCGCTGCTGGCGGGGAAGCGGCCAGTGATTTTCGGCGACGGTGAGCAAACCCGCGATTTTACCTACGTTGGCAATGTGGTGCAGGCGAACCTGCGTGCCGTGGTCGCGCCGGAGTCCGCAACCGGTACCGCCTACAACGTCGGATGTGGCGAAACAACTACGGTAAACGCACTGTTCAAGCGTTTGCGGGCCCTGCTTGGGGAGCGGCGGCCGGAGGTGCTGGATATTGAGCCGGAATACCGCCCGGAGCGGGCGGGGGACGTGCGGCAGAGCTTGGCGGATATCGGTCGTGCGCAGCGGGCCCTTGGCTATCTGGTGGAGGATCACGTGGAGTCGGGGCTTGCGCGGGCCATCGACTGGTACCGGGACCACCTGTAAGAGGCCGCGATCCTTACGCATGGTCACGGTTCCGCGTCCCCGATTCGTCGCACTATTGACATTTACACGCATGATTCTATACTCCAACTATAGCTTGTTCGTCATAAATTTGACGATGTGCGCGCGACCTGCGGTGCAATGTGTGGATGGATGTGAGCGTGTGTATCAGACAGTCCGTTTATGGGCCATGTGTTGATTCCGAAAACCCCGCAAATTCCGCTCTGAAAATCCACAGATCGGCGGGGAGACTCCCCTCCTCCGAATACCGATGTCTTCTGCCGGCAAATCAGAGCCGGAAATGTATCCAGCGGGCCGTTGACTTCGCCTTCCACCTGACGGACACTCGTAATAGAAACATGGTGCGTGATGGGGAAACACGGCACCTCTGGCTTGCGCCAGGGGTGTGGCGGTGTGTGCCGTTTCCGTTGGATGGAAAGGCGGCGCCGGGGAAAGATGTGGTGGGAATGTGAGGGTCGAAGCGCTTTTTACGGCTTTTCGGGCCAGCATGTGGCAGGGCGCCACGGGGGCAACTCTATCCATTTTGCTGTTGGCCGGGTGCGCCATCACCCATATGGACAGTGATACCGCGCGCTACCTGGAGACCCTGCCCGGCAGGCAGGATACCGAACTGATGAGCAATTACCGCGTGGGCCCGGAGGATGTTCTGGAGATCCGCGTGTGGGGCGACGAGGCCCTTTCCAAGACCGTCATCGTGCGTCCGGACGGGCTGATTGGTTTGCCTTTGATCGGCGATGTGGCGGTGGCAGGCCGCAGTTCCGCTGAGATTGCACAACTGGTGGAAGCCAAGCTCAAAGAATACAAGGCGGTTCCCCGTGTGGACGTGTCCATTGCGGAGATCAACAGCTACCGGATCTACCTGCTGGGAGAGGTGGAGCGCCCGGGCATGGTGCAGGTGCGCAACTACACCACCGTGTTGCAGGGAATCGCCCTGGTGGGTGGTCCGACCCGTTTCGCCTCAAACGAAATTCTGGTGTTGCGCAAGGAAGGTGATGCAGGGGTGGAACGGGTGCTGTACCTGGACTACCGGGTGCTCATTTCCCGCAAGGCCAAACACAGGCCGTTTAATCTGGTGCTGCTGCCAGGGGACACGGTGATCGTGAAATAAGCCATGGTCAGGATACGCACATGGGTACTGCTTCTCCTTGTGGGGGCGGTGTGTGTGCCTGGCCCCTCGTTCGCTTTTCGGCACGTCAAACTAATCCCCGACGCTACCGGAACCAGTTCCTACGTGCTGGTGCAGACCAATGATACTGCCCAGGAAGTACTGGAGGACGTGCAGTCCTCCCAGGGGGCCGGGGCTTCCCTTTTATACGATACTGCCGGCGTGCACGTGGGCGTTCGCTACGACGTGCAGGCGGTGCAGTACGCACGGCATGACTTTCTCAACCGGACGGACAGGCAACTGGGGATCCTTTTGGATGCCCGGCGTCTCATGCAACGGTATACCCCTACCGGCAGGTTGACCTTTACCGCAACCGCCCGTTTCACTCCAGCATTGAGTCCGCTTGACACTGCGCAGGCCCAGCCATTCGACACCCCGGCGGAGCAGGAGCTTGGAACGGGCATGTCTGGCGATCCAGCGGATGAACTCACTCCAAACCTGGTCGCCGGCCTGCTTGCCAACCAGTATCTGCTGAACAACGTGGCGACCCGCGCCCCTGGGAGGGTCTATGTTTATGGGCTTGATTTTGGGAACGAAGCGGGAATCTCCGGTTGGTACGAAATGGGCTGGCTGGTATCTGACGCCCGCTACGAAAGCGACCTGCTGGCGGACCGGGCTCAATTCGACGGACATTTCCGCTACGTCCACCGACTGCTGAAGGGGGAGACGGGTCTCGAGCTTACCCATACCGGTTTCTTTCGGGGGGAGAGCACGGACCAGCGCATCTGGACCTTGGGAACTTTTTTGGCCAATACCCGCTACCGCTTCAGTTGGCGGGTGGGGGGTGGAAGCGCCTGGCGGGTTGAGGACGACCGGGGACGATTCAGCGGAAATGGTTCTCTGCGCGTTGGATATCGTTGGCGCCGCACGGAGTTGAAGGCCAGCTACCGTAGTGACATGGGCTTTCAGACCTTTGGCCAGATACGGCCGGAACGTGTTCAAAACATGTACTTCACCCTTGCCAACAAGCCGAACCGGCGCTGGGAGCGGGCAGTCTCCCTGAACAGGAAAGAGGCTGGTGGCGACAACTCCCACCGGATTCTTGCCAGTCAGGAGTATATGCACCGTAACGGGATGCGCGCCGGGCTGTACTACACGCGGGACGGGTTGCGTTGGACTAAGGACAGTGGTGAGCTCAGTAAACGCTCCGCAGACATCGTGACGTTCAAGATGACGTGGGAGATGTGACCACATAAAACCCGATTCCACCATCCGGGGACGGTGGGACTGGAAACCGGAAAGAAACCGATGGATATTTATATTCGCTATTTTCGAATCCTGCAACGCAACCGGCTTTGGGTGGGGATGATCTGGGCCGGGGTATTCGCCGGCGCCGTGCTGGTGGCGATGGTGCTGCCCAACATCTATCAGTCCACCACCATGATCCTGGTGGAGCGCCAGAAGGTGCCGGAGGCTTACGTGCGTACGACGGTAACCGAAAGCATGCAAGAGCGGCTGAAAACCATCACCCAGGAAATTCTCAGCCGTAATCAGATCCGCCAGATCATCCGCGATTATCAATTGCTCGACCGGCCTGTATTCGAAGAGCGTCTGATCACGCGAATGGACCTCTCCGACGAAGGTGTGGCCGCCCGGTTACTGAGGGGGATCGCCGGTATCCGCATCCGGGAAAGTGACCTGAGTGATGCGGCGCAACTGGAAATGGCAGTGGATGAATTCAAACAGCATGTCACGGTAAAAGTGGTTGGAAATCAGGCTTTTTCGGTTACTTACGAGGGGCAGGAGCCGGTTACAGTCATGCAGATCACCAACGATCTGGCCGGCATGTTTATCACCGAAAACCTGCGGGTGCGTGAGGCCCGCGCCGAAAGCACCACCGATTTTCTGGAGCACCAACTTGAGAAAGCCCGCGTTGCCCTGGAGGAACGGGAAAATGCGCGGCAGGCGTTCCGTACCGCCAACATGGGCAGTCTTCCGGAACAGATGGGCGCCAACCTGCACACCCTGGACCGTTTGCAGGCGGAATCCCAACGGGTGGAGAGCCGCCTCGGGGTGCTGGCCCAACAACGCTCGTTCATCCAGAGTCAGATTCTGGCCGACCATTTCAATCTGGCGGATCTCCCGGAGGAAACCCGGTTGATGTTGGCGCAACTCGATCCCCTCTCCCGGGAACTGGCAATTGCCGAGGAGCGTCTTGCAAACCTGCGCACCCGCTATACGGAGCGGCACCCTGAAATCATCCAACTCGAGAGCCAGGTGGATGAGTTGCGGGAGGCGGTTGCCCAGCGGAGGAAATCCGGGGATGGCGATGACCAGAACACCGGATTGCACCTGGCTCGGATCGACCGGGACGAGACCGAGTTGCTGAAAAAACGCGAGAATCTGGAGCAGGACATCATCATGTATCAGCAGCGGGTGGAGCGTACCCCCAAAGTGGAGCAGGAACTCCAAAAGCTCGAGCGTGATTACAAGATCATGCAGGCCAACTACCAGTCGTTGCTGGAAAAGAAAATGGATGCCCGCCTTGCGGAAAGCCTGGAGCGGCGCCAGCAGGGGGAGCAGTTCCGGGTAATCGATTCCGCCAACCTGCCAGTGGAGCCGGTGCGTCCCAATCGAAAAATCATTCTGTTGTTCGGGTTGTTCGCGGGGCTTGGCCTGGGGGGAGGGTGGTTCATTCTGCTCGACATGCTGCGCCCCACCTTTCAGAGCCCGGAGGACGTTACCGCACTGCTCGGTCTGCCGGTGCTGATGGCAACATCTCAAGTAAAGGAGTTTGACCGTGTCAAGTAGGGTGGATTTTGGTCATTCCGGTGAAGACGTTCAGCGCCCGAAAATCGCTGACCTGGGGCGCTGGCGCATGCCACGCAATCATCCGGAGGTGGAACAGTACCGGTCTCTATGCGCCCGCTTGCGGCAATTGACTGCGGAAAACGAAAAGGGAAAGGGTCGGGTGGTGGGGATTACCAGCGCGATGCCCGGAGAAGGGAAAACCACCACCGCCGTCAACCTTTCAGTCACCCTCGCGAGAGATTTTCACTGTCGGGTGCTGCTTCTGGAGGCGGATCTGAGGCAACCATCGATCCATGCCGCAATATGTCCAACGGGGGGACTAGTGGACCATATAACGAGACGCACTCCGCTGGAGGAAGTGCTGATTCATACTTCGCTGCCCCAGTTGAGTGTGTTGACCGCAGGTGCGCTGGACGGAGGCTCCTCCACGGAACATCTGGGAACCAGTTCCATTGACCCCGTGCTGGCAACGCTTCGGGAGTTTTTCGATTACGTCATTGTCGATTGTCCCCCGTTGTTGCCGGCGGCCGACATGGGGCTGATCAGTGAATGGCTGGACCAGATTCTGCTGGTGATCCGTGCCGGAATCACCAGCAGGGACACCGTAAGGCGCGCGGTGATTGGGACGGATCGAGCCAAGTTTTCCGGGGCGGTATTGAACGGTATGATCGGGACCGGGAAGGTGTTTGGATACGATTACTAAATTGGGAGTTCGGGGGGGCTTCGAGATGCATTACGTTTCAGACCATTATCTGAGTGCAAACCGGATGGCGTTGGTGATGGCGGACATCGCCACAATTGCCGCATCAACCTGTTTCGCAGTATGGGCGCGCCTGGGTCACCCGCCCGCCTACACCCTGTCCGCCGAAGGCTTTCTTTATCCGGTGAGCGTGATCGTGGCGGTTCACATGCTGGTGCTCAGCGCCCACAACCTGTATGCGAATGGCTTGCAGCTTCGGGTGGCGATGTCTCGGCTCATGTTGCAGTTGATGCAGTCGGTAATTGTTGCCTCCTGCATTCTGTGGGGGCTTTATTACCTGATTCCACAACTGTGGGTGGGCCGCGGTGTATTTTTGATCAACATGCTTGTGTTGCCGCCGTTTCTGGCCGTGGTGCGCATGATGTGCTGGTGGTTGGGAATTGTTGAGGCGCAGGGGCGGCGTGTGCTGGTTATTGGCGAGCCAGGCGAGGTGCGCGAGGTTTGGGAGCGCATGGAGGGCATTAGCGATTTCCCGTTGATCGGGGCGGTAATTCCAGATGGCGAGAGCATGGCCGAGGCGGGAGTGCCAGTGCTGGGAACCATGCAGCAACTAAAGGATCTGGTCCGGAAACACCATATTCACGACGTGGTGGTAGCACTGAAGGAACGACGCGGGCGTCTGCCCTTGCAGGACCTTCTGGTGCTCAAAATGCTCGGAGTTCAGGTGGACACCAAGGACAGCTTCCTGGAACGGGCGATCGGACGATTGCCTGTGACCGGCCTGACACCGAGTGCCCTCGTGTTTGCAGACGGTTTCAAGAACCTCACCATCTATGCGCGCATCAAGATCGTGCCCGACATGGTGGTCGCGGGCATCCTGCTGGTGGTGCTTTCGCCGCTGCTGGGCCTGATAGGACTGCTGGTGTGGCTGGATTCTCCCGGGCCGGTGCTCTACCGTCAGACCCGCGTTGGGTACGCCGGGGAGTTGTTCGAGATCCTCAAATTTCGCACCATGCGCGTGGATGCCGAGACCAATGGTGGGGCTCGCTTCGCCTCGGTGGGAGACACCCGTGTGACGAGGCTGGGCCGCTTTCTACGGCGCAGCCGGCTAGATGAATTGCCGCAGTTGGTTAATGTGCTAAGGGGGCAGATGGCTTTCGTTGGTCCTCGCCCGGAGCGCCCGGAGTTTGTGGAACAGTTGCAGGAGAAGATCCCCTTCTTCTATCTGCGCACAATGGTGCGGCCGGGTCTTACCGGCTGGGCCCAGGTGCGCTACCCGTATGGCGTTACGGTGACTGAACACCGGGAAAAGCTGGAACACGACCTGTTTTACATCAAGAACATGTCGCTGACCCTTGATGCGCTGATCGTGGCCGAAACCAGCCGGGTGGTTCTTTTTGGCAAGGGGGCACACTAGAGGCGCCGCGATGCTGCAAGCTCACATGAGTAATATCCGGCTCAAGGTGTTGGACGGGGTCGCCGCCGCCATGTACTGGGCGAAGGTATGGCAGCCGTATTTTCGAATGCGCCGTGCTGCGGGAAAAGGGGCACTGATCCTTACCTTTCACCGGTTGGTGGATGATGACAGCCACTACCTGTTCAAGGCGCATTCCGTGCAGACCCACGTTCGCATGTTTGAGCAAATCCTGGCGGATATCAGCCGACACTACCGGGTGATGGATCTGAATACCCTGGTGGATTACCTTTGTGAAGGCAGGCCGTTTGAGCGTGACAGCATAACGGTGGTGTTCGATGACGGGTACGAGGACAATTTTCGTCTGGGAATGCCGTTGTGCACGCGCTATGGAGTGCCCGCCGCTTTATACGTGGCAACCGGCTGTGTCGCCACGGATGGAGGCAGCCACGGGGCGTTGTGGAACGACCGCCTGGAACAGGCCCTGCTGGGCACCTGTTACACCGCGCTGAATCCGGGGGATTTGGGTATTGAAGGGCATCCTTCCCTTAATCTGAAGCACCGACCGGACCTGCTGCAGGCCAATGTAATCCTGGGCCGCGCCGCAAAAGCGCTGGCCCCGGTAGAGCGTAACGATCTGCTTACCCGGCTGGAGAAGCTGTTGGCAATTGACCCCGCCACCTATCGGCGCGTCATGCTTACGTGGGACGAGGTGCGTGGGCTGGCCAGGGCCGGATGGGAAATCGGCTCGCATGGGATCAGCCACACCATCATGACGCGCTTGCCCTTCGCCGATGCTTGTGACGAATTGCGGGAAAGCAAACGGCAGATTGAGGAGCAAATCAACCGACCGGTACGGCACTTTGCATTTCCCAACGGCAATGCGGAGGATTTCAGCGAGCAACTGGCTACCGCTTGTCAGGAGGCGGGCTATCGGAGCGTTGCCAGCTGCGTAACCGGTTTGAATATGCCCGGAGCCAACCCGTTGAGCCTGCGGCGGATGGGAATCACCCGCTCCGTGCCGCGCACTTTGCTGGCTATGGAACGTCATTTCATGGCTGCCGCATGATCCCCCATGGAGTCAACAACCGGCCGTTACGGCTGCTAATTTTGATCGACACCAACGTGGGAGGAAAGGGTGGAGCCGAGCAGCATCTGCAGCACTTGTGTGGCGCGCTCGATGCCCACGGTTGCACTGCGCACGTGCTACAACTGGGAAATCGGGTGCCATGCGCGGAAGGGCGCATCGGGATGACCACATTCAGTCACCTTCCCACCGGGCGCCTGTGGTCTTTGCACGGAATACGGCGCATTTTCCAAGTTCACCGCCTAATTCGTCGTGAACGGTACGATGCGGTCCTGTCCTATTTCGAGTCTGCCGATTTGATTGCCACCATCGCGGGAATGCTGTCCGGGGTTTCCGCCCGGGTTTCCAGCCGACGGGATACCGGGTTTCGATACGGCCCTGGCATGCGCCTGGCCTATCGAGTGATCAATCCGCGGTTCCGGTCGATCATCGCCGTATCGGACGCGGTGATGGACTCCCTGCGCGAACAGGGGATCCCCGACAGCCGGATTCATCGGATCCACAACGGCGTGGATCCGGTCCGCTTTGACGGTGAGAAGGACTCAGGGCTGCGGGTTGAACTGGGGATCGAGACCGGCGAACCGGTAATCGTGATGGTAGCCAATCTCAACCCGGTCAAAGACCACGCTACGGCGCTGGCCGCCATAGACGCTCTACATCGTTCCGGGTGTCACCCTCATCTGGTGGTAGCGGGCGAGGGGCCATTGCGGGAAAGACTGAAAGAAAAAGCGCGGCAGCTTGGGTTGGAAAAATGGACCCACTTCATTGGCCGTCGGGACGATGTTTCGCCGGTGTTGAAAGCGGGTGATCTGTTTCTGCTGTGCAGCCACACCGAGGGGCTGTCCAACGCGGTACTGGAGGCGATGGCGGCCCGTATGCCGGTGGTGGCCACTCGCGTCGGCGGCAACCCGGAAGTGGTGGTGGATGGCGAAACCGGGTTTCTGGTGGCGGCGGGAGATACGGAGGGGATCGCCGGTGCGCTGGAAAAACTGATCCATGATCCGGTGCTTCGGGAAAAAATGGGTCTGGCCGGATGGCGGCGTGTGGTGGAAGAGTTTTCCCTGGACCGGATGGTCCGGGCTTATGTTGGGGTGATGTGTGATGCGACCAGGCGGAGCGTATGACTGCCCGTCTAATGCCGGAGCAACTTCCGCCGAATCGCAGTCAGGCGCTCGCGGGTTATCTGATACGCCGGGTTCGGGTCGCTCGCGTCCCAGTAGGCGAACGAGCGGCACTTCAGAAGGGAATACAACCATTCCAAGAAAGACAGCCTGCGCTGTTTGCGAACCTCCCGGAAGGTATTAAAATCCGTCCAAAAATTCACCCACAACCTATGCCGCAAGCGGGGAATGAGCGGCAGGTTTCCCATTGGCTCCCCGATCAACTCCCGGTAAGCAAGCAGTGGCAGATTCAGGCCGCAATCCTGAAGGTGCCCCACCGACACGAACGGCCGCGCATTGAAATCGATCAGATAAAATGTTCCGGTCGCACGGTCCCGCAGCCACTCGATATCGAAAATTCCGTGGTAGCGCACCACGTTCAGCAATTGACACGTCTGGGAAAACAGCACCTCTTGATCCGCTTCTTTGAGGGCGGCCGGGATCTCTCCATAGGTGGTGGTGCCCCGGTTCGGCGGATTCTGGCGCAGGCATGTGCGGGTGGCCAGCACCGTTGGCTGCCCATCCTCTGCGCACATTCCGTAACAGTCAAATACGTGTCCGTCCCCTCCCTCAATGAGCCGCTGCACGATCAACTCCGCGGAGCCGTTGCGGTCCACATAGTCGAGAAGTTCCGCGGAAGTATCGAAAATCCTGTTTTTCATCCCCAGAGCGCATCCGGGAACCGCCTCGTAGTAGGGCT
>JAOUMB010000012.1 GCA_029881725.1 Nitrospirota bacterium
CGTGCGCTGGACCGTGCAGGGCAAGCGCCGCTTCACCAAGGAAATGGTGATCGAAAAAACCGACCCGCGCGGCCGGAAATATTACTGGGTGGGCGGTTCCGACCTGCAATGGGAGGGCAACCCGGACTCGGACCATGCGGCGGTCAGCGACGGCTATATCTCGGTGACCCCGGTCCATCTGGACCTGACCAACCACGACGCCCTGGGCGTGCTTTCGGAATGGAGCCTGTCCGCCGGTGGCGGCGACCCTTCGGCACACTGACGTCCCCGGCGATGGATGGGACGACCTGCGCCGCCGAATGGTGGACGACCTGCGCCGCAAGGGCATCCGGGATCCCCGCGTGCTGGAAGCCTTCGCGCAGGTGCCCCGGGAGCGGTTTGTGCCGTCGGACCATCGCGGTCTGGCCTATGTGGACGGGCCGCTGCCCATCGGGCTGGGGCAGACCATTTCCCAGCCGTACATGGTGGCGGCCATGACCGAGGCGCTGGCGTTGGAAGGCGGCGAGCGGGTGCTGGAGATCGGCACCGGTTCCGGCTATCAGGCGGCCATCCTGTCGCGGCTGGCGCGGGAAGTGGTGACCATCGAGCGGCACGCGCCGCTTTCCGGCCACGCGGCGCAGGTATTGAGGGAACTGGAATGCCACAACGTCACCTGCCTGGTGGGGGATGGCACCCTGGGGGCCGGATCGGGACCGTATGACGCCATTGTGGTCACCGCCGGGGCCCCCCTGGCGCCCCTGCCCCTGCTGGCCCAGTTGAACGCCGGCGGGCGGCTGGTGATTCCGGTGGGGGACCGGGGCATCCAGACCCTGGAGCGGTACCGCAGGGCCGGGGACGAGTTTTTGCGCGAGCGGCTGATGGACTGTATGTTCGTGCCGCTGATCGGCGAGCACGGCTGGAAATCATGAAGGGAACCTTTTTCAAGTGCACGAACTGATCGACGGGCTGGTCCAGTGGATGCTGGGGTGGGCCGACTCGCCCTATGGTGTGTGGGCGCTGTTCGCCATCGCGTTTGCCGAATCGTCGTTTTTTCCGATCCCGCCCGACGTGCTGCTGATCGCCATGGGGCTGGGTGCGCCGGAAAAATCCATGCTGTTTGCGGCCATCTGCACCGCTGGAAGCACCTTCGGGGGCATGTTCGGGTACGGCATCGGCCGGGTGGGTGGAAAGCCGCTGCTGGAGCGCTTCGTGGCCGAGCAGCGGGTGCGCAAGATCCATAACTGGTTCGAAAAATACGAGGCCTGGGCCATTGGCATTGCCGGGTTCACCCCGATCCCCTACAAGGTGTTCACCATCGCGGCGGGAGCCTTCTGGGTCAACTTCTGGCGATTCGTGGTGGTTTCCGCCCTGTCGCGGGGGGCGCGGTTTTTTCTTGTTTCCGGACTGATCGCCCTGTACGGCGAGGAGGTGAAGGTGCTGATCGAGAAGTATTTCAACATGGGCACCCTGGCGGTAATGGCCGCTGTGGGCATGTTGGCCTGGGGAGCGCACGCCATGCGCCGCAAATCCGCATGAGCGGCCGCAAGGGAAGTGGCGATCGTTCCCGGCCGCCGGTGCAGCACAAATCCCGCCAGCAGGCACCCAAAGCGAAAGGCGCCCCACGCCGGGACGCCCCGACCCAAGGGGTTCCACGCCGGGACCCGGTGGTGCGCGACACCCCGCGCCGCGAGGGGGTGAAACCCGCCCCGCACCGGGACGAGGGTGCCCGCCCCCGCAACGCGCCGTTGCCCCCGGCCGAAGTGTCGATCGAGGACGAACTGCCCATGGTGTGCGGGGTTCATCCGGTGGACACCCTGCTCAAAACCACCCCGGAGCGGATCAACCGCATCGCGTTTCTGGCCGAAGGGCGGGGCCTCGAAAAACTGGTGGCGGAAGCACGTAAACACCACATCCCGTTTGATTTCCAGTCCCGCGCGCGGCTGGATCAACTGGCCGAAGGGGCGCGCCATCAGGGCGTGGTGGCGCGGGTGGCGCCGTTTGCCTATGCGGATCTGAGCGATATCCTCGCACGGGCCAAGGCGGATCCGCCGGGGCTGATCGTGGTGCTCGATGAGGTGGCCGACCCCCGCAATCTGGGCGCCGTGGTGCGCAGCGCGGAAGCGGCGGGCGCCCATGGGGTGATCGTGCCCCGGCGGCGGGCCGCCCCCCTCACCGCCTCGGCGGCCAAGGCCGCGGCAGGCGCCTTTGTGCACCTGCCGGTGGCGCGGGTGGACAATCTGGCCCGCACCCTGGAAAAACTGAAGGGTGAGGGATTCTGGATTTACGGGCTGGACGGCGCCGGAGAACCCCTGTATCAGGCGGACATGAATATCCCGGTGGTGCTGGTGGCCGGGGGCGAGGGAAGTGGCCTGCGCCCCCTTGTGGCAAAAGGGTGCGACCGCCTGCTGGCCATCCCCCTGAAGGGCAAAACCCCGTCCCTGAACGTCTCGGTGGCGACGGCGGTGGCGCTTTTTGCGGTTCAGGCGGGCCGCGACGGGCGTTCATAGAGCATTTCCGGTTATACTGTTGGTCCACTGCGAATTGCCGTAGCTGTCATGGGTAGGAGGGCGTGCGTTGGCCGGAGTCGAAATCGATCTGCTGAAGGTGTTGGCCGACAGGGAACATCAGGCCGAGGCCGAGGCGGAGGAGAAGCGCGACAAGAAGGCGGCTGCCAGCAACGACGTGGTGCGCAGCTACCTCAAGGACATCCGCCGCTCGCAACTGCTTACCTTCGATCAGGAACAGGAACTGGGACGCCGCATCCAGGAGGGGGATGAGGAAGCCCGCCGCCAGATGATCGAATCCAACCTGCGTCTGGTGGTCTCCATCGGCAAGCGCTACGTGGGGCGCGGCCTGCCCTTCTCCGACATCATCGAAGAGGGCAACCTGGGCCTGATGCGCGCGGTCGAGAAATTCGACTACACCAAGGGCTTCAAGCTCTCCACCTATGCCTCCTGGTGGATTCGCCAGTCCATCGAGCGCGCCATCATCAACCAGTCCAAGGTGATCCGCCTTCCGGTGCACGTGGTGGAGCGGGTCAACCAGTATTTCAAGGCGGTCGAGACCCTGTTGCAGGAACACGGCGAGGACCCCACCACCGAACAGGTGGCCGAGGCCCTGGACAAGACCGTGGAAGAGGTGGAAACCATTCAGGGGTTGCTGCAGAACACCTATTCCCTCGACAGCCCGGTGGGCGACCAGGAAGACACCGCCCTGGGCGACATGATTGAGGACACCCGCATTGCCGCGCCTTCCTCCAGCGCCGAGGGCATCATCCAGCGCGAGCGCATCATTCGCTGGCTGGACGTGCTCAAGGACAAGGAGCGGCAGGTGATCGTCTACCGCTTTGGCCTGGAGGGCGAGGAGCCGAAAACCCTGGAGCAGATCGGCAAGATCTTCGGCCTCACCCGTGAGCGGGTGCGCCAGATCGAATCCGCCGCCCTCACCAAACTGCGTGCCCTGGTGGCGGAACAGACCCTGTCCGCCTCCGAATTTCTGTAAATCCATTGTTGTGTGAGCATGGACCTTAAGTCATACATTCGAACCGTCCCCGGGTTCCCCAAGCCGGGGATCAATTTTTTCGACATCACCACCCTGCTCAAGGAGCCGGAGGCGCTGGTGGAAGCGGTGGAGCAGATGGCCCGGCCGTTTATCGACCAAGGGATCCAGCGGGTGGTGGGCATGGAGGCGCGCGGATTCATTCTTGGCGCGCCCATCGCCATGCGCATCGGAGCCGGTTTCGTGCCCGTGCGCAAGCCGGGCAAACTGCCCGCGGCCACCCATCAGGTGAGCTACTCCCTCGAATACGGCGAAGACACCCTGTGCATCCATCAGGACGCCATTCAGGCCGGTGAAAAGGTCCTCATCGTCGACGACCTGCTGGCCACCGGCGGCACTGTCGGCGCCACCATCGAACTGGTGCGCAAGCTGGGCGGGGAAGTGGCCGGCGTGGCGTTCCTCATCGACCTGCTGGAGCTCAAGGACCTGCCTCCCCGCAGAAAGCTGGACGGCGTGCATACCCACGTGGTCCTGCCAATGTGAGGGTACCGGTGCCGCCGGACCGTTTTATAAAAAAGACCCGCCGCCGCGCACGCCTGTTCGCGCTGCTCGCACTGCTGGCGGGCTGCACCACCTCGGTGGAAACCCAGCTCGAAACCGCCTCGCTGGAGATGCAGCAGGGGGCCTATGAACACGCCGTCGAAATCTATACCGAGGTGCTGCGCAAGGTTCCCGATGCGCCGCGCATTCACAACAACCTCGGTTTTGCCCTGATGCAACTGGGGCGCTACGAAGAGTCCCTGCCCCATTTCGCGGCCGCGGCCGAAAATCAGCATGGCGACCATCCGGACCCGGCCCTGCTGCACAACTGGGGCACCGCCCTGGAAAAGCTGGAACGGTTCGAGGAAGCGGCGGAAAAATATGCCGCGGCCGCCGAGGCCGACCCCACCAGCGCCCCGGTGCAGGTGGGCTGGGGCAACGCCCTGTCCCATCTGGAAAAATACGAGGAGGCCGTGGAGCGGTACAGCGAGGCCGTGGGCCTGGACCCGAACAGTTCCGTGGCCTGGTTCAACCTGGGCTACACCCAGGAGCAACTCGGCCGCCACGACGAGGCGGTAATCAGCTACCAGACCTTTCTCTCCATTGGCACCGAGGGCCCGTCCAACCTGCACGAACACGCCCGTAATTTCGTGGCCCAGGCCCAGGCGGCCGGGCGCACGGGAGGTCTGGGCCTGTGATCCGGGCGGCCCTGGTCGCCGCTCTGCTCATCTGGACAGGGGGGGGGGCAACACCCGCCCTGTCCGAGGAAATTCTGCTGATTTACGGTGATCAGCCGCTGTATCAACAGGCCACCGACGGCGTGACCGACTCGTTTCGCGCCGACCTGGGCGAACGGGTCACCCGTCTCCCGCTTAACGACCTGCTCTCCGGCGCTGTTTCCATGGGGGAACTGCCCACCCCCGACGTGGTGATCGCTGTGGGTGCCGCCGCCACCCGCGCCGCCAGCCAACGCTATCCGGAGCGGCCCATCGTGTTCTGCATGGTCATCCGCCCGGAGCGCATCGACCTGTCCCCCTACGCGGTGGGCATCTCCATGTTCGTGCCGATTCAGGACCTGATCGCCACCCTGGCGCTGATCTCCCCCAATATCCGCCATCTGGGCGTGCTGCACGGCCCGGAGCACCGGGCCATGATCGAGGAGGAGAGCGCCCGCCTGACCGGGTTTGAAACCCGCCTGATCCCGGTGGAAATCAACGACGATCGCGACCTGCCCAAACTGGCGCGCAAGCTGGTGCTGCAATCGGACGCCCTGTGGATCGTGCCCGGCTCCCTGTCCGGCCCGGAGGCCTACCAGTTCCTGCTGCGCCTCTCCACCGAGCACCGGGTGCCGCTGATCGGCGACTCCCCTGCGCTGGTCAAGGCCGGTGCGTTCATGTCCATCACCCCCGACCCCACCGACATCGGACGGCAGGCCGGGCGGCTGGCGGGGTATCTGCTCAGTGGCGAGGGGCTGCCCCCGGAACCGATGTTCCAGCCCGACATGGCCAACCTGTCCCTCAACCTGCGCACCGCGCGCGCCATGAACATCGAGATCCCGCCGCTGGTTCGGCAATTTGCCTCGATTGCGGTAGAGTAGCCATCCCGATGAAGCTGGCCGTATCCATCCATCGCAGCATTGCCACCAAGGCGCTGGCCATTCTGGTGCTGATTGTTGTGGCGGTCAGCCTCGCCAGCGGATACAACTCGCTCAAGGGCGCCCGGCAACTGCTTACCGGCGAGCTCACCGAGCGCGGCCTGGTACTGGCCCGCAACCTGGCCTTCAACGCCGGATATGGCGTGTATACGGAAGACATCATCACCCTCAACCAGCTCCTGGACGGCGTGATGGAGGAACAGGACGTACTGTTCGCAATGGTTTCCGACCCGTCCGGCCGGGTGCTCGTGCAGCGCTTTCGCCGCGGCAATGAAAGCGACATGGTGCGGGCGCGCGAACACCTGCCCGAGGGCCGCGTCGAGGTGGTGGACACCCGAACCGGCACCGGCGGCACGCCGTTTCTGCTCCTTTCCGCACCGGTGCTGACCCGCGAATTCGTCATCTCCGACGATGCGGAAACCGAGCTGATCAATTTCCTGGACCTGGGCTTCTCCCCGGACCAGCGGCTGGAAATGGCCCGTGACGAGCGCCAGATCTTCCGGGGGCGTGTCCATCTGGGGCTGTCCCGCGCCGACATCGAAAGCGGCATGGCCCGTGTCACCGGCGAGGTGGCCATGCTCACCCTGGTTGTGATCCTGATCGGGTTCGGGATCTCCGCCGTGCTGGTGCGCCTGTTCATCGAGCCGCTGCACCGGCTGAATCAGGTGACCACCCAGGTGGCCGAAGGGGACCTGACCGCCAAGGTGGAAACCCGTGGCGGCGACGAGCTGGCGCTGCTGGGTGAGGCGTTCAACAAGATGACCGACGCCCTGCGCCTGCGCGACGACGAAATCCGCTTTACCCAGCGGGGCCTGAACGAGGCCAACCGGGAACTGGCCGACCTGAACGCCCACCTGGAAGAGCGCGTCGCCCAGCGCACACACGAGCTGGAGGTCACCAACAAGGAACTGATTGCCGCCACCCGCAGAAAGAGCGAGTTCATGGCCAACCTGGCCCACGAACTGCGCACGCCGCTGAACAGCGTGATCGGATTTTCCGAGGCCATGCGCGACGGCCTGCTGGGGGAGCTGACCGAAAAGCAGCTCAAATACGTGAACAACATCGTCACCAGCGGCCACCACATCCTGGAAATGAGCGGCGGCATTCTGGATCTGTCCAAGATCGAGGCCGGCACCATCGATGTGCGTCTGGAGCCGCTGGACGTGATCCAGGCGCTGGAGGAGATCATTACCATCACCGAGCCCCAGCGGGTGCCGCGCTCCCTGTCGGTGGACCTGGAGTCCGCCGGGCTGGACCTGTCGCACACCTATCTGGTGGATCGGGGCAAGTTCAAGCAGGTGCTCTACAACCTGGTCAGCAACGCCATAAAATTCTCCCCGGAAAACGGCAGGCTGGCCCTGATCTGCCGCACCGACGGTGATTATCTGGACCTGCGCGTGCAGGACCACGGCCCCGGCATTCCCGAGCCCATGCGCGATGAAATTTTCGAGGAATTTCGCCAGCTTCCCGAAGGCGAGGCCGCAGGAGGCTCCGGGCTGGGTTTGTCGATTACGCGGAAACTAGTAGAATTGCACGGCGGGACCATTCGGGTGGAGGAAACCCCCGGCGGTGGCGCCACCTTTGTGGTCCATCTGCCGGAAAATCCCCCCCAGCCCGTCCAGAAGACCTGAACCACCCATCCCCGCCCCGGAAACACCGGGCGCCTTGGGGAGCCTCCACGGAGCCCACATGGCCAAGATCCTGCTCGTCGACGACAATCCGCAGAACATCGAACTGCTTTCCCTTCGTCTGGAGGCCGCCGGGCACAGCACCCTGGAGGCCCGCGACGGCGAACAGGCCCTCAAGCTGATCGCCGAGCAACTGCCCGATCTGATGATCCTGGACATGCAGATGCCCAAGGTGGACGGCCTGCAGGTGCTGAAGGCTCTGCGCGAGGACCGCACCGACCTGCCGGTGGTGGTGATCTCCGCATTCGCCACCGTGGAGCGCGCGGTGGAGGCCATGAAGGCCGGGGCGCTGGACTTCATTACCAAGCCGTTTGACCCCACCCACCTGGAACTGGTGGTCGAGCGCGCCCTGGAACGCAACAACCTGGAAGCTCAGAACCGCTTTCTGACCGAGGAACTGAACGCCCGCTACCATTTTGTGATGGGGCAAAGCGCGGGCATGGAAAAAGCCTATGAGCGCATGCTGCGCGCCAGCGCCAACGAGGCTCCGGTGCTCATTCAGGGCGAGTCCGGCACCGGCAAGGAAATCGCTGCCCGGGTGATCCACCGGGAATCCGAACGCAGGGGCGGCCCGTTCGTGACCATCCGCTGCGGCGCACTGGCGCCGGACATGCAAGAGGCCGAACTGTTCGGCACCCCGGAACGCAAGGCCAAGGTGGAACTGGCCGCTGGCGGCGTCCTGTTCCTGGACGAGGTCGGGAAACTGGGCGCTCCCTGTCAGGCGCGGCTGGAAACCCTGCTGAGCACCCACGGATTCACCCGCACCGGCGGCAGCACCACCATCCCGGCGGATGTGCGGGTGATCGGAACCACCACCACCGACCTGGATTCACTGGTGGCCGCGGGCTCCTTCTCCGCTGCCCTCAACGAGCTGTTTTCCGCCGCCCACGTGGTCATTCCCCCACTGCGCGAGCGCAAGGACGACATTCCGGAACTGGTCTCCTATTTCGTGGAAAAGTACAACCGCGAGGTGGGCCGCCCCCTCACCGGCGTGTCCGATAGCGCCATGGACGCCCTGACCGCCTACCATTGGGCCGGAAACGTACGCGAACTGGCCAACATCATCGAACGTGCGGTGACCACCGGCGCCGACGAACAGATCGAGATGGCCGACCTGGGCATCGCCGTGCGCGGCATGGTGGGCGCCTCCCCCTCCGGCATGGTTCCGTTGGTGGGAACCTATTCGGAGCAGCTCGTCGCCGCCCGCCGCAACATCATCATGGGTGCCCTGCGCGATGCGGAAGGCGACATGCAAAAAGCCGCCGTCGCCCTCGAACTCACCCCCGTCGACCTCAACGACATGCTCACCGAACTGGGTATCCGAAAAACCTAAGCGGGCACGGCCCGCTGCGGTATCCGAAGGGGTCAACCGCATTCGGATGAGCGGTGGGCCTCCACCCTGCGACATACGTGGAGGTTCCCGTTCCGGTAGACGCCCGCTCCCCCGCAAAACCGGGCATGCGACCGGCCTCCCCGACTCACCTCCCCTGCTCCCCGTTCGAAGTGGCCTGCCCCATGGGGCAGGGGGTTGACCTGAAGGGTGCCCCGCCTTCCGACCGCCGATACCGGATTCCCCCTTCGGCCTAAAAACAAAAAACCGGAGGCCCGTGGGGTAACACGGGGCCTCCGGTTTGAAGGGGGAGCCCTTGTGGGGTCCCAAACTCAAGTTGTGACGGCCCGGTGGCGGCCTCCCCTGCCGGGGATTTCTTTCCGGGCGTCCCCTCCCCGTTTAAAGAGAGGGTTCGCAACCCGCATCCGCCTCACCGTAGCGTGGACCGGGATACGAGATCGTCTCCGGAAACCGCTTCGGAGCCAAAAAAATGGTCGGGGCGACTGGATTTGAACCAGCGACCTCACCCACCCCAAGGGTGTGCGCTACCAAACTGCGCTACGCCCCGACAAGGTTCCGCCGGTCAGTCACGGGCGCCGGGATTCCGGCGAGACCGGATATCCGCACGGCGCGCGTCGGTATTTTCCATCATGCGCAGTAGTTCCCGCAACCCCTTCCGCACGTTTTGCACGGTCGGAAGCGCATTTTCTGCGGTAGTGGCCGAATTCGGCGCGGTTTCCGGTGCGGGTTCGGCTCTGGGAGTTGGTTCCTGGATCGGGGCGGCGCCCGCGGTGAGGGCTTTCAGGGAGCCGGAATCGGCCAGCTTGCGGCGGGCGCCGGCAATGGTGAAACCCTGCTTGTGGAGCATGTCACGAATGGTCAGAACCAGTTCCACATCCGCGCGCTCATAACGGCGTTGGCCACCGGCGCCCTTGTGCGGGGCCAGTTCGGGAAATTCGGTTTCCCAGTAGCGCAGCACGTAGGGCTGCACACCGGCGAGTTTGGCGACTTCGCCGATGCGAAAAAAGAGTTTGTCGGGGATTCCCGCGGCGGCCTCAGCGGCTGACTTCGGTGGCGTCGAGGACACTCTGCTTGAACACCGGGCTGGCGCGGAAGGTGACGACCCTGCGCGGAGTGATGCCGATTTCCTCACCGGTTTTCGGGTTGCGGCCCTTGCGCTCACGTTTGCTGCGCACGGTGAAGTTCCCGAACCCGGCAATCTTGACCTCGTCGCCCTGGGCGAGGCTCTCCTTGATTTCCTCAAGGATCAGTTCAACCACGTTCACCGCCTCCCGCTTGGGGATACCGTGACGGTCGTGGATGAGGCTGGCAATGTCCGCTTTCCTCATATCACATACTCCGAGGCGTAACGAAGGCGTATAAAACCGCCTGCTGTGCCGTGTTTTTCATACCGGGAGGGTGGAAGCATACAAATCGGCATACACAAAGTCAATCGAATTCAACGGTTAACCTCTACCCGGCGGGGTAAAACGTCCATTGAACCACCTCCCGTCACCCGCACGATTTCCGGCTGAAGGGACGCACGCCGCTCGTACAGCGGACGCAGGATGCGTAACAGCAGAAAACCGGCCACCAAAAAGACACCCGCCGCCAGAGCCGAGGCCAGTTCCGCGCGGGACCCACCCGCACTGCCACCGGCCAGCGACCACCCCATAGCGGCGCCGGCGAAGAGCATGGCGAGCGGAAACCCATACATCAAACCCAGGGCCAGCCAAATGCCGCCGTCCGGCAGATGCACCGCCACCTCCTGCCCGGAGTGGACCCCCAAGGGATCCCGTACGGTCAGGACGCGGGCGGATTCGGCATCGCCCGGATGGCACGCCCCGCTCTGGCTGCAACTGCCGCAGGCGGCATTTTTCACCAGACGCACCGTGGCGCTTCCGGGGCGGGTTTCAATTACGGTTCCGGTCTCTTCCATCCTCGTCACCGTTCACTATAGACGAAGGAGAGTGTTTCGACAAATCAGCATTTTAGGGCCGGACTCCGGCGGTTCAGGAAGCGGCCTCAACGGCGGGGCGGGCCTCGTCGTGCATCAGACGATATTCAATGGCATCCACCAGGGCCTGATAGCTGGCCTCGATGATGTTGGTGGACACGCCCACGGTGCCCCAGGTGCCCTGGGAGTTGCCCGACTCCACCAGCACCCGCACGCGGGAGGCGGTGCCGGCGCTGCCGGTGAGCACCCGCACCTTGTAGTCCAGCAGGCGGAATTCGTGGATCTGCGGATAGAAAGGCGCCAGCGCCTTGCGCAAGGCCAGGTCCAGCGAGTTCACCGGGCCGTCCCCCTCGGCTACTTCGTGGCGTTCCTCGCCACCCACCCGCAGGCGCACGATGGCCTCGGAAGACGATTTCCGGTCCGGGCCGCTGCGCCCGGCAATGACCCGGAATCCGGACAGGTCGAAAAACCGCCGGTGGGTGCCCATGGCCTTGCGGATCAGCAGTTCGAAGGAGGCCTCGGCCCCTTCGTACTGGAAGCCGCTGGCCTCCAGTTCCTTGAGCTGGCTGACGATATCGCCGGACAGGGCGGTCTGGTCGTCCAGATCGATGCCGAACTCCTTGGCCTTGGCCAGCACGTTGCTGCGCCCGGAATAGTCGGAGATCAGCACCCGGCGGGTGTTGCCCACGGTTTCCGGGGCCACGTGCTCGTACGTGCTGGCGTTTTTCTGCACCGCTGAAACATGCACCCCGCCCTTGTGGGCAAACGCCGCCTCTCCCACAAACGGCATGTGCTTGTTGTGGGTCAGGTTGGCCAGCTCATACAGGCGGGCGCTGGTTTCCTTCAGGTGCTTTAAACGCCCCTCCGGCAGCACCTGCATGCCCAGTTTCAGTTCCAGGTTGGCAATCACGGAGATCAGGTTCACGTTGCCGCACCGCTCGCCAAAGCCGTTGATGGTGCCCTGCACCTGGGCGGCGCCGCAACGCACGGCGGCCAGGGTATTGGCGACTGCCAGTTCGCTGTCGTTGTGGCAGTGAATGCCCAGATCCGTATCCACCCGCCCGCGCACGGCGGTCATGATGTCGTGGATCTCCCACGGCATGGTGCCGCCGTTGGTATCGCACAGCACCAGACAGTCCGCACCGCCCTCGGCGGCGGCCTGAAGGGTGGAGATGGCGTATTCCGGGTCGGCCTTGTACCCGTCAAAAAAATGTTCCGCGTCGTAGAACACCTTGGAACGATGAGCATTCAGGTAGTGCACCGTATCGCGGATGAGTTCCAGGTTCCGCTCCAGGGGGATGCCCAGCGCTTCGGTCACATGGAAATTCCAGCTTTTGCCGAAGATGGTGATCACATCCGCGCCGCTGGCCAGCAGTCCGGCCACGGTGGCGTCATCCTCCACCGCGTTGGCCGCCCGGTGGGTGGAGCCGAAGGCGGTGATGGTGGCGTTTTTCAGCTCCATGTCGCGCACGCGCTCGAAAAACTCGGTTTCCTTGGGGTTGGAGCCGGGCCAGCCGCCTTCAATGTAGCGCACCCCCAACTCGTCCAGAAAACGCACCGCGCGCACCTTGTCGTGCACCGACAGGGCCACATCCTCCGCCTGACAGCCATCCCGCAGGGTGGTGTCGTAGATGGTGACGGGACGGTCCGGAGCCGCTTTTTTCCTGCTCATGTCCCCTCCCCGCCCGGATTCCCCAAACTAAAGGCGTCGTGCAGCGCGCGCACGGCAAGTTCGGTGTAGCGCTCGTCGATCACGCAGGAAATCTTGATTTCGCTGGTGGAGATCATCTTGATGTTGATCTTCTCCGCCGACAGGGCGGCGAACATCTGCGCCGCCACCCCGGAATGGGCCCGCATGCCGACGCCCACCACGCTGATCTTGGCGATGTCCTGCTCGGCCTCGACGCTCAGGGAGGTGTCCCCGACCGTGATGGTGGCCAGCGCCTCCTTCACCTTACGCAGGTCGACCTTGGGCACGGTGAACGAAATGTCGGTGGTGCCCTCGTGGCTGACGTTCTGGATGATCATGTCGATCAGGATACCGGCGGCGGACACCTTCTCGAAGATGCTCGCGGCCACGCCCGGATGGTCCGGCACGCGCCCCAGGGTGATCTTGGCCTGATTGCGGTCGTAGGTGACCCCCGATACGGCGACCTGTTCCATGTCCTTGTCTTCCTCCGTCACCAGCGTTCCTGGCTCATCCGTAAAACTCGACAGCACCTGCAACGGCACACTGTGGCGCATGGCAAACAGCACCGAGCGGGTTTGCAGCACCTTGGCTCCCAGGCTGGCCAGTTCCAGCATCTCCTCGAAACAGATGCGGTCCAGCTTGCGGGCGCCGGATACGATGCGCGGATCGGCGGTGTACACCCCGTCCACGTCCGTATAGATGTCACACCGGTCCGCCTTCACTGCGGCGGCCACGGCCACGGCGGTCAAATCGGAGCCGCCCCGCCCCAGGGTGGTCACGTCGGAGTGCGGGCTGATGCCCTGAAATCCGGCCACCACCGCCACCTTGCCTTCCGAAAGCGCCGCCTTCAGGCGCTCGCCGGTGATGCGCTCAATCCGCGCCCGGGTATGTTCAGCGTCGGTCTCGATCCCCGCCTGCCGCCCGGTAAACGCCATGGCCCCCACGCCCTCCGCTTCCAGCGCCATGGCCAGCAGGGCGATGGTCACCCGCTCGCCAGAGGACAGCAGCAGATCCAGCTCCCGCTCCGACGGCGCTTCGTGCATCTCGTGGGCCATGCCCAGCAGGCGGTCGGTCTCGCCGCTCATGGCCGATACCACCACCGCCACGTCGTGACCTTCACGACGCACCTTGGCCACCCGGCGGGCCACGTTGCGGATCCGCTCCAGGTCGCCCACGGAGGTTCCGCCATATTTTTGTACGATCAGCACGCTACAGGGTCCATGATCCACAGGTCCCGGGGCGACAGGACCGGTGTCCCGATCGCCCCTTCAAAAAACCGGTTGTTCCCTCCCGTTCCGTCCGGGAGGTTTGATACGTACGGCACCGGGCCGTCCAGATGGCACCCGCTCACCGAACTGGTGCCGTGGTCACAGGTGACCACCAGCCGCCCGTTGCCGATTCCCGCCGCCAGCGGGCCGATCAGCTCCCGATCCACGGCGCGCAGAATGGCCGCCTTGGCCAGCGGGTCCCGCCGGTGGGCGGCCAGATCCGGCGCCTCCACATGCACCGCCACCGCCCGGTGCCGCCCCAGCAACGCCAGCGTGGCGTGCGCCTTGGCGGACAGGCAGGTGTCCGTGTTGCCGGTGGCGCCGGGAACGTCCGGCACTACCATGCCCAACATGCGGCCCAAGCCGCGCACCAGTTCCGCCCCGGCCACCAGCGCCGTAAACGGCGAGGTTCCGCGCGGCGCAAACGGGGCGCCACCGCCCCACGGCCACAGGGTGACCCCGCCCAGATGAACGCGCAGGGCCTCCAGCACCTTCCGGCACGGCCATTGCCCCGCCAGAGACACCGGCAGGCCGCGCAACGGATGCGGCGGCGTCAGAGCCTCGGTGGTGACCGGAGTTACCATGATATTCCGTCCGGCGGTACCGGGATAGAGGGACACCCCGGTGCCGTCCAAAAACCTTGCCGCATTACGGGCCAGCCGGTCGCCCGCGTCCCCGTCCAGCAGTTCCACCAACTTGGTGCCGGGATCGCCCAGCGGACCGGAAACCCGCACCAGACTGGCGCGCAATGCCTGTTGCCCGTCAGCGGGTTGGATGCCGCGCCCCTCCGCTTCCACCGCAGCGCGCCCATACGCGGTCGATTCAACGCCCAGCAGGGCCGGGATGCCCGCCTCGCTGCCGGGGGCCTGCCCCGCGGGGGTCGGATTCAGCCACCCCACCGCGCCGGTGGCGGCCATCCGGTCCAGATGCGGGGTCGGCGCGGCGTGCAGCGGGGTTTTCCCGCACAGCAGGGGCGACGGCTCATCGGCCGCTCCGTCGAGAATGACCAGAACGGTTTTCACCGGATTGATTAAACTCCTCAGAATCCGAGGGCGCCCAGCACCGAATGCAGGTCCGCATCCACCGCCTCCGGCCGGTCGATTACCTTGAGGGCCACGTCCGGGTCCTTCAGACCGTGGCCGGTAAGGGTGCACACCACGCGGTCACCGGGCTGGAACGGATGCGTCTTGTTGAGCTTGATGAGGCCCGCCACGGAAGCCGCCGAAGCCGGTTCACAGAACACGCCCTCCAGGGAGGCGATCAGCTTGTACGCCTCCAGGATTTCCTCGTCGGAGACCATGTCGATGTGGCCGCCGGACTCGTCGGCCGCGTTGGTGGCCCCCTTCCAACTGGCCGGGTTGCCGATGCGGATGGCGGTGGCGATGGTGGACGGTTTTTCCACCACGTGGCCGCGCACGATGGGCGCCGCCCCCTCCGCCTGCCAGCCCATCATTTTGGGCAGGCTCTTGCTGTGGCCCGCCTCCATGTATTCCTTGTAGCCCTTCCAGTAGGCGGTGATGTTGCCCGCGTTGCCCACCGGCAGAAAGTGGTAGTCCGGCGCGCCGCCGAGTTGGTCCACCACCTCGAAGGCGGCGGTCTTCTGCCCCTCGATGCGGAACGGGTTGATGGAGTTCACCAGGGTGATGGGAAAACTGGCGGAAATCTCGCTGACGATCTGCAACGCCTCGTCAAAATTGCCGCGAATCTGGATCACATGGGCGCCGTAAGCCATGGCCTGGGCCAGCTTGCCGAGGGCGATCTTGCCGTCCGGAATGAGCACGAACACCTGCATGCCGGCGCTCGCCCCATAGGCGGCGGCAGCGGCCGAGGTGTTGCCGGTGGAGGCGCAGATGATGGACTTGGCGCCCTGCTCCTTGGCCTTGGTCACGGCCATGGTCATGCCCCGGTCCTTGAAGGAGCCGGTGGGGTTGGCGCCGTCGTACTTGAGATAGATTTCAATGTCCGGGTTGATGGCCATGTTCAGGCGCCGGGTGGGGATCAGGGGGGTATTGCCCTCCTGCAACGTCACCACCGGCGTCTTGTCGGTCACCGGAAGAAATTCACGATACTCGCGGATCAGCCCGCGCCACATTTTGGCCATCAAACGGCCTCCTTTACTTCCGAAGGGACTCAGTCGTCCTCGGCCTCCACGCGGATCAGCGTGGTGGGCTCGGATACACAATCCATTTTTGAAATTTCCGCCAGGGCGTCCTGTACCGACTGCTCCACCGCCCGGTGGGTCATCACCACCAGACTGACGGTTTTGCCGGACGACTGGCTGTCCTGAATCACCCGTGCGATGCTGATGCCGTGGCGCCCGAAGGCACCGGCGATGTCGGCCAGCACGCCGGGCCGGTCCACCACCCGCAGGTGCAGGTAATAAATCGATTCGATGCGCGCCATGGGGCGAATGGTGAGCGGTTTCCGCTCCGCCTGCTGGAACGCCATGGGCGGAACGCCGGTGCTACCCGCGGCCACCTGCCGGGCCAGATCCACCACGTCGCCCACCACCGCACTGCCGGTGGCCTCGGCCCCGGCGCCCTGGCCGTAGAAGAGGGTCTCCCCCACCCGGTCGCCGATCACCGCCACCGCGTTGAACACGCCGTCCACCCGGGCCAGCAGGTGGGATTCCGGCACCATGGTCGGGTGCACCCGCGCCTCGATCTCACCGTCCACATCCTTGGCGATGGCCAGCAGCTTCAGCTTGCAGCCGAACATCTCCGCATAGGCCAGATCCACGGGGCGGATGCCGGTGATGCCCTCGGTATAGATGTCGTCCAGGCTGACCTGCCCGCCGAAGGCCATGCCGATCAGGATGGCCAGCTTGTGGGCGGTGTCGTTGCCCTCCACGTCGTAGGTGGGGTCGGCCTCCGCATAACCCAGTTCCTGGGCCTCGGCCAGCACGTCGGCAAAGTCGGTGCCGTTTTCGGCCATCTCGGTCAGGATGTAGTTGGCGGTGCCGTTGATGATGCCGAACAGTCCCTGGATACGGTCTCCGGTAAAGCTCTCGCGCACCGCGCGCAGGATCGGGATGCCGCCACCCACGGCGGCCTCGAACCGGTATTGCACACCCGCCCTGGCGGCGGCGGCGAACAGTTCCTCGCCGTGAGCGGCCACCAGCGCCTTGTTGGCGGTCACCACGTGCTTTCCGTTGGCGAACGCCTGAAGGGTGAAATCCCTGGCGATCCCGGTACCGCCCACCAGTTCCACCACGATGTCCACCTTCGGGTCCGCCAGCAGTTGGGCCGCATCGGTGGTGCCCACCCCTTCCGGCAGATCGAGGCTCTTCAGACGCGCCTCGTCGCGCTCCGCCACCCGCGCAAGGGTGACCGGAAAACCGGTGCGGCGGGTGATTTCACCGGCGTTCTCCAACAGGATGGATGCGGTTCCCCCCCCAACGGTGCCCGCCCCGATGATGCCGATGTTGACTGCCTTGGTCATGGTTTTGTCTTCGTCTTCGTCTTTAGTCTGATCAGCGTGTTTAGAGCACTTTGCGGATGGCCCGATAGGCTTGCCGGATGCGGTGCTCGTTTTCCACCAGGGCGATGCGCACGAATTCGTCGCCGTACTCACCGAAGCCGATGCCGGGACTGACCGCCACCTTGGCCTCCTTGAGCAGGAATTTCACAAACTCGAGGGAGCCCATCGGTTTGTACTTGTCGGGAATTTCCGCCCACACGAACATGGTGGCCTTGGGACGGTCCACTTCCCACCCGGCCCGTCCCAGTCCGTCCACCAGCACATCGCGGCGGGATTGGTACATCTCGCGGATTTCCCTCACACAGTCCTGCGGGCCGTTCAGTGCGTGGGTGGCGGCAATCTGGATCGGCTGGAAGGCGCCGTAGTCCAGATAGCTTTTGATCTTGGCAATGGCGCCGATGATCTCCGGGTTGCCCACGCAGAATCCGATACGCCAGCCGGGCATGTTGTAGGTCTTGGACAGGGAGTAGAACTCCACCGCCACGTCCATGGCCCCCGGCACCTGCAAAATGGACGGCGCCTCGTAGTCGTCGAAGGTGATCTCCGCATAGGCCACGTCGGACACCACGATGATGCCGTGCTCGCGCGCGAAATCCACCACCTTCTCGTAAAACGACAGGTCCACCACCTGGGCGGTGGGGTTGGACGGGAAGTTGACCAGCAGCACCTTGGGCTGCGGCCAGCAGTCGCGCACCGCCTTGGTGAGTTCCTCGAAGTAGTCCAGATCCTTGTGCACCGGCACGTGGCGGATGTCGGCCCCGGCGATGATGAACCCGTAGGGGTGGATCGGGTAGGCCGGGTTCGGGGTCAGGATCGCGTCACCCGGGTTGGTGATGGCGGTGGCCAGGCTGGCCAGCCCTTCCTTGGAGCCGATGGTGACCAGCGCCTCGGTTTCCGGGTCCAGGTCCACATTGAACTTGCGCTTGTAGAACGCGCACACCGCCTTGCGCAGGCCGGGAATGCCCCGGGACTGGGAATAGCGGTGATTGCGCGGGTCCTGGGCGGCCTCGCACAACTTGTCGATGATGTGCTGCGGGGTGCCCTGGTCCGGATTGCCCATTCCCAGGTCGATGATGTCCTCGCCCCGGCGGCGGGCCTCCATCTTCAGCGCATTGACGGTGGCGAAGACGTAGGGGGGCAGCCGCTTGATGCGCTGGAAATCCGTGGAAAACAGGCTGTCGGAACTGCGACGGCGCTTCTCGGGCTCACTCATTGCCGACCCTCCCGCCCGCGCAGGGCGGCCAGCAGGCCGCCCGCATTGAACGAACTGCGCACCCGCGGGCCTGCCGACACATGATGGAAACCCATTTTTAAAGCCTTCTCTTTTAAACCCGCGAACTCCGCCGGGGTGAGGTAGCGTGCCACCGGCCGGTGGGCCGCCGTAGGGCGCAGATACTGCCCCACGGTGAGCACGTCACATCTTCCCGTTTCCCGAAGGTCGCGAAACAGATCGATCAACTCCGCATCGGTCTCCCCCAGTCCGGCCATCAGCCCCGACTTGGTGACCCCATGCGGAAACTTTTCCTTCACGGCCGCCAGCACCTCCAGCGAACCGCCGTAATCCGCTCCCGGACGAACATCCGGATACAGCCGGGAGACCGTCTCCAGGTTGTGGTTGAACACCTCCGGACCCGCTTCGGCAACCATCAGGGAGGCCTGGAGGTTGCCTTGGAAGTCGGGGGTGAGCACCTCCACCGTGGCCGCAGGCAGCGCTTTCCGAACCGCCCGGATGGCGGCAACGAACTGCCCGGCGCCGCCGTCCGGCAGGTCGTCCCGGTCCACCGAGGTGATGACCACGTGCGACAATCCCATGCGCGCCGCGGCCTGCGCCAGCCGCTCCGGTTCCGACCGGTCCGGCGGGGCCGGAGTGCCGGTGGCGACGGCGCAGAATGCGCAGGCCCGGGTGCAGGTGTCGCCCAGGATCATGAAAGTGGCCACCCCCCGCCCAAAGCATTCCGCCAGATTGGGGCAGCGGGCCTCTTCACACACGGTGACCAGCCCCGCACGCCGCAGTTCCGCTTTAAGCGGGTCCGCGGCGCCGATTGCATGTGGCCGCCCGGTCATCCAGGGAGGCAGTCTCACAACCGCCATGCCCTTTTCCCCCTGACGTTCCGGAACGGACATAAACAGGGAATTTTACTGCGCGGGCGCGCTGATGTCCAACTCCAGGAACTGCTCGAAGCTGTAATCCTCAGTGCTGGAACGCTTCGGCCGGGTTTTTCGGGTGAACACCTCCACCACGCCCTCGTCGCCGTTTTTGGCCAGCAGCCCGGTTTCCGGGTCGACGGCTGCATACACAATGCCCGGCGGAATGGCGAACGGCTCGTCCGGCACCACCTTGAGCGCCTCGCGCATAAAGTCGATCCAGATCGGCAATGCGGCCTTGGCGCCGGTTTCCTTGTTGCCCAAGGTGGTGTGGTCATCCATGCCCACCCACACGGCCAGGGTGATGTTGGGGCTGCTGCCCACAAACCAGGCGTCGGTGAAGTCGTTGGTGGTGCCGGTCTTGCCGCCCAGATGCGCCCGGAGCTGCTTGGCGCGCTGGCCGGTACCGTTCCGGATCACGTCTTCCAGAACATTGCTGATCATGTAGGCGGTTTCCTCGGAAATCACCCGTTCCGCATTCGGCTCGGCCAGTTCCAGGGTGGTGCCACCCCGGTCCACCACCCGGCGGATGAAGTATGGGTCCACGCGCATGCCGCCGGAAGCGAATACCCCGTAGGCCCGCGCCACCTCCAGCACCGTCACGCTGGACGAGCCGAGGGCCAGCGACAGATCACGGGCCAGTTCCGACTCGAAACCCAGCTTGTGGGCAAAGGCGATCACCGGCGCAATGCCCAGTTCCTGCAGCAATTTTACCGTGGAGATGTTCCGTGAATGCACCAGCGATTCGCGCAGGGACACGTTGCCCTTGAAACGCCGCCCGTAGTTCTCCGGCTTCCACACGTGACCGCTTTCCTCGTCGCGGAACACGATGGGGGTGTCCATCAGCACCGAGGACGGCGCATACCCCCGGTCGAACGCGGTGGCATACACCACCGGCTTGAACGCCGAACCCGACTGGCGTTTGGCCGCCAGCGCCCGGTTGAACTGGCTCAGGTTGAAGTTGTAACCACCCACCATGGCGCGGATTTCCCCGGTGTGCGGGTCCAGCGCCAGCAACGCCGCCTGGGCGCGCGGCACCTGGGTGAGGGTGAAGGAGAGCGGTTTCAGTGCCTTCACCCGCACATGCACCACGTCGCCCGGCTTCAATTGCTCGGTGGGCACGAAGTCCTTGAGGTCGGCCACATCCTTGATCAGATCCGGGCCGTACAGGCGGCGGCGGGCCCACTGCATGTCCTTGCGGTCGATGACCCCGGCGAAACCATCCACGTCCACCCTGGCGCCCTCGTCGGTCACCACGGTCACCACCGCCTCGTAGATACGTTCCGTATCCAGTTCGGTGCGCATGCGGCTGGTGCCTTCAGGCTTCTCCTGGCTTTCCCCGGCTTCCGGGTCCGGCGGCAGCAGTTTGGCCAATTCCTCTTCGGAAACCCGTCGCAGCGGACCGCGCCACCCCTGCCGCTTGTCCAGGTTGCGCAGGCCGTCCACCACCGCCTTCTCCGCCGCCTGCTGCATGGTGGCATCCATGGTGGTAAACACATTCAGGCCGCCCTGATTGACCGCATCATCGCCATAGGTGGAGGCCAGGTGCTTGCGCACTTCCTCCAGAAAATAGGGCGACTGTCGCTCGATGCGCTGGCGGCGCTGGAACAGCAGGTCGGCAGCGTAGGCCAGCCGGAATTCCTCCCGGTCGATCACCCCCTCCTCGTGCATGCGGGAGAGCACGGTCCCCTGCCGCTTTTTGGCGGCCACCGGATCGGTATAGGGGGTGTAGTGGCTCGGAGCCCGGGGCAGACCCGCCAGGAAGGCCGCCTCCGGCAGGGTGACGTCCTCGATATTTTTGCCGAAATAGCCCCGTGCCGCCGCCTGCACACCGTAGGCGCCGTTACCCAGGTAAATTTCGTTCAGGTACAGCTCGAGAATTTCGTCCTTGGACAGCAGCCGCTCCATTTTGAGGGACAGCATTGCCTCGCGAATCTTGCGGATATAACTCTTTTCACGGCTCAGAAACAGGGTGCGCGCCAACTGCTGGGTGATGGTGCTGGCGCCCTGGGCTCGGCCACGGCTTTTGATGTTGGCCCAAATGGCCCCGCCAATGCGCACCATATCGATGCCGCCGTGCTCGTAAAAGCGGGTGTCCTCCACCGCCAGCAGGGCGTCGATCAGGTGGCGCGGCATGCGTTCCAGCGGCACATAAACCCGGCGCTCGGAAAAATATTCCCCCATCAGGTCGCCGTTGATGTCGTAGATGCGGGTGATGGTGCCCGGCGTGTAGTCGCGCAGGTTGCTGATGTCCGGCAGTTCCCGCGCCAGGAACGAAAGCCACACGGCGACACATCCGGCCAGCGCCAGCGCCAGCGCGCCGTTGACGATCAGAATCGGCTTTTTGTGCCTCCACACCCAGGCAAGGTACGGGCGCAGCGCCGCCTTGAACCGCTGCCACGGGGTGGGCGGCGGATCGCCACCATCGCCCGGGGGACCCCCATCGCCCGGAGGGGGGCCGTCGTCCGGTGGACCGCCGTCACCCGGTGGGGTGTCTACCGATGGGGTCTCCGGGGCATCCGTGCCTGCGGAGATCCCGTTATCGTCTGGGTGTGGGCCATCGCTCACCGGATCGTGATCCGGGTGCTGCGGCCGGGGTTCGTCAGCCAATGCGCTGCATGCCCAATGTAAAGGTGATTCCGTTCATCCCGCCGAGTGAAAGCATACACGATGATCGGAAATCCGTGCAGCACACTGTGGGCGCTTGCCCCGAAGGGCTTCCCTACCTATAATTCGGGCACCCCCGTGGACCAACCTCGGGCGCGCTGGTTTGTCAGGCCGCGCCCGCCTCTTTCTGGGAGCTTTCAATGAGCGAGAATATGGATCTGAAGCAGTGGACGATCGGTGTGCTGGTGATCAGCACCATTCTGGGCCTGGGCATCATCGGCGCGATGCTGTTTTAATCCCCGTGGCCAGCGACAGTTCATTCGATATTGTCTCCGAGCTGAATCTGCCGGAGGTCACCAACGCCGTCGACCAGGCGATGAAGGAAATCACCCAGCGCTTCGACTTCAAGGGCAGCGTGAGCAAAATCACCCTGGAAAACGACAAGCTGCTGGTGCTGCACTCCGATGACAAGGGCAAGCTGGAAAGCGTGGTCCGGGTGCTGGAAGAGCGTCTTGTAAAGCGCGGCGTGTCGCTCAAGTCGCTGGAGTACGGCAAGGTGGAGCCCGCCACCGGCGCCACCGTGCGCCAGACCGTCGCCCTCAAACAGGGCATCCCCGCCGACAAGGCCAAGAAGATCGTCAAGGCCATCAAGGACATGAAGATCAAGGTGCAGGCGGCGGTTCAGGGAGAGCAGGTGCGGGTGTCCGGCAAGAAGCGGGACGACCTGCAGGCGGTTATGCAGCACCTCAAGGAGCAGGATTTCGACCTGCCATTGCAGTTTAATAATTTCCGCTGAACCCGTTGATTTTATAAACCCACTGCCCCACGGGACCCATGACCCTCACCACCATCGAACGGCACATCATTGACGAGGAGCGGCGGCACGGGCCCACCTCGGGCACCCTTACCAACCTGTTGCACGACATCGCGGTGGCCGCCAAGGTGATCTCCCGCGAGGTGCGCCGTGCGGGCCTGAACGACATCATTGGCGCCACCGGTGACGTGAACGTGCAGGGCGAGGTGGTGCAGAAGCTGGATATCTACGCCAACGACCTGCTGTCCGGCTATCTGTCCCACAGCGGCCGGGTGTGCGCCATCGGCTCCGAGGAAGACCCGGAGCCCCTGCTGGTGGAGCCGTCCCGCGCCGGAAAATATGTGGTCAACATGGACCCGCTGGACGGCTCCGGCAACATCGCCGTCAACGCCAGCATCGGCACCATCTTTTCGATCCTGCCCAAAAAGAGCACCGGCAACGCCACCGCCGCCGACTGCATGCAGGCCGGTCGCCATCAGGTGGCCGCGGGCTACGTGATGTACGGCTCTTCCACGGTGCTGGTCTATTCCACCGGGCTGGGCGTATACGGATTCACGCTGGACCCCACGGTGGGCGAGTTCGTCCTGTCCCACACCAAGATCCGCTATCCGCAGCGGTGCAAGTTCTACAGCGTGAACGAAGGCAACAGCGCCTACTGGGACACCAACACCCGCCGCTACGTGGACTGGTGCAAGCAGATCGACCCCGACACCCACCGGCCCTATGGCCACCGCTACATTGGCGCGATGGTGGCGGATTTTCATCGCAACATGCTGGAGGGCGGCGTGTTCCTGTATCCGAAGGACAACAAGGATGCCGGCATGAGCCATGGCAAGCTGCGCCTGCTGTTCGAGGCCAACCCCATGGCCTATCTGGCCGATCAGGCCGGCGGCGCCGCCACCACCGGCACCGAACGCATTCTGGAGATTGAGCCCACCGACCTGCACCAGCGCGTGCCGGTGGTGGTGGGCAACACCGCGGAAGTGGAGCGGTACGAGCGCTTCTCCCGCGAGAGCTAGGTGCTCCGCGCACGGCCGTATTTACTGGCGGCGCTGCTGCTTGCACTGCCCGCCCTTGCCAGCGCCGGGTCGTCCGGATGGATCACCCTGCCCGACGGCAAGCGGTTGGTTACCCGGGTTATGGCCACCAGCGACGAGCGTTCCCGGGGGCTGATGTTTCTGGAATCGTTTCCCGACGACGAACTGATGCTGTTCCACTACCCGGTTGATGGCGATCACCGGTTGTGGATGAAGAACTGCCACTTCCCCATCGACGCGGCATGGATCGACTCCGGCGGTACCGTGCTGGCGGTGGAGAAGAACATCCCCCCGTGCGAAAAGGAGCCGTGCCCCCTGTACGGCCCCGCGTATCCGACCCGCCATTTTGTGGAAGGCACCGCCGGCTGGCTGGAGCGGCACGGCGTGGCACCGGGACGGGTTATTTTTCTATCGCGCTAGGCTCGGCTGGCGCGGGAATCCCCACGTCCATCGCAGGGTGGAGGCCTGTCATCCAACCATGACCGGGTTATCCCTTCGGATACGGAAGGGGCCCCGCCCCCCCTAGATGACGCGGTCGTTGCCGCCGTCCACGGGGACTTGGGCGCCGGTGGTGTTCTGGAACGCCGCGCCGCACATGTCGGCCACGAGTCGGCCTACCTGGCGGGAGGTGATTTCGGCCTTGAGCAGGTTTTTGCGCTTGTACTGATCGACGGTGAGGCCGTAGTGCTCGGCGCGGGCTTTCAGGGTTTCATCGGTCCACACGCCGGTATCGAACACCGCGTCCGGGTGAACGGTGTTCACACGGATGCCGTATTGGGCCAACTCCAGCGCCGCCACGCGGCCCAACTGGGTGACCGCCGCCTTGGCGCAACTGTAGGCCGCCGCGCCGGGGCCTGGGGCGGGCACGTTCTTGGAGCCCATCAGCACCACGTCGGCGCGCCCACGGGCGCGCTTCAGGTAGGGAATTGCGGCTTTCAGGGTCCACACCTGGGCGGACAGATTGAGGTTCATACCGCCGTTCCAGATGGCCGGGTCCATTTCCTCGATGGTGCAGCTTTTGGAAAACGCCCCGGCATTGGCAAACAGGATGTCGATGCGCCCATAACGCCGCGCTCCGGCCTCGAAGGCACGGGCCATGGCCTCGGGATCGGTAATGTCGGCGGGGGCGGCGGTAAAGCCCTTGCCGAGCTCCCTTTCCAGCGCCTTGAGGGCGGCCTCGTTGATGTCGATGCCGATCACATGGGCCCCCTGGGCGGCCATCTCGCGCACGGCCCCCGCACCGATGCCGGACCCGGCGCCGGTGACCACCGCCACCCGCCCGGCCAGATTCGGTTTGGCGCCGCCGCTCTTTTTCAGCTTGGCCTGCTCCAGGTCCCAGTATTCCATGTTGAACAGGTCCTGGGGAGAGAGAACCGAGTACTCCCCGTGGGACGCGGCCCATTCGAACACGTCGATGGTGTGCCGGTAGATGTCGGCCACGATGCCCGCGTCCTTCACCGATCCGCCGGTGGAAATCATGCCCAGACCGGGGATCAGCAGCACGCGCGGGTTTGGATCGAGCAGAATCTTCTGCACCGGGCTCTTGGCGTTGTGGACCTCGAAATAGTCCTTGTAGGCGGCCTTGTAGCGCTCCACCTGGGCGCGGATGCCCTCCTCGAAGGCGTCCAGGGACGATAGATCGGGCGCATCCCAGTAGAGCGGCAGGGCCTTGGTGCGGATCACGTGGTCCGGCGTGGCGGGGCCGACCTGGGACAGGGCCCTGGCCTCGGCGCTGTTCACGAAGCGCATCACCTCCGGGCTGTCGTCCAGGGTGGCCAGCTTGACGCTCCCCTCGGCGTTGAGGGCGGAGGTCACGGCGGCCATCAGGTGGCCGACATCGACGGTGGGTCTGGAAATGTCCGCGCGGGCGCTGAAAATGACGCGGGAACCCTTCTTTTCGTTCAGGTAGTCCTCGGCCTCCTGCACCGCGTCGATCATGCGGTCGTAGCTTTCCTTTGCGGTATCGGCAAAGGTGAAGATGCCGTGCTTCATGAGGATCATGCCCTCGCTTTCCGGCGCCTTTTCAAATAGTTCTGCGCACACACGGGCCAGATCGAAGCCGGGCTGCACGTAGGGGACGATGCCGAAACGGTCGCCATACACCTCACGCACGGCGGCTTCGCCGTTTTTGACATCGGTGAGGGCCACCACCGCGTCGGAGTGGGTGTGATCGACGAATTTGAACGGCAGGAAGGCGTGCAACAGGGTTTCGATGGACGGATTCGGCGACGACGCGTTCATCATGTGCGTCTTCTGGGTGTTGACCATGTCGGCGTCGGCCAGCACCTTCAGGTGGCGCAGTTTTAACAGGTGGTCCATCTTCACCGCGGGGAAGCCCTGCTCCTCGATGGTCTCCAGATCCCATCCGGAGCCCTTGATGTAGAGCACGTCCACGGATTCGCCCAGCAGATCGGTAACGGTGGATTTGACCGAGGTATTCCCGCCCCCGTGCAGCACCAGAGCCGGGTCGGCCCCCAGCAGGCGCGAGGTATACACGCGCAGGGGCAGGTCACCCTTGTATTTGGCGGCCTCTAGATCGTTCCAGCGATTCAGCATCACAACACCTTGTGGAATATGGGGGCCCCGAACACACCGAGGACACGCGAATGGATTTTTGAACGATTGATTATACCAGACCTCCTGAGGTGCTACGCGCAGAACTGGGCTCAGTGTCATATTTGCTGATGGATAAGGTCCGGCCAGATTCACTGGATTCGCAACGGCCAGAGAACTTGAAATACGTAGCCTTGGCAAGCGTACAGAAACTTATTTACTTGTGAGATTACTTAGGAGACTATTGATGGGGAGAAGAACGAACCTTTACAAAAATAAAGTTCCGCCATCCCAATCCCGAAAATCGATCTCGGAAATTCTTGACGGTATCGGAAGGAAGGTCTCATCGCCGCAGCCGCGGGCGCAGTTACAAGAAGCGCAGCCTAATGTTCCAACCGTATGGAAACCGAGACCACTGGCAGAAATCGTCTCGGGGGACCAGTCGGAAGTGGAAGTAAGCGGCACCGGTCATGGCAGTCACTATATGGGAAAAGACCCGTATGACATTATTCGAAAAATGCCGTCGGTGGGTCCGGGTGAGTGCAAAAGTCATTACCCTGAAGGCAGTGCTTACCTAGAAATATGCGAGGAGTTGGGAAGCGGAGTGTGGACTGACTGTGCACGTGCTTGCCTGATTAATAAACTACCCAAGGGACTGTCTCCTGAACACTGGGATGACCTGAGCGTTGAAAACATCCGTTGGCTGCTCATCTCGCACCCACACTGTTGGGTAAGTTGCATATAGTGAAACCATCCATCGCCCGCATCATGCTTGCCATTAACCGCATCATGGCCATAACACTGGGCGTTTTTGCGCTGATGTATTTCGTCGGATCAATCGCTCCGGCGAAGCTGCCACTGATTTATGGCACCGCCACCATGCTGGGACCGTTTGCCATTGCCCTTGGGCTGCTGGCGGGGCTGGCCGCCGTGGTACTGCATCTGATGGGACGTGTTGACTTCTGGAGTAGCTGGGCAGCCGCAAACACCGGACTGGTCCTTTGCGGGACCGGGCTGCTGTTTCAGATGACAGTTGTGCCCTTCGCACAACTGGCCGCCATCGCCGGAGCGGGTGCGGCGGCTGGCGGCGCATTACTGGCCCTCGGCGTGGCACGGTTTCACTGGCTGGCCCCGGCCCTTATCGGTATGGGTCTGGGTGGCCTGTGGCTGGGCGGCACCAACCTGCAACATCACTCAGGCTTTGCCGCCCCTCTGGCCACCGGATGCGCCTGTATCGCCATCTGGATTGGCGAGAGACGATGGCGTACCCGGTGAACTCCGGCCTGCCACTATCAACCTAAACAAGCTGCTCCCCGGCAAGTGCCGAGTGGATGGTCAGGGCGATCTACCACCGCATTACCAAAGACGGCGTTCCGCCCCCTCAGGAGAGGACTGGCAGTTTGGTCTGGTTCAAGGAAACGGACAACCGGGTGCCGCCCTTCAGCATTGAGTGCATGGAAAGGGTATCCGCCGTACCGAACACGCCGGAAAAAACGCCGCATATCTCATGCCAGAAACCGTCGGGCGACTACGCCTTGGCGCGCACGAACACCCAACTGGTGGCCAACGTGATAGAGCGACAGTGGGAGATCAACGCCCCCCCGTCTCGACTGGACGAATAGCTCCCCCCCCAGCGGAGCAAGCCCAAAAAGCCAGCGTTTTTTTCTAACTGCGATGCGAACTGGAAAACGCTCGACCCGTGATTAACGGTTCAACTCCCGGATGATTTCTTCCAGTTCCTTCAGGCGTTCGCCATAGGTGGCCCAATCGCCTTCCTGCTGGGCGGTTCTGGCCGCGTCAAAGGTCTTCTGGGCGCGCCGGGCCAGTTCTTCTCCGGTGAGCTTCACCTGGGGGATGGCCTCTTCTCCGGGCGCGGCCACACGCTGTTCGATGCCACGCAGGCCGCCGCCGAAGATTTTCTGCAATGCCATCTCCAGATTCGGCTCCATGGCCATCTGGTTGCCGTAGGAGACGATCACCCGCCGCAGTTCCGGCAGGGAGCCGCGTTCGGCGGCCAGATAGAGGGGCTCGATGTACAGCAGCGAATCCTCGATGGGGATCACCAGCAACGTGCCGCGAATCACCTGGGAGCCGCGCTGGCTCCACAGGGTGAGCTGCTTGGATATCTCGGCGTCCTGATCGATGCGGGCCTCGATCTGGCGGGGGCCGTAGATCAGCTTCTGTTTGGGGAACAGGTAAACCACCTTCTGGCCATACACCTCCCCGTCCGAGCGCGCCGCCAGCCATGCGGTCATATTGTCGCGCCGGGAGGGGGTATAGGGCATCAGCAGGATGAACTCCTCCTTCTCCTGTCCCGGAAGCTTCATGATGGTGTAGTAGGGCTGGGCCGGCCGGTCGCCCTGACGGGGGATCTCCCACAGGTCCTCGTTGTTGTAGAAGATCTGCGGATCCTGCATGTGGTACTTCTGGAGCATCTGCGCCTGCACGCTGAACAGGTCCTGCGGATAGCGCAGGTGGGCGCGCAGGTCGGCGGGCATCTTCTCCAGCGGCTGGAGCGTGCCGGGAAAGATGGATGCGTAGGTCTGGATGATCGGGTCCGACGCATCGGAGATGTACAGGGTGATGGAACCGTTATAGGCGTCCACCACGGCCTTCACCGAATTGCGGATGTAGTTCCACCCGCCTTCCATCGGCTCGGAATACGGCAGGCGGCGGGTAACCGTGTAGCCGTCCAGAATCCAAGCCAGGGTGCCATCGGCGCGGATCACCATGTAGGGGTCCGAATCCCAGGCCAGATAGGGGGCCACCTTGGACACCCGGTCCTTGATGCCCCGGTAGTACATCATCCGGCTCTCCGGCACGATGTCGGAGGAGAACAGGATCTTGGTGGTGTGGAAGTGGTAGGCGAACAGCAGCTTCCTGAACGTCCCCGACACCGGCACGCCGCCGGTTCCGATGTAGGAGGCGTACTGGTTCTGGTCCCCCACCGGATAGTCGAATTCCTTGGCGCGGGTGCGCACAAAGACGTATTCGTTGGCTTCCTCGCCGTAGTAGATCTCCGGACGGGAAACGTTCAGCGACGGGGTGGAGGACACCGGGGGAATGTCCTTTACAAAAAACTCCGGCAACCCTTCCGGGCTGATGCGGTTCACCGGCCCGACGGAAACACCGTAACCGTGGGTGTAGGTCAGGTGCTCGTTGATCCAGTTGGCGCCTCCCGGCAGGTTGCCGTAGGACAGCTCGCGGGGGGACAGCATCACCTGACGCGTTTCGCCATTCACCAGATAGCGGTCGTTATCCACGTCCACAAAATCGTAATAGGTGCGAATCTGCTGCAACTGGCGATAGGTGGCCAGCAGGGGCTTGTGGTCCCACAGGCGCACGTTTTCGATGGTGGCGTGGTTTTTTTCCAGGCTGGCGGCGGTGAGGGAATCGGCGGCGGGGAATTCCTCGGCGGCGATGTGGGTCAGGCCAAATCCGTCGCGGGTGGCGGCAATGTTGCGCTTGATGAATTCGGATTCCTTGACGATCTCGTTGGGAACCACCTGGTATTTCTGCAACATCCCCGGCAGCACCCCGGTGCCCAGGAACGACAGCACCAGCACGCCACCCACCACGAACACCGGCAGCTTCCACTGCCCGTTCCAGCCCAGCCAGGCCACCGCCGCACCCGCCACCGCGGTGGCCATCGCAAGCAGCTTGTAGGCCGGAATGCGGGCGTAAACGTCCGCGTAGGTGGCGCCGGTGACCACCCCGTTCCGGGAAACCAGGGTGTCGAAAACATCCAGGTAAAACCCGATGCCCATCAGCACCAGCACCACGCCGCCGAGCACGCCCAGATGGCGGCACACACGCGGATCGAGCACCGGACCCACCGGGGTGAGCAGAATGCCGCCCAGCAGGAAGTAAGCGGCGGCGCTCAGCACCAGGGCGAACATCAAGTTGCCCAGCAGCCACGACTGCACAAAGTGGACGAACGGCAGTTCAAACACATAGAAGGCCAGATCCCGGCCCAGTTGCGGATCGACCGTTCCGAACGGTACTCCATCGGTGAACAGCAGCATGCTTTGCCATTCGGAGGAGGCCTTCAGCCCGCTCATGAGCGCGATCAGGGCACTGGCAACCACCACCGCGGGGCCCAGAAAGCGGTCGAGCATCTCCTTGACCGGAAGCACTTGCCCCTGGGCCTGCATCATGCGGATCAGGTGTTCCTTGGGAAAGCGTGCCGCATGCCGCAGATTGACGTAGAACAGGCCAAAGCAGATCGCCCCCGCCCCCGCCCCCAGCGCCAGTTTGCTGCCCAGAATGGTGTTGAACACCTGGGCGAATTGCACTTCGCGGAACCACAGCCAGTCCACATACAGGCCCACCAGGGCGGAACTGGACATCACGACCACAAAACCGGCCAGCAGCAACAATAGATTGCGCAGGGTGTGCTCGGAATCGGGCGCGTTGGGGTGTGGCATCTGGCTCATGGGGGCAGGCTTCGCTTTCGGGGGGATGGAACACCGGGGCAAGCCGCGGAATTTGGATGCTCTTTGTACCACCGCCGGAAAAGCGGGGTCAAGTGGAACAATATGTACATATTCGTACGGCGCGCACAATTGTGAACGCGAATCCGAGGCATTTCGTCGCGTATTCGCACATTTTTCAAAAAAACCGGAGATGGTGCTCAAGGCAACCGGGGGGGCGTACCGAAAATGTCTGTAACGCAGGCAAGATTTTCAACTCGTTGCCTTGGGCTCCGCTAAAACCAGCGGGAGTGACGGGAATTGTTAAAGCCCTTTATAGGGAGAGATTAAATGAAACTGGCATGTCCTTCCTGCCATCAGGCGCTGGATGTTCTCGCGGTGGACGAGCGCCTTTGCGCCGACGTCACCTGCGGGCAATGTGGTGCGGTTGTCGGTATATCGGTTACAGCCACCATCATCCGTGCCGGTGCCTCGGCCACTGCCGACGCCACCCCGAAAGTGGCCGTCGTCATGCAGGACCCGCAAATGCGTGCCGCATATGCGGGGGCGTTGCAGGCCGCCGGGTATCAGGTGCTTGAAGGCGGCGACGCACGGCAGGCCCTCGAGGCCCTGGGGCAGAACGTGCCGAACCTGGCCGTGATCGACGGCGGCTTCGAGCCGGTATTCGGCATGGGCATGGGCGAGATCCTCAAAAAGAGCAACGTCACCCGCAACACGCTGGTACTGGGTCTGAACCCGGACCCGCAATCCTCGCTGCCAGTGCCGGGCGCGGACCATACCATGCCCGCCGTGGCCGGGGCCGAAGCGGTGGTGAACGCCGTTCAGACCATGCTGGGAGGCGGTCAGCCCGCCCCCGCACAACCCGCTGCCCCGGAACCGGTCATGGAAATGGCTCCGCCCGAGCCGGTTACGGAGATGACTTCTCCGGAGCCCGTGATGGAAGTCGCTCCGCCCGAGCCGGTCATGGAACCGCCGGTGATGCAGGAGCCGCCCCTGGTGCAGCCGGCCGAGCCCGCGGCTCCGCTGGTGCAGGAACCGGCCGCCCCCGCGGCTCCGGTCACCGCCGCCATCAGCAAGCCCATGTCCGACGATCCGGAACATGCCAAGGCCCAGCGTCTGGCGCGCACCATCATCTCCGACATCGCCCTGTACAACGAGGAGGCGGTGAAGGAAGGCATTCAGAACGGCAACCTGCGCGACGCGGTGGAGCCGTTCCTGGACGAAGGGCGCGAACATTACCGTGAAAAGGTCTCGGACGCGATTCAGAGTTCCACCAACTACTTCGACGAGGCGTTGGATGCCTGGATCGCGCGCAAGACAGGCGCCGCCCGGGTCTGATCCGTTCCATAAGAAGGTAGGAGGCACCCAGGTTCCTCCCCCCTGTGCAAGGGGCGGTTTCTCCGGTTTAACCGGGGGGGCCGCCCCTTCGCCGTTTGGGGGTTGCTATAATGCGGCCCTATGAAAGCGTCAATCCTCCTCCCCGCCGTTCTGTGCCTGGTGGTTTCCGCCTGCGCCACCGCCCCGTCCACCGCCCCGGAGCCGGGCATGGTGCGTATTCCCGGCGGGTCATTCTTCATGGGCACGCAGATGGTGGACGAGGAAATGGAGGGCATCAACCTCGGTCTGCCGGAACCGTTTTATACCGACGAGCACCCGTGGCATTCGGTACGGGTGAATGGCTTCCTGCTGGACCGCACCGAGGTGACCAATGCCGCCTATCAGCAGTTCATCGACGCCAACCCGCAGATTCACGCGCCGGACGACTGGTCACGCCGTCGTCACCCGGCGGGTCAGGGCAATTATCCGGTGGCCTACGTAACCTGGCACCATGCACAGCATTACTGCCAGTGGCGCGGGGCACGCCTGCCAACGGAGGCCGAATGGGAGCACGCGGCGCGGGGCCCGGAGAACCACATCTATCCGTGGGGAAATTCCTTTGAGGCGTACCGCGCCAACCTGTCCACCGGCCCTTACGACCGGGGCCGCTCCCGCCCGGTGGGCACCACGCCGGGCGGGACCAGCCCCTACGGCGCGGTGGATATGAGCGGCAACGTGTGGGAGTGGGTGGATGCCGACTACGCCCCCTACCCCGGCAGCACCGAAGGGGTGACCGCGTTTTCCGAAAACCCGCCGTTCAAGGTGATGCGCGGCCTGTCGTTCGAGGCGCTGGGGCATTTTCACGGGGATACCTACCAGAAGGTGGTGGCGATCTCCGCCCGCTCCTCGTTCCGGGGCTACGACAGCCCCAACGCCCGCCTGCGCGACGTTGGCTTCCGCTGCGCGGCGGATCTAAAGTAATCCCCCGTGCCCCCCAAAAAACGCGACCCGGAACGGCTGACCGGCCCGGTCGCGGAACCGCTGCAAAGCCCCGAACAGGCGGCGCACTTCGCGCGCGGCATCGACCTGTTCCATCAACAACACTACTGGCACGCCCATGAGGCATGGGAGTGTGCCTGGAAGCGGATGGGCAATGGCCCGGAGGACGACGCGGAGTTCGTGTTGCGCGGCCTGATCCAGCTTTGCGCCGCCCTGCACGCCCACAATCAGGGGCGGGAAACAGCGGCCCGGGCCAATCTGGACAAGGCGATCGAAAAGCTGGCGCGCTACCCGGGGGGCTTTTGGGGGGTGGATATTCCGGCGCTGGCGCAACGGATGGCCACGTCTGCACCGGGTGACCTGGCCGGGATGGCGCTCCCCTGACCTATACCGTGCGGCTGAACCGCTGCCCTGGTTTGGTGCCCAGGTATTCGTCAAAGGGCATGGCGATGTTGCGGATCAGCATGCGGCCCGCCGCCGTCACCTTGATGGTGCGGCCCTCCCGCACAATCAGGCCGTCGGCCTCGAATTCGGCGAACGGCTTGAGCGCCTTTTCAAAATGCCGGTCGAAGTCGATGCCGTACTCGGCCTCGAAATCCGCCGGGTGCAGCTCGAAATTGCACATCAGGCGGGTGATCACGTCGCGCCGCAGCAGGTCTTCCTCGCTCAGGATGATGCCGCGTTCCACCGGCAGGCGGCCCGCGTCGATGGCGGCGTAGTAGTCGCTGATCTTCTTCACGTTCTGGAAATAGCTGCGCCGCATCTGGCCGATGGCGGTGATGCCAAAGGCATACAGGTCGCACCCGGCGTGGGTGGTGTAACCCTGGAAGTTGCGGTACAGGGTGCCCTCCCGCTGGGCGATGGCGATCTCGTCGTCCGGCTTGGCGAAGTGATCCATGCCGATGAACTCATAGCCCGCCTCGTGGAAACGGTGGGAGATCATCTCGAAGATGTGCAGCTTCTCCTCCGGGGTCGGCAGGTCCTCCTCCCGGATCAGCACCTGATGCTTCTTGAGCCATGGCACATGGGCATAATTGAAGGTGGCGATGCGCTCCGGGTTCATGCGGATCACTTCCTCCACCGTGCGCACAAAGCGCTCGGTGGTCTGGAACGGCAGGCCGTAGATCAGGTCCACGTTGACCGACTTGTAGCCCAGTTCATGGCACCAGTCGATCACTTTCCAGGTCAGGTCCTCGGGCTGAATGCGGTTGACCGCCTTCTGCACCTCCGGGTCAAAATCCTGAATGCCCATGCTGGCGCGGTTGAAGCCGAACTCGTGCAAAGCCGCCAGCCGATCTCGGGTGCAATCGCGAGGGTCCAGCTCCACGCTGGCCTCCATGCTGTCCGAAATCTCGAAGCGGGAGTGCACGTGGCTCATGATGTCGCGGATCTGCTCCGCTTCCAGATAGGTGGGCGTGCCACCGCCCCAGTGCAACTGGGTGACCTTGCGCCCCTTGGCAATACGCTCCGCCACCATGTCCACCTCGCGCTTGAGGTAGTCCACGTAGGGCAGCGCCTTCTCCCGCTTCTGGGTGACCACCACGTTGCAGCCGCAATACCAGCACAGGGTGTCGCAGAACGGGATGTGGAAGTAAAGGGATAGGTCCCGGTCCGCCTCCTCCCGGTTGCTGCGGTCGATCTCGGCCAGATACTGGTCGGCGCCGAAGTCCTCGGAAAAGTGCGGCGCCGTGGGGTAGCTGGTGTAGCGCGGCCCCGGCTGGTCGTACTTGGCGATCAGTTCCCGGTTGATGACCACCGGGCCGCTGCCGCCACCGGGCAGGATCACCGGCGGCGTCATCCGCCGATCTCCGCCTGGGCGGCCTGGATAAAGGCCTTGGCGTGTTCCACCGGAATGTCCGGCAGAATGCCGTGCCCCAGGTTGGCGATGTGGCCCGGATCGTCGCCAAAAGCGGTCAGCATGGCGCGGGTGCGCTGGGCGATAACCTCCGGCGGGGCATACAGCACGCACGGGTCCATGTTGCCCTGGAAGGCCACCCGGTCACCCACGCGGCGGCGGGCCTCGGTCGGGTCGGTGGTCCAGTCCAGCCCCATCACGTCGCAGCCGGTGTCGGCAATGTCTTCCAGCCACTGACCGCCGCCCTTTACGAACACGATCACCGGCACCCGCTGGCCGTCCGGGCCCACTTTGGGCACGGCCTGCACGATGCGCTTGATGTAATTGAGCGAAAAGGCGCGGAAGTCCAGGGTGGACAGAATGCCTCCCCAGGTGTCGAAAATCTGCACCGCCTGGGCACCAGCGGCCACCTGTGCGGTCAGATAGGCGATCACGCTTTCGGTCACCCGCTCCAGCAGTTTGTGGGCGGATACCGGGTCGGCGTAGATCATCTTCTTGATGGTGGAAAAATTCTTGGAGCCGCCCCCTTCCACCATATAGGTGGCCAGGGTCCACGGCGAACCGGTGAAGCCGATCAGCGGTACGCGGCCGTTCAGTTCCTTGCGGATCAGGCGCAGGGCATCCATCACGTAGCGCAGTTCCACTTCCGGGTCCGGATCGGTCAGCTTGGCCACGTCGGCGGCGTTGCGGATCGGATTGGGGAAGTGCGGCCCCTCCCCTTCCAGAAACTGCAATTCCATGCCCATGGCCTCGGGAATCACCAGAATGTCCGAGAACAGGATGGCAGCATCCACGCCCATCAGGTCAATGGGCTGGAGGGTGACCTCACAGGCCAGTTCCGGGGTTTTGCACAGGTTCAAAAATCCACCTGCCCGGGCGCGGGTCGCGCGGTATTCGGGAAGGTAACGGCCGGCCTGACGCATCATCCAGACCGGGCGGCGCGGCACCGCCTGGCGCAGGCAGGCGCGCAAAAAAAGATGTTCGGTGGTCATGTTCTCGCTGTTGTTGGCGCACCCGCGGGCGCGGCCCCTTTCATCGGGCAATGCCCGGGCCCCCCGGACCCGGTGGATTAGAGGAAGTCCTCTTCTTCCTTAATGGTATCAAGAATCGTGTCGATGGTAATCAAAGCGACCGAAATCACGTTGGCCACCAGCGCCCCGATGGCCAGCCCCTTGGCCAGGGTGACTTCGCCGAAGCCGAAAAAGGCCACCATCGCCGGGATCAGGTGCAGGTCCGCCACCAGACTGGTGGCCATCAACTCCGCACCCAGGGTCTTGCGCGACCCCAGCTTGAGCAGCGTGGCGATCAGGCTCATGGCGACGGTGATTACCAGGTTGTACGGATCCCCGCCGTACACAAAGCTGGCGTTGCTGGTCAGCGCCATCAGGATGAAAAATATGGAGGCGACCTTACCCCAGTCCATGTTGCGTGCTCCTTACGCTTTGGGGGTGGCGCCGGTGGCCACCGCCTTTTCCTGAAGGGTTTCCGCCATGCGGTCCAACTGCTTGGGCGTGCCGATCACCATCAACGTGTCGCCCGGGCGAATGCGCTCCTCGGGGGACGGGTTGATATGCACCTTGCGCCCCTCGCGCTTGATGGCCACCACGTAGGCGCCAGTCCGTTTGCGCAGGTCGGAATCGCGGATGGTCTTGCCGGTGATGGGCATCTCCGCTTCCACCGACACCTCGCGGATGTCCAGTTCGGTGTACTCGCCGAACGCCACCTGCTCCAGAATGCTGCGGGCGCCCAGGGTCGGCGGGCGCAGGGCCAGGGAGCCGATGCGGGTTCCGATCAGATTGTCCGGGCTGATCACGTAATCGGCCCCCACCCGCTCCAGACGCGCCTTGGATTCGGCATCGGAGCAGGTGCTGACGATAAACAGGTCGCGCCCGGTGGCGTCTTCCACAATGCGGCCGGTCACCACCACGGTGATGTTGTCCGAATCGTTCTTGAACGTGGTGATGATGCCGCGCGCCTGCCCCACCGCCGCCTTGCGGTAGCTCTCGTGCTTGAAATAGTCGCCCTGGATGAAGAACTCGATGTTGTCCTGCTTCAGTTTGCGCAACCGGTTGGCCTCGGCCTCGATCACCACAAAATCCACCCCGCGCCGCTTGAACACCGAGGCCAGCTCCTGGGAGATGGCGGTGTAGCCAACGATAATGTAGTGGTCGGTGAACTGTCTGATGCGTGCTTCCATGGTCTGGATCCGGAACAGGCCGAACATGTCGCGCCGGGTAATCACCTCGACGAACACACCGACGGAGTAGGTGAACACCGCGAAGCCGCCGAAGATCAGCCCCATGGTGAAAATGCGCCCCGCGTTGGACAGCGGGTGTATCTCGCCGAAGCCGACGGTGGCCACCGAGATCACCGTCATGTACAGGGCGTCCACAAACGGGAAGCCGTCGATCGCCATAAATCCCATGGTGCCGACCAGCAGCAGCAGGATGGTGAGGATTAATGGCGGCCGCAGACGCGCCAAGGCGTCAAAGAAGTCCCCCTGATTTTTCTCCGGAGAACTTCTCACTGGGCGGCTCCCATGTCAGGGTGCTCCCGTGTCATTGGTCGGGAATTCTACGCCCCCCGCGCCGCGTGTCAAGCGGCGCGGCAAAAAGCCCCCCGGGGGCCGACTTCCGGCCCCCGGGGAACAGAGCTACTTGGATCCGGCCGGCAGGCCACGCACACTGGTAAACACGTGCGAGGCCTTCTTGCCCGGGCGGATGTAGGGGATGCAGTTCTGCACCGCGATGGAAGCGTCCGCAAACCCGGTGAGGATCAGCTTGATCTTCTGCGGGTAGGAGGCGATATCGCCCACCGCGAACACGCCCGGAATGTTGGTCTGCATGTCGGCTTCCACCTTGATGGCGGAGTCCTCGAAACGCAGGTCCCACTTCACGATCGGCCCCAGGTCATTCTTGAACCCGAGCAGGCACAGCAGACGGTCGCACTTGAGGTTGAGCTCCTCGCCGTCCTTGTTCTCCACCGTGACGCTGGTCACGTGGCCGTTGCCGTCCACGTCCATGGTCTTGAAGTTGTAAGGGGTGATGATGTTCACGGTCCCCTTCTCGGCCATGTCGCGCATGACGGAAACGCTGTGGCCGGCGGCGCGGAACTCGTTGCGGCGGTGCACCACGTGCAGGGATTTGGCGGCCTCGCCCAGGCCCATCACCCAGTCCACGGCCGAATCACCACCACCCAGGATGACCACGTCCTTGCCGGCAAACACCGACTTGTCGCGCACGGCGGTGTAGACGCCCTTGTCCTCGCCGTGTTTGGCGAACAGGTCCTCGTCCGGCACGCGCGGGGTGAAGGCGCCGATGCCGGCGGCAATGACCACCGAACGGGAGTAGAACACGTTGCCCGCGCTGGTGGTGACGGCCAGGATGCGGTTCTTCAGGCGCTGCACGTCGACCACGGTCTCGTTCAGGTGAATCTCCGGCTTGAACTGCTGGGCCTGCTCGTGCAGCCGGTCCACCAGTTCCTTGGCGGTAACCTTGGGGAAGCCGGGAACGTCGTAGATGACCTTTTCCGGATACAGGGCGGTGAGCTGGCCGCCCACCTGCGGCATGCTGTCGATCACCCGGCAGTTGGCCTCCTGGACACCGGCGGAAAACACGGTGAACAGGCCCGCGGGGCCAGCGCCAACCACGGTGATGTCTTTAATCTGGTCCGCGGTAAGAACCTCGCCGCTCTCCAGGGTCAGGTCGTCGTCGTGCTCGGACATGGTTTCCTCGCTTTTTTTAACAGGTAAACAGGCCAGGGAATCAGTTTCCCCCGTAACGGTGCGGGCCGGGAACGGCGTTTTGTTTCTGCAAACCAAAAACACACGGATCGGTCGACGCAACTCGGTTGGGGTCGAAAATTAGACCAGTTTTGGGAGCCGCCTGTCAATGCCCTTCGGTTCGGCCTATAATCGGCCGGTTTTCAATCCTGTCGCCGTTACCTGCCGCGAGGAAGCCGCCCTGTGAGTTCGCCCGCCCCCATCCGCATCGCCCTGGCCCAGATCAACGCCACCGTGGGGGCCATGTCCGCCAATGCGGACCGCATCGTGGCGCGCATCGACGAGGCCAGGCGGGCCGGTGCCCACCTGGTGGCGTTTCCGGAACTGGCGGTGTGCGGGTATCCGCCGGAGGATCTGCTGTTCCACCCGCGCTTCGTGGACGAAAACCGCGCCGCGCTGGACCGGATCGCCGCCGCCTGTGACGGCATTCACGCGGTGGTGGGGTTCGTGGACCGGGCGGCCAACCACCTGTACAACGCGGCGGCGGTGCTGGGAGGCGGCCGGGTGGCCCATGTCTATCACAAGGCGCACCTGCCCAACTACGGCGTATTCGACGAGCAGCGCTACTTCACACCCGGCGGCGAGGCCCCGGTGTTCCGTCTGGGGCAGGCCCTGTTCGGCATCAACGTATGCGAGGACATCTGGATTGCCGATGGGCCCGCCCGCGCGCAGGGGCGGGCGGGAGCGCGCCTGATCCTGAACATCAACGCCTCCCCCTACCACGCGGGAAGGCGGGAGGAACGGGAGCAGATGCTGCGGGAACGGGCCGGCGAGTGCGGCGCCACCATCTGTTACACCAATCTGGTGGGCGGTCAGGACGAACTGGTGTTCGACGGCCAGAGCCTGGTGGTCACCCCGGACGGCACGGTGCTCGCTCACGGCCCGGCGTTCGAGGAGGCCCTGCTGCTGATCGATCTGCCCGCCAGCGGGGGGGAATCCGCCCCCGCGGATGCGGTGGTGCTGTCCGATTCCCCCCTGCCCACATCCAAAACACCGGTGCAAACCGCCCACGACGCGCCCCTGTCGCGTCTGGAGGAAATCCGCCGCGCCCTGCTGCTGGGCATCCGCGACTACTTCGCCAAAAACGGTTTTGAAAAGGCGCTGATCGGCCTGTCGGGCGGTGTGGATTCCGCGCTGGTGGCGGTGTTGGCGGCGGAAGCCCTGGGGGCGGAGAACGTCACCTGCGTGTTCATGCCGTCCCGCTATTCGGCGGACGAATCCCGCACCGATGCGATGCAACTGGCCCGTAATCTGGGGGTGACCTGCCACGAAATCGGCATCGAAGGGCTGTTTTCGGCCTACCTGGACACCCTGTCCCCCCTGTTCGGCGACCGGCCGCCCAACGAGGCGGAGGAGAACCTTCAGGCCCGCGTACGCGGCAACCTGCTGATGGGGCTGTCCAACAAGTTCGGCTGGCTGGTGCTGACCACCGGCAACAAGAGCGAGATGGCGGTGGGATACGCCACCCTGTACGGCGACATGGCGGGCGGCTTTGCCGTGATCAAGGACCTGCCCAAGGTGCTGGTCTACGACCTGTCCCGCCACATCAACCAGACGGCGGACCGGCCGGTGATTCCCCAAAACATCCTTACCCGTGAACCGTCCGCCGAGCTGCGGGCCGACCAGAAGGACAGCGATTCCCTGCCCCCCTACGAGGTGCTGGACCCGATCCTGGAGGCGTACGTGGAGAAAAACCGCCCGGTGGACGAGATTGCCGCCCTCGGGTTCGACGCCACCACGGTGCGCCGGGTCATCGGGCTGGTGGACCGGGCGGAATACAAGCGGCGGCAAGCCCCGCCGGGCATCCGCATCACCCCCCGCGCCTTCGGCCGCGACCGGCGCATGCCGATCACCAACCGGTTTCGGGAATAAACGGGCGCTTTCCTTCAGGTTCCGGTCCCTTGTGCCGATGGGGGATGTTAACGCCCCTGGCAACGGGGGTGCTATGTTTGTCATAGCTTCGGGACGCACCCAGATGCCGCCCAAACCCCATACCGCCCCCCTGCCCGTCACCACCCGCATCGGGCAACTTCCCCCCACCTGGGATCATTCCGCCGTGTTCTTTGCGGACCTGTACGCCATCTTCTATGGCGAACCGGAAAAGACCCGCGAACTGCAACGCAGCGTTAGCGGATTTTTCGGCTACGGCGGGCGGCTGATCCCCATGCTCGACCTGCTCTATCGGGGCAGCGGCAACGTGCTGATCCTGCACCAGGAACCGGAACCCGCCACCCTGGACTATTTTCGCCGCCTGGGGTTATCGCTGCCGCAGATCGAAATCCTGGATCACACCCGCTTTCCCACTTTTCTGGACGGCATTCGCGGACGGCCCGATCTGGTCAAATCCCTCGGCGGCCACCCGGCGGAGGTGATCGACGGCTACGTCACCGACCGGCACCTGGAATACATCGCCCTGGACCTGAACAAGCCATTGGTCAACAGCTACAGGCAGGGGCGCGACGCCAACAACAAGGTGCTCCTCCACCGCTTTCTGGCCCAGGCGGGCATGCCCATGTTCGACGGCGGCGAATTCTGCCCGGGCGACGGCTTTGACGACATCATCCGCATGCTTTCCGACATGGGCTACGGCCGCGCCGTGGTGCGCTCGTCACTGGGCGCCTCCGGCTTTGGCGTGGCCACCCTGGACCTGGACGTGGACTTCGACGCCGGGCTGCCCGGCCACCTGATGGACGAATCGTGCGTGCTGGTACAAGGTTGGGTGGAGCCGGGGCGGCTGGGCATCACCCGTGTTTCCTCCCCCAGCGTGCAGTTCTTCATCGGCGATCACGGCATCGAACTGTTCGACCTGACCGGGCAACTGCTCAAGGACGCCAGCGTGCACGAAGGCAACATCACCCCACCGGTGGACCTGCCCGGGGATCCCGGTGTGGTGGACGAGATTCTGGAGCAGTCGCGGCGGGTGGTGACCTGGGTGGCGGGCACCGGTTACCGGGGCACCGGCAGCATCGATTTCCTGGTCTATTCGCAAACGAAAAAGACCCGCGTGGTGGTGTGCGAGGTCAACGCCCGCGTTACCGGCGCCACCTACCCGTCGCTGCTGGCGCGCCATTTTCGTCCGGGACGGGCGTGGCTGATGCGCAACTTCGGCTTCGAGCCTGTATCCGCCGCCACCGGATTGCTGGAGCGGCTGGAGCGTTCCGGCCTGCTGTATCTGCCGGGCAACCGGGAAGGGGTGCTGCCGATCAACTGCATTCCGGACGAAAACGGGCGTATCATCAAGGCGCAATTGCTGTTTTTGGCCGACACACCGGAACGCTGCCTGGACATGATCGACACCTGCCAACAAACCCTTCCCGACGCCCGTCACGATGAGCGAGATTGAGGCCCGCCTCGTCGATCTGCTGAAGGACCTGATTCTGGTCCGCTCCACCGACGACAACCCGGAAGGGCTGCACCACGCCCTGCGGCTGATCCGCAGCCATATCGAGGACATTCCCGGCATCCGCGTGGAAAACCACGAGTCGAACGGCCTGCCGTCCTTCGTGGCCCTGCCCGCCAGCGTGGCCCGGGCCGACGTGCTGCTGGTGGCCCACACGGACGTGGTGGAGGGTCCGTCGGAGCACTTTTATCCGGTGGTGGAGGAAGGCCGTCTGTACGGGCGCGGCGCGGGCGACATGAAGGGGCAGATCTCCATTCTGGTGGCCCTCATGCGCGACATTCTCACCGCCAACCCGGACGCCCCGCTGGGGCTGATGATCACCACCGACGAGGAGTCCGGCGGTGAAAACGGCACCGGCTACCTGCTGGAAGAGGCCGGATACCGCTGCAACACGGCCATCATCCCCGACTCGGGCCGGTTGAACGAGATCGTGGTGGTGGAAAAGGGGCTGATCAACGGGCGCATCGTGTCCCGTGGCCGCTCCGGGCACAGTTCCCGCCCGTGGAATGCCGACAACGCGGTCCACCGGCTGATGGAAAACCTGTTCAACGTGCGCGCCCATTTTGAAAAGCTGGCGGCGGAAAACCACGAGGCCCACTGGCACCCCACCCTGTCCGCCAACATCCTGCACACGGACAACCACACCCACAACCTGATTCCCGACATGGCCAGCGCCACCGTGGACCTGCGCTACACGGAGCACTACACCTCCCAGGCAATGATCGACATGGTGCGCGGCCTGCTGGACGCGGACACCCGCTTCGAGGTGGACATCACCGCCGAGCCGCTGCATACGGAAGCCGACCCGCGTTTTTTAAAGATCACCGAGGAGATCACCGGCCAACCGGCGGTCACCAAAAAGGAGCACGGCGGCTCCGACGGGCGCTACTTCACCCGCCACGGCATCCCGGTGCTCATGTCCCGCCCCGAGGTGGGAGGGTTGCACTCCAACCGGGAGTGGATCGACATTGAATCCATGGGCACGCACTACCGGATTCTGGACCGGTATCTGCGGGAACGATTTGGGATGGAGCCCTGAACAAACCCTCTTGACCGGCCTCCCCATCCCCGCCACCATACGGGCCTTCGATTCCCTGACCTCTCCACACGGCCCGCCATGACCCCTTCCGACACCTATCAACTGATCGACTCCGGCGACGGCCGCAAGCTGGAACAGGTGGGGCCGCATCTGCTGGTGCGCCCCGCCGCCCAGGCCGTGTGGCGGCCACGCCTGCCCAAGGGGCGGTGGAAGGCCGCCGATGCCGTGTTCGTGCGCGAGGGCGAGGGGGACATGTCGTGGACCGCCAGAAAGCCGCTGCCCGACCAGTGGGCCATCGAACTGGCCGGAGCCACCTTCCGCATCAAGACCACCGGCTTCGGGCATCTGGGGCTGTTCGCCGAACAGCAGGGCAACTGGGCATGGATCCGCGAGCAGGTCAAAACCCTCGCCGGTCGAACCCAACGACCGCCCTCGGTGCTGAACATGTTCGCCTACACCGGCGGCAGCACCCTGGCCGCCCTGGCCGCCGGGGCCGAGGTGACCCATCTGGACGCCAGCCGGGGCATTGTGGACTGGGCGCGGGAAAACGCCGCCCTTTCCGGCCTGGCCGACGCCCCGTGCCGCTGGATGGTGGACGACGTGCGCAAATTCGTGCAGCGGGAACTGCGCCGCGAGCGCGTGTATGACGGCATCATCCTCGATCCCCCCAGCTTCGGGCGCGGCAGCAAGGGGCAGGTGTGGAAGATCGAGGAGCATCTGGCTCCCCTGCTGGCCGACTGCCGGGCGCTGATGGGCGCAGCGCCCGGATTCGTGCTGCTCAGCGCCCACACCCCCGGCTTTTCACCCATCGCCCTGCAAAACATGCTGGCGGACGCCATGCCCGAAGGGCGCATGACCTGCGGCGAAATGACCATCGCCGAAGCGGAAGGGGGCCGTCTGCTCCCCTCCGGCACCTGGGCGCGCTGGAGCGGCGCATGATCACCAGCGCCACCAATCCGAAGGTGAAGGCCGTGGTCAAACTGCGCACCGCGCGGGAACGGGCGCGCACCGGGCACATTCTGATCGACGGTGCCCGCGCCGTGGCCATGACCGAGGGCCGGGGCATGACCCTGATCGAGGCGTTCTGGTGCCCCCAGGAGGCCTCTCAGGAGGAACACGATCTGGCGCAGCGCCTGGCGGAGGCGGACATTCCGGTGCAGCCGGTGGCCCCCGGCGCGTTCAAGAAAATGGCCTACGGGGACGGGCCGGACCGGCTGCTGGTGGTGGCCGAGCGCCCCGCCACCGCGCTGGACGCCCTGTCCCCGCCGGACCCGGCCTTGGTGCTGGTGGTGGAGGGGGTCGAAAAGCCGGGCAACCTGGGCGCCCTGCTGCGCACGGCGGACGCGGCGGGGGCGCATGGGGTGATCGTGTGCGATCCCGCCTGCGACCCCTACGGCCCCAACGTGGTGCGGGCCAGCCGGGGCACCGTGTTTTCGGTTCCCATGGCGGTGGCCGGTGCGGAGGAAATCGTACCGTGGCTGCACAAAAACGGTATTGTACTGATTGCCGCCACGCCGGACGGCACGGTGCCTTACACCAAAGCGGCCCTGGATCAACCGTGCGCCATCGCCCTGGGCGCGGAGCACGCCGGGGTGTCGGAGGTGCTCCGGGCCGCCGCTGCCCAGCGGGTGAGCCTGCCCATGCGCGGCGCGGCCGACTCGCTGAATGTTTCCGTCACCGGGGCGGTGCTGCTCTACGAGGCGCTGCGCCGCCGAGATGAAAGGGATTCCCGATGAAACGCTCCACCGCCCTGCTCTCCCTGCTGCTGGTTACCGCCTGCGCTTCCTCCGACCCGTTCCAGATGGATCAGGCGGTGGTGGCGGAACAGTCCACCTGGATGGCGGCGGCGGTGGAGGCGGGAGACCCCAACGCGATCCGCGAAAAAATTCTGTTCGGGAACATGTTTCACCCGGAGGTCATGGCCGACGGCCTGATGCGGGCGGCGGAAAAGGGCGACGTGCCGGTGGCCGAGGCGCTGCTACAGTCCGGCGCCCCGCTGGAGGGGTGGAGCGAGGACGGCCTCACCCCGCTGATGGTGGCCGCCGCCGGAGGGCACGACAAGGCGGTGAGCTACCTGATCTCCCGTGGCGCCAACGCGCGCCTGTCGGACGTGGACGGCCTCACCCCGCTGCACTATGTCTCCGGCGCCAAGGGGTACGACGCCGCGTCCGGCCCGGAGCCGCGCATGCGGGTGATCGCGCGCCTGATCAAGGCCGGGGGGCCCATCGACGCGGCGGACAAGAGCGGCCGCACGCCGCTGCACCATGCGGTGGCCACGGGGGATGTGGAACTGGTCCGGGCCCTGCTGGCCGCCGGTGCCTCGCCGCAGGCCGCCGACAAGGAAAAAATCACCCCCGCCGCGCTGGCAGTGGAGAGCGGGGCCCCCGCCCTCATCGCCCTGTTCGCCTCCGCCCCGGAATCCGCGGCCGCCGCACCGTAGGCGCCGCTTGACACCTTCGCCCGGCGCTTTTATTGTCGCGGGTCTAACCCCTTCTTTTTCACCTGGAGCACCATGGCTGGCATCTTCAAGGCTTATGACATTCGCGGCACCGTCCCCGACCCCCTCAACCCGGAACTGGCCCACCTGATCGGCCGGGCGCTGGGCGAATGGCTCAAGACCGGCACCGTGCTGGTCACCCACGACATGCGCACCCACTCGCCGGAAATGTCCGACCGGCTGATCCAGGGCCTGCGCGAGGCCGGGCGCGACGTGCTGTTCGTGGGCATGGGCGCCACGCCCATGAACTACTGGGCCAACGTGCACTATGGCGCCGACGCCAGCGTGAGCGTCACCGCCTCCCACAACGCCGGACACTACAACGGGTTCAAAATCAGCCTGTCCCAGGCCCGCCCGGTGGGCTACGACACCGGCATCGGCGAGATCGAGAAACTGGTCCTCCAGTGGCAGAAGGACGGCGCCCCCGCCCCGCGCCAGATGGGCTCGCTGACCGTGGAGGAAAACGCGCTGGATGCCTATATGGACGCCATGGACGCCCATCTGGCCCCCATCACCCGGCCGCTGAAAATTGCCGTGGACTGCGCCAACGGCATGGGCGGCCACTTCATACACAAATTCTTCGAGCGCCATCCGGAACTGACCGCCGTGCCCCTGTACTGGGATCTGGACGGCACCTTCCCCAACCACGAGGCGGACCCGCTCAAGGCCGAGAACATGGAGGACGTGCAGGCCGCCGTGAAAAAACACGGCTGCGACGTGGGCGCGGCCTTCGACGGCGACGCGGACCGCTGCATGTTCACCGACGAAAAGGGCGCCATCATCTCCAGTGACCTGCTCATCGGCCTGCTGGCGGAGGGGGTGCTGGGCAAGCACCCCGGCTGCCCGATCATTTACGACATCCGCAGTTCCCGCGCGGTGCCGGAGCGCATCCGCGAACTGGGCGGCGAGCCGGTGCGCGGGCGCGTGGGGCACGCCTTCATGAAGGCGCTGATGCGTGAAAAGGGCGGAAAATTCGGCGGCGAGCTGTCCGGGCACTACTACTTTGCCGATCTGGCCAATACCGACTCGGGCCTGATGGCGCTGATTCAGGTAATCAACCGCATGCAGGCCCACGCGGCGCCGCTTTCGGCCCAGATGACCCCCCTGCACCGGTACCACGCCACCGGCGAGATCAACTTCCGGGTGCCCGCCGTGGGCCCGGTGCTGGCCGAGGTGGAATCCCGTTTCGCGGCTTCCGGCGGAACGCTGGACAAGCTGGACGGCCTGACGGTGGACTTTGACGACTGGTGGTTCAACCTGCGCCCCAGCAACACCGAGCCCCTGCTGCGCCTGAACCTGGAAGCGGACACCCCGCAAAACCGGGAGCAGCGCCTGGCCGAGGTGGCGGGCATGATCCGCGAACTCGGAGGGCAATAGGCCGGCGCGATGAGTGTCGTCGACCTTGCCGCCGTTCTGATCACCCTGTCGGCGCTGCTCGGGTATGTCAATTACCGTTTTTTAAAACTGCCATCCACCATCGGCCTGATGGTGACGGCGCTGGCCGCGTCCCTGCTGGTGGTGGCGGCGGACCGGGCCTTTCCCGCCCTGCACCTGGCGGCGGAGGTAGCCGGTTTCGTGGGCGAAATCGACTTCAACCGCGCCCTGATGGAGGGCATGCTCGGCGTGCTGCTGTTTGCCGGGGCCCTGCACGTGGACCTGGGCGATCTGCTGCACCGCAAACGCGCCATCGGCGTGCTGGCCACGCTGGGGGTGGTGATTTCCACCGTGGCCGTGGCGGGGCTGATCTATCCGGTGTTTCACCTGCTGGGGCTGGAGGTGCCGTTCCTGCACTGCCTGCTGTTCGGCGCGCTGATCTCCCCCACCGACCCCATCGCCGTGCTGGGCATTTTGAAAACCGCCGGGGCCTCCCGGGGGCTGACGGCCAAGATCACCGGCGAATCCCTGTTCAACGACGGCGTGGGGGTGGTGGTGTTCACCGCGCTGGTGGCCATCGCCTTTGGCGGCGGGCATGGCGAGATCGGCGCGGGGGGAATCACCCTCCTGTTTTTGGAGGAGGTGGCCGGGGGCGTCCTGCTCGGTCTGGCCGCCGGGTATGCCGCCTATCGGCTGATCAAGGGGGTGGACGACTATCCGCTGGAGGTGATCATCACCCTGGCGCTGGTGTTGGGAATTTCGTCCCTGGCCACCGCCATTCACGTTTCCGGGCCGCTGGCGGTGGTGGTGGCGGGGCTGTTCATCGGCAACCACGGCACCCGCTTTGCCATGAGCGAAAAGACCGCCCACCACGTGCACACCTTCTGGACCCTGAATGACGAGATTTTAAACGCGGTGCTGTTCCTGCTGATCGGGCTGGAGGTGTTTGCCGTGACCCTGTCCGGCCCGCACCTGCTGGCGGGGCTGCTGGCGATCCCGGTGTGCCTGCTGGCGCGTTTTGCCAGCGTGGGCATTCCGGTAACCGCCCTGCGTGCGGTGGGCACCGAGTTTTCCCACGGCGCGGTGCGGATCATGACCTGGGCGGGGCTGAAGGGGGGCGTGTCGGTGGCGCTGGTGCTGTCGCTGCCGCCGTTTCCCCACAAGGGGGTGCTGGTGGCGTGCACCTACATGGTGGTGCTGTTTTCCATCATCGTGCAGGGCCTCACCGTGGCCCGCGCCGTTCACCGCCTGACCCGGCAGGCCGCGTGAGGCCCCCGGTCATCGGCGTGATGGGCCCCGGACAGGGAGCCGACGCCGCCACGCTGGAAAATGCCGGACAACTGGGAAGGCTGATCGCCGAAGCCGGCTGGGTATTGCTCACCGGCGGCCAGGCCGTGGGCGTGATGGACGCCGCCAGCCGTGCCGCGCGCGACGCGGGCGGGCTGGTGATCGGCGTGCTGCCGCAGGACCACGCGCAAAACGCCTCGGACGGCGTGACGGTCGCCATCGTGACCGGCATGGGCAGCGCCCGCAACAACATCAACGTGCTGTCCAGCGACGTGGTGATCGCCTGCGGCATGGGGCCGGGCACCGCGTCGGAGGTGGCGCTGGCCATTAAGGCGGGCAAGCCGGTCATTTTGTTAGGGTGCGGGGCGGGGGCGGAGGGGTTGTTTAACAAAATGTCAGTGGATAAGGTGGAAGCAACAGAAACACCAGATAAAGCGCTGGAGATAGCAGGAGAGCTGCTGTGAGAGATTTGGAATACAAGGTGACGTGCTCAACGTAAGGGGAAATTGATGAGTTGGCTTCTTTTCATGGACGAAAGCGGGCACGATCACAAGACTATGCCCTACGAGGTGCGTGGAGGCATTGCACTGCACTCAGGAAAGCTGTGGCCTTTCGTTCAGGAGATGCAACGCTTGGAGTTAGACTCATTTGGTGCACAATTGACGCAGTACCGAAAGGAGCTAAAAGGCTGTAAATTACTGGATAAAGACCGGTTCAAGTGGGCAGGACAAGGACCAAACATGGAGCCAGAAACGCGCCGAAAACATTGCCGTGGATTTCTGACTAAAGGGTTGGAGAAGAAGACTCCTACCCGCAATGAATTCACCGCCTACGGCCAAGCCTGCGTTAATATGGCGACCGGAATATTTGAAACTCTTAAGACTCATGATGCGAAACTATTTGCTGCTGCCATTCCATGCAACGCAAGGAAGCCAGACAAACCGGAGTTAGATGAAATCCTACGCAAGGACCACGTTTTTCTATTGGAGCGCTTCTACTATTTTCTTGAAGCGAAACAGGAGCACGGCCTGCTCGTCATGGATGAAGTAGAAAAAGCAGAGGATAGACGCTTTGTCCGCCGGATGGAGAAGTACTTCATAGAAACCGCTACGGGACGCTATCGGGCCTCGTGGATTGTCCCGTCCCCCTTCTTTGTTTCATCTGACATGGCTTATCCGGTACAAGCTGCAGATCTGTGTATCTATTGCGTCAACTGGGGATTCAGAACGCCTAAGACAGGCATGGATGCCCCTGTCCGTAAAGAGATTGTCGAACGATTTCGCCCGTGGATGAGCGATTTGCAATTTGTTGGAGAAGGTTATAAAGGAGGGCGCGTGTACCAGACCTATGGCGTGGTGTACATCCCAGACCCCTACACACCGAGGAAATAAAAAAGGAGGCAATGCTGTCGAAGCCACCCAAAAGCAACCTCTAAGCCGAGCCTCCACCTATAATATCGGTGGGAAACCCGGGAGAGTCAAGGCAAATCAGGGGAAACAGGGGAAAATCCATTGAAACCGCCACTGAATAAAACATAGACATTCACCTGACACCCTCACCCCCACTCCCGCCACCCCCCCAGCACCGGAAAATACAGCCCCATCCGGATCGGCCTGTTAACCTCCCCCTCCATCTCCCCCACAATCCGCGCGTACTCCTCCAGCTGCGGCGAATAGCGGCGCTGCTCCTCATCTAAAAACGCCTCCACCTGCCCGCCCCCGTGGCCGCCGGTCTTGAAATCGACGATCCAGCGCACCCCGTCGGCGGGGTTTACAAATACGCGGTCGATCACCCGATGCACCACGCGGCCGTCCACCACCCCGGCCACGGCGTATTCGGAACGGGCCCCGGCGTGGTCGGTCAGCAGCCAGCGGCCCCGCTCGTCGGACAGGGTGCGGATCAGCACCCGTTCCACCCGCTCCGCCGCGTTATCCAGTTCATCCGGGGCCATGCCCAGGCCGCTTAGCGCCGCGCGCCAACGGGGGCGGGAGTCGCGCACCCGCTCCGAATTCCAGCGGCCCAGCCCGTCGGCGGCGATCTTCTGCAACCCCCGGTGCGCCACCGTACCCACCGCACGGGCCTGTTCGCCCGCCCAGGTAAAGGACGGGGCGTATTCGTCCACCGCCGGAGCCGGGAGCATCTCCCCCACTGGCGGGGCCGGGTCCGGGGGGCGGTAGTCCACCGGCAGGCGGCGGATGGGCAACGGCTCCGGGCGGGCGGTTTCGGCCTCGGGTTCCGCCTCGGGCGGCTCCAGCGCGTAAAATGCGTTCGCCACCACCGGCCACAGGCGCGAAAGCAGGGAGCGGGAATCGGCGGACCATTCCTCCTTTTTAAGGGTGGCGTGGCCGATCAGGTGCAGGCGGCGCACGGCGCGGGTGGCGGCCACGTACAGCAGCCGCCCGGTTTCGTGGTGGGCACGCTCCTTTTCGGTGCGCCGCACCCACTGGTACACCGCGTCCTTTTCGCCACTGGCCTCCCCCACCGGGGCCAGAATCAGGTCGCTCACCCCCTCCTGGCCACGCACCGGGCGCTCCATCCATCCCAGCAGGGCCGGTTTGTCGGACTGGGTTTGACGCCCCAGACCGGGCAGGATCACCGTGTCCCACTCCAGCCCCTTGGCCTTGTGCACGGTCATCACCTCCACCCGCGCCCCGGCGGGGGATTCCGCATACAGGTCCGCCGCGGCCTGCTCCAGTTCCGCCGCCGTGGGCGGGGGGCCGCCGTCGTCCAGCCCGTCCAGCAACGCCAGAAAACGGTCCGCGTGGCGCAGGCTGTCCGCGTCGTAACAGGCCGGTCCCCCCAGCCGCACCCAGGCGGTTTCCACCCGCCCGGACAGGCGTCCCGCCCCCCGCCGCTGCAACCCCTCGAGCAGCACCGGGGCCACCCGTTGCAGCCGCGTGCGCCCGTCGTCCGACACGCCATCGGGCAGGGTTTTCAGCCGTTCGCCGATGGTCCCCTCCCCGCCTCCCACCGCCAGCAGATCGGCCAGGGTCAGCCCACACCAGGGGGCCCGCAGCACCGCCAGCCAGGCAATGCGGTCCGCCGGATGCTCCAGGGCGCGGGTGAGGGCCACCAGATCGCGCACCACGGGAGTGTCGGCCAGCGGGTCGATGTCCACCGCCCGATAGGCGATGCCCGCCTCGGTGAGGGCGGGCAAAATCTCCGTCAGATGGCTGCGCGCGCGCACCAGAATGGCCACCTTCCCCTGCTCCGTTTCGGCCAGCGCTTCGGCGGTGGCGGCGGCGGCGATGGCGGCCTCCGTTTGCGGGTCTTTTCCGGCCAGCGCGTGCACCTCCACCCCGGCGCCAGGGGCATCCCCGTGCACCGCGTGGGACGGCTCATAGGTGACCGCGCCCCGGGCAATGTCCTCCCGCTTCGGCATCACGTGGGGGAAGGCGGTGTTCACCCACGCCACCACCGGCGCGTGGGAGCGGAAATTGGTGGAAAGATACAGCGGCTCCAGCGGCACGCTCCCCACCCCCCAGTTGCGCGCCCGCAGGTAAAGCCCCACCTGGGCATCGCGAAAGCGATAAATGGACTGCATGGGGTCGCCCACCAGGAACAGGGTGCGGCCGTCAAAGGGCTCCCACCCGGCGGTGAGGCGGGTGAGCAGGTCGAACTGCCCGTAAGAGGTGTCCTGAAACTCGTCCACCAGAATGTGGCGGATGGCCACATCCAGCGCCAGCGCCAGATCGGTGGGGGCGTCCTCCGGCCCCAGCGCCAACCGCGCCCCGGCGGCCACCTCGGCAAAGTCGCCCGTGCGCCGCTCCGAAAACACCCCGCGCAACTCCCCGGCGGCGGTGAACAGCACCCGGCGCAAGTCCAGCAGGGACTCCCGGTGCGCCGCCACCGCCTGCGGGTCCGGCAGGGCGCGAATCTCGTCCAGCACCGCCACCAGCCCCGGCTCGGCGCCCAGTTCCTTCAGCAGGGCCACCATGCCGGCCTTTTGCTCCTTGCCCACTGGCCCGGCGGGAAAGCCGTCGGCCACGCTGACCGTCTTGCGCGGACTGCCGTTCTTGGTGAGCAGCATGTCCGCCAGCGCCCGCCAGCGGGGCAGGTCGTCCGGGTTCGCGGAAAAGCGGAACCCCGTGCCGATGGCCGCCGCCACCGACCCCTCCGGGGCGCCCCCGGCGGCGTAATCCAGAAGCGGCGCCAGGTCCCCGCTCCAGCGGGAAAAGGCGGTTTGCGCATCGGCCAGGGTGTCCGCCACCACCCGGCGGACGCCATCGGCCAGGGCCTCGATCAGGGTGTCGTCGTCCACGCTCAGGTGCAGGTGGCGCAGCCACTGGTCCCGGCGGGCGAGCATTTCGGCCAGCAGGTTCGCGGACTGATCGGCACTGCCGTCCAGAATGGCCAGCAGGGACGCCACCGGTGGGCCGTGATCCGGGTCCTCCAGCCGGTTCAGCAGGCGGAACGCCGCCTCCCGGTGCAGTTCACCGGCGTTTTCCGCCACGCCGATGCCGCCGCCCAACTCCGAAAGGAACGGCAGCCGCCGCACCAGCCCCAGGCAGAAGGCGTCGAAGGTCTGCACCTGCAGGCGGCCGGGATTGTCACGCAGGTTCCAGCCCATCTCCCCATCCCGCGCCAGGGCGGCGCGGGCCAGTTCCCAGGTCTGCCGCTTATAGGACTCCGTTGGCGGCTCCCCGGCCGCCGCATTCAGTTCCGCCAGCAGGCGTTCGGCCATCTCCCCCGCCGCCTTGCGGGTGAAGGTGATGGCCACGATCTCCTCCGGCTGGCGGGCGGTGGCCAGCAGGGTCAGCACCCGCTGGATCAGCAGGCCGGTTTTGCCGGAACCCGCCGGGGCCTGCACGATGAACGAGCGCTCCGGGTCCAGCGCCGCTTCCCGCGCGTCGGCATCCGGCAGGTGGCTGTCAGTCAACGGCATCGTCGCCTCCCCGCTCCTGATAGCGGCACAGGGGGGTCAGGCCGCAGTAGTTGCACGAGGTGTCGCCGTCCAGCGGGTCCACCGCCGCATCGCCCCTCACAAACGCCGTGGCCAATCCCTCCAGCGCACTCCGCCACTGCGCCAGCAGATCCCCAAATCCGTATTCGCCGGGCATGGCGTCTTTGGATTTGTTGGGGGGCAGAATGTCCGGGGCCGCCGCCACTCCGTCGTATCGCAGGTCGCCCCGTTTCAACCGCGCAAAGGCCACCGCCGCCGGGGCTCCCTCGGGGCGGGTGAGGGCATACAGGGGCAACTGCGGGGCGCGCGGGCGCTCGCCCTCCCAGTCCTTGCGACGGCCATTGGTGATGCCGGTCTTGTAGTCGATCAGCACCTCGCGCCCATCCGGCAGCCGGTCGATGCGGTCCAGCCGCATGTTCACCGGCACCCCGCCGATGGTGGCGAGGGTGTCCACCTCCGTCCCCAATACCTCGAACGGCCCGCGCTTGCGCTCCACATCCAGCCACTCCCGCACCAGCCGGATCAGCCGCTCCCGCTCCACGCTCAAGAACCGCTCCCCCAGGCCGCGTTTTTCCAGCGACTGGGCCACCACCGGCTCCACCGCGTCCACGATGCGCGCCTCCAGCGCGTCGTCGGAAAACTCGTCCAGCGCCTGCCGTGATTTGAGCTGGTTCCACAGCCGCTCCATCACCTGATGCACCAGATCGCCCCGGTCGGCGGCGCTGAGGCCCAGCCCCGGCTCCTCCGGCCCGCGCACCGCCAACCGGTGTTTTGCAAAGGCGCGGAACGGGCACGCGGCCTGATCGGCAAACAGGGCCACGCCACCGCGCACCCCTCCGCTGGCGATAACGTCGGCGGGCACCGGCGGGGCGGTGGCATCGACCAGGGATTCGGTGCCCCCGCTGGCGGCCATGCGCCGGGCGTGGCGCAGGTCCGGGGCGGATGCCAGGTGCTCCGGGGTCACCTCCGGCAGGTGGGCGATCAGGGGGCTGGGGCCGGTATCGCGCGACTCCATGCGCGCCGGATGGCTCACCACCACCTGCGGGGCCGCCGCCAGCAGCCGCCCGGTGACCACGCGGGCATGCTCCAGCTGCACCTCCGGCGAGGCATGGGGCATGCCTTGTTCCCGTTGCAGGCGGTAGGGAATGAACGGGTTCGGATCCGGTGCGGCGGGCCACACGGTATCGGCCATGCCCATCACCCACAGGTGGGAGAACGCCAGCCCGCTGGCCTCCAGGGTGCCCAGCAGGGCCACCTGGGCGGGGCCGGTTTCCTGGGGCTGAAAGGCCAGTTCGCGGCACACGGCCTCCAGCCGCCGCACCGCCTCCCGGCGGGGAATCGGCGCCAGCACCGGGTCGAGGGCGGCAAACTGGTCCCGCGCCTCCTCCCACCGCTGGACCATCTGATACGCCTCGCTATCCAGCGCCCGTTCCCCCGGCCAGCCGATGGCGGTGAGCAGTTCCTGAAAGCGCACCGCCCACTGGCTGGGGCGGGCGCGGGCCGGAGAACGCTCCAGATGGGGAATCCATTCGGCCAGCAAGGCGGCCACGCCGGGGGCCTCGAACGGGTGTTCCCCCTCCGCCTGCGCCGCCAGCCACTCGCGCAGGCGGGGCGGCGACAGCACCCGTGGCCCCCGCCCCAGCAGGCGTTGGTGCAGGGCGCCGCGCACGCTGGCCTCGGACTCCGCGCCAACCAGAAACGGCGAACACAGCAGGCGGCCCCACCGGTCGGCCTCGGTGAGCCCACGGTCCACCCCCAGCAGGGCCAGGGCCGCCGCCACCGGCGGGGTGTGGGCCAGCGCCAGCCCCAGCGACACACTGACCGGACCGGACTGGCCCCACCCGGCCACCGCACCCGGCGCCAGTTGGTCGCGCAGGGCGCGCAGAAGGGAAAAGCGCACCGCCTCCGGGCTGGGCGCCACAATGGCCACCTGGGCCGCCCCGGCCTCCAGCCGCCCGCGCACCCAGCGGGCGCACAGCTCCGCCTCGGCTTCCGGGTCGTCCGCCGTCACCCGCACCGCTTCCCCCGTGCCCGCGCTGGTGGCGGGCGTTTCCACGGCCACCCGGCATCCCTTTTCCCGCAGCACCGCCATCATCCGTTCCACCAGCGGCGGAATGGTGTCGAAGCCCACCAGCCGCAGGGCATCCGGCGCAGGCAGTTCTCCGCTGGCAAACAGATCGATCAAGCGCGCCTGCGCCCCGGCGGCGTCCACCCACCCGTGCCGGGCGCACTCGGCGCGAAAGGCGCGCCCCCAGCGCACGAACGCCTCCACCTCGGGCGAGGCCATGCCCCAGTCGGGCGCGCACTGCCATTCGCCGCAACGGGTCCACGCCTCCAGCGCGCGGCGGGCCAGCCGCCGCCGGTCCAGCAGGGGCCGTGCCGCCTCGTCCGCCTCCACAATGCGCTCCCACACGGCCAGCGCCTGATGCTCGGTGAGTACCGCCTCCGGGTGCAGCCCCGCCTCCCACTCGCGCCGCACCCACTCGGACAGGGGGACGATCTCCGGCCGCTCCCAGGCGGTTTCCCCCGCCGCCAGGCGGGCCGCGTCGTACTGTCGGATCAGGTGATTGGCCAGCCGCCGGTTGGCACACAGCACCGGGGAACGGCCGGACTCCAGGGATGAAAACAGATCAGCCTGATGCATTCCGGCCCCTCAGGGGGTGTCCGGCATGTGGGGACGAACCGGCAGGATGACGGTAAAACAGGTGCCGACGCCATCCTTGCCCGACGTGGCGTGGATCTTGCCGCTGTGGCGGCGCACGATGCCGTAGGTGATGGACAATCCCAGCCCCACCCCCTTGACCTCGGGCTTGGTGGAGAAGAACGGCTCGAAAATGCGCGGCAGGTCCGCGTCCCGGATGCCGCTACCGGTATCGGTAAAACGCACCACCACCACCCCCTTCTCCTGATGGGCGTCCACGGTCAGACGGCCGCCACCGGGCATGGCCTCCACCGCGTTGGTGACCAGATTGACGAACACCATCTGCAACTGGTCGCGGGTGCCGTGGACCAGCGGCAGATCGTGGGGCAGGTTGCGCATCAGTTCCACCCCGGCGTGTTGCAGGTACTTCTCGTTGAGCAGGAACACGTCGTCCAGGGTGTCCAGCAGCGACACTTCGGTCATGGTCTGATCGTGGGGGCGATGGTAGTCGCGCAGCCCCTGCACCAGACGGGCGATGCGGTGGCTTTCGCGCAGGGCCAGTTCCACCAGCCTGCGGTCCGGGTCGTCTTCGGGCAGCCGTTTCTGGATGCGCTGGAGGCACCCCTGGATCCCGAACAGCGGGTTGTTGATCTCGTGGGCGATGGAAGCGGACAGCTTGCCGGTGGCCGTGAGTTTTTCGCTTTGCACCAGCTGCACGTGGGCGTCGCGCAGTTGCACCACCATGCTGTTGAAGGCGTCCGCCAGCCGGCCGAACTCGTCGTCCTTCTCCAGCGAAATGATCGGACAATCGCCCCGCTCACCCAGTTCGTGGGCTGCGCCGGTGAGGATGTCCAGGCTGCCTGTGATGCGCCGGGTGAGCAGGAAGGCCAGTACCACCGACACCCCCACAACCATCAAGAACAGTCCCAGCAGGATCAGCGAACTGGTATCCCGCGCCCGCTCCATGCGCCGCTCGCTGAGTTCCAGGGAACGCTGTTCCTCCTGCACGAACAGCCCCACAATCCGGTGCAGGGAGGAAACCGTTTCCGCCATGTTGGAGCGCTCGTCGGCAATCTGCGCGTCGATCAGCGCCACCGCCTGGAATTGCTCCATGAAGCGGTCCAGCCGGTTCAGGATCTGGCGTCGCTCGGAGGCCGAAAACGGCAGTCCGGACAGGACCGCCTCCAGTTCCGCCACGGCCAGGCGGGCGCGGGACAGCATCTGCCAGTCGTCGCGCAGGAAATAGTCCTTCTCCCAGCGACGCACCACCAGAAACCCCGCTGTCACCTGATGAATGGCGGAGCGCCGGCGCATGTCCCCGGCATCCGTGCTCGAGAGTTCCAGCTTATCGAGATACACGTCCAGTTCGTCGGCCACCTCCTCCATGCGGCCCACCCGCCCGGCCACCCCGCCTTCCCGGCCGGGAGATGAATACCCCTTGAGCTGGGTAAGGCGCACCATGCGCTTCAGGTGGACCTCGAACAGGGCCAGGCCCGAATCAATCCGGCGGTGCAGCACCGGAGGCAATCCCCCCTCCTGGTGCTCCAGGGCGGCGATTGCGTCCAGCGCCTGGCGAGCCCTGTGGATCTTTTCGAAGGCCTGATCCATCCGGTTGCGGCTGTATTCGCTCCAGCCCGCCACCGGGAAGCTCAGGAAAAACGACTGCTGGGCGTTCACCGCGGCGGCCACGCCGTTTTCCACGTCGTCCAGATGCAGCAGCACCTGCATCTCCCGCTGCAGGTTGGCATAGGCTTCCTGATGAATCCGGTCGCGCAGCCACAGGCCCACCAGCCCCACGGCAAAGGCGATGCCGATGGAGACCGCGAGGGTCAGCCTGAGGTAGCGGGAAATGGTCACCGGACTGCGGCCCCTGCACCACCGGGAGGCCCAACGCCGACCGACCTCCGGCCAACGGCTCCACACCCCCGTAAACAAAAATGATGTTGGCCAAGAGTAGGCAAACGGGGGTACCGAAATCAAGCCGCACCGCCCCGGTTCCAACCGGGGAAACGGCTGTCTTTCAGGAAAAGGCTAGATGCGCACCGGGTCCAGATCGAGGGCGGCCACGGTGATGTTCAGCAATTCGCCCTGGGGCTGCTCCTGACAGGTGGGATCCCAAATCCGCACCGGCACCACAGTGCCCTCCCGGGCGTCGGAATAGCGCGCGGTGATGGCCGCCGCCAGGGCGCGGTCGGCGGCATCGCCGTCGGTGACCACGGTCATCGGCCCCTTGTGGTCCTCGACCACGATCAGATTTCCCCCGGCGATGACCCCCCGCGTGACCAGGCTCTGGATCATGCTGTTTTCCCCGGCATCGCGCCCCACCACCACCTTCATGCCGCCGGGCAGGCGGAAGTGGCGGCCCACGGTGAGCATCATGATCTGGTCGTGGTCCAGTTGAATGTCGGGCTTGTGGGCAAACAGATCGCGGAATTTCCGGGCAAAATTCTCGTCGGTCAAAAAGCAGCATCCGCCAGCGGGCTGCATGTAGTCCTCCACCCCCAGTTCCCTGGCCAAGGCCATCTGCGGCTTGCGGGTACGGCCGTTGAAGCCTTTCAGTTGCTCCCGGTCGATCAGGTTGTCCCGCTCCACCACAGTGGTGGGAAGGTTTTTGGCCGACAGCGGGCGCACCAGCCGCCCTTCCAGCTCCGCCTCGCCCTCGATCACGTCCATGGCGCGCCGGTTCTGGCTCATGGGGCGCTGCCCCAGCACCTCGCCGGTAATCACAAAATCGGCTCCCCGTTCGCGCATGACTTCGCCCGCCTTGCGGATCATCATGGAGCGGCAGTCGATGCACGGGTTCACGTTGGCGCCATAGCCGTGCTTGGGGTTGGTGACGATCTCCAGGTACTCCTTGGAGATGTCCACAATCTCCACCGGAATGCCCAGTTCGGACCCCGCGCGCAGGCCATCGTTGGGCTTGCCCTCGGCCTTCGGGTTGCCGGAACGGCGCTGTTGCTCGGTGATGCAGAAGCCGGTGTAGAAATGCAGCCCCTCCACCTCCACGCCTTGCTCCTGCATCAGACGCACCGCCAGGGTGCTGTCCAGGCCGCCGGAAACCAGGGCGATTGCCTTCGCCTTGCGGGATTCGTTATGTTCGGTCGTCATGTGGGTCTGCGCGATAGATCGGACGCCCGGAACACGGGGCGCACCATGGATAAATGGATAAACGGGATGAACCGGGTATTTTACGGCAGTCGCCCGCATGCGGGCAATCTCCGGTAGGCCCTCATGCCGCTGCTTCCCGCCATCGACACCCGTTGGGACGTCACCCCGTCCCAGGCCCGGGCGGAGCAGGAGCGCCTTCTGCCACGGATTGACCTGCGCCCGCTGCCCGGGCCTCCCCACCTGATTCTGGGGGCCGACACCTCCTACAACCGGGGCAGCAACCGGGTGGCGGGCGCGGTGGTGCTGTGGGATGCGGTGGCGCGCTGCGTGGTGGAACAGCACACGGCGGTGGTGGAAACCCGCTTCCCCTATGTGCCGGGACGGCTGGCGTTCCGCGAGGCTCCCGCACTGATGCCCGCCCTGGCCGCCCTGACGCGCCGTCCCGACGTGCTGGTGTTCAACGGCCACGGCATCGCCCACCCGCTCGGCATTGGCCTTGCGGCCCATCTGGGGGTGGTGTTCGACCTGCCCGCCATGGGCGTGGCGCAAAAACGCCTGTGCGGCGAGCACGCGCCGGTGGGCCCCCGGGTGGGTGACCGGCAACCCCTTATATTGGATGGAAACACGGTGGGAATGGTGCTGCGCACGCGCAAGGGGTGCAATCCGGTATACATCAGCCCCGGCCACCGCATGACCGTGGAGGATGCCCTGAAGGTGGCGAATTTGACGAATTGCGGGTATAAATTATCGGAAGTGGTGCGTTTGGCCCACGAACTCTGTAATTCCGCGCGCCGCGCAGACGGCGCCCCAAAGGAATCGGCCTACACATGTTTCTGAATTCCCTCTCCCCCCGGATCATCGCCGTGGCGGCGGTCTTTCTGTTGTCCACCACATCCGCCGAGGCGGCCCGCAAGGCTTCCGGGACCGAACTGCTCCAGGCCCTCGAGGGCGCCTTTGTGGAGATCACCGAACAAGTGCAGCCGGGGGTGGTGAGCATCACCCCCCTCGACCCGCCCCGCCTGGGCGGCATGCGCAACCCCCACCTGCCGGGACCGGACGGCCCGGGAGGCGGGCACGACACCCCGGCTCCGGGCCTGCCCCAGCATCCGGGCCAGTGGGACACTCCGGGCACGGACGAGGACGCTCCCGGCAGCGGCTCCGGCTTTATCCTCGATCAGGAGGGCAACCTGCTCACCAACGCCCACGTGATCGGCAGTGCCGACCGCATGTCGGTGCGCCTGCCGGACGGCCGCCGTTACACGGCGGAACTGGTGGGGCGGGACACGGAAACCGACGTGGCGGTACTGCGTCTGGTCCGTCCAAAAGATGATGCCACCCTCCCGGTGCTGCCCCTGGGCGACTCCGAAACCGTGCGCCCCGGCCAATGGACCATCGCCGTCGGCAATCCGTACGGGCTGGACCATTCGGTCACCGTGGGCATCGTCAGCGCGGTGGGCCGGGAAGGGGTCAACCTGACCCGCTACGAGAATTTCATCCAGACCGACGCGCCCATCAATCCCGGCAACTCCGGCGGGCCGCTGTTCAACATCCACGGCCAGGTGATCGGCATCACCACCGCGATCATGAGCTACGCCCAGGGGATCGGCTTCGCCATTCCGGTCAACATGGCGCGGGACGTGGTCAACCAGTTGGTGGCGGGCGGCAAGGTGGAGCGCGGCTGGCTGGGCATCGGCATCCAGGAAATCGGCCAGGAACTGGCCGAAACCTTCGAAGTGCGCGAGGGCGAGGGGGTGCTGGTGAACGAGGTATTCCCCGGACAACCGGCGGAGCAGAGCGGCCTGCGCCCCGGCGACATCATCCTGTCCCTGAACGGCAACGACGTGGGTTCGCCCAACACCCTGGCGCGGCTGATTGCGGGCTTGCGCCCCAACAGCAACGCGCGCATCGACTACCTGCGTGATGGCGAAAAGAAGGCGGTGAACGTGGAGCTGGGCCGCCGTGAAACGGTCACCCCGGTGTCCGCCCCGCCGGTGGAGCCCCCCCGACCGCGCCTGACCCTGGGCATGGACCTGCAAACCATCACCCCGGAACTGGCCGAGGAACTCGGCATCGAGGGCGGCGGCGTGGTGGTCACCCATGTGGACCCGGAAGGGGCCGCCTTCGGGCGCGGCATTCGCGAGGGGGACGTGATCCGCGAGATCAACCGGCTGGAGGTGGCGGACCTGGACGCAATCGAATCCGCGCTGGCGGCGCGCAAGCCGGGGGGACGGATCCTGCTGCGCATCACCCGCGCCAACGGCGGCCACTACTACGTGCTGCCCGCGCCGGACATGGAGCGGCCGAACTCGCCGTAGGGCGTGGTCCAACACCCTCCCGGCATCATAAAGCTTCTCGTTATCTGACCAGATTTCCTTGCGGGTGCGCCGCGGGGGTGGGCTTTTCCGTCACCCCTTCCAGAATTGCGCGGCACCTTCGGGAAGCGTTGCCAGCAGCGTGTCGAATGCCTCGGCATCCACGTGCCGCCGCAGGGCGCTGGCCACGTCCCGGATGGCCGTTTCCGAGGCGAAGTTGTGATCCGGGCGCAACGCCTGAACCTCCCGGGTCATGGCCACGCGGTCTTCAAACGGCCTTGTCGGCTCGTCCACGTCCCAGTCGGTGACGAACAACGCCCGCAGGCAGACCGGCAGCACGTTGGCGAAGGCAATGGCATCCTTGAACGCAAGGCGTCGCCGGAAGACCTGAAACACCCCCTGCGTCATTGTATAGGCCACATGGGTGCTCCACAGTCCCGCCGTGTCCCGGGCATCCACCAGATAGTCGTAGAAATGATCCGCAGCGCGCCCGTATTCCGACGGTACCGGCATACTTATCTCCCCTCAACACGGGCAGCAATTCCGCAGGGTCGGCCTTCGCTCCTACGGCCTCGGCACCTGCACCGTGCTCCCCGCCGGACCGCCGCCCGGGGGTACGGTATCCTCCACCGGCGGCAGGGTGACGCGCGTCAAATCGGAAATCACCGAGCCGATCTGGATCTTCACACGCACCTTGACCGGCACCCGGTTGGCGTCGTCGGTGAGCCACAGGTGCACGTCACCCCGGTCGTAAAACACCCCCCGGAAGCGAACCTCCGCGCGGATGCGCAGGGTGTCGTAGGCGCCCGCCGGAACCTCCACCCGCTCCCGCTCCTCCACATGGATCAGCAGCCGCCAGTTCTTCTTCCCCTCGTGCACGTCGATAACCCGGGTCTGGCCCGGCTCCAGCCCCGGCAGGCTGCGAAAATAAAACAGGCAGGACAGGATATCGTGCACCCGTGGAGGCACCGCACTGGTGACCGGGTCTCGCCCCGCCTGAAAGGTGGTGGCACTCTGCCCCACCCGGTCGAACACGGTGGTGCGGACGCGCTTGCGCTTGCCGTGGCGCTGGTCGATCTCGATGCGGCGCGGCAGGTGGGTTTGCGGGTCGAGCTGGCTGACGATGTGGTCCCGGACCGGATAAAACACCGAGATAAAATCGCTGGATTCGGCGGTGGACACGATGTTCCACACGGGGGAGCCGTCCACCGCCGTACCCTCTGCAATGGAGATGGACGATTTCCCGGCGGTGACGCCGCCCCAGGAAAGCCGGTAGTGGAACGATTCTCCGGGCCGGTAGGCATACCGCTCCAGGGGCACGTTGAGCAGTTCCCCCACCTGCGGCGAGGCCACGGCGATGGTGCCGCCCGGTGCCTCGGCGGACTCCGGCGCTTCGGCGGCCTCCGCTGGCAGGGAGAACAGCGCCGCCAGCACCCAGGCAAGATACCCCGCCCGGTTCCAGATTGTGCGCGGGAAGGCCCCGTAGCGGTTATGGCACATAAGGCCCATCCCGGTAATCCTTTCGCCCCGAGGGGGTGCGCGTCAAGTGCCAATTCACCGGACAGGGGGGCGGTGGCGGTTTTTTCGGCACCCGCTGATCCGGTATGCTACTCTGGCGCGGTTACGGGCCGACGCGTCGCGTGGCGCAAACGGCCCCCGGGGGTGAATCCGGTTGATGTCCGAAACGATCTCTGCAACCAATAAAACGCTCACCCTGACCCCGCTCGGCGGCCTGGGTGAAGTCGGCATGAACCTGATGGTGCTGGAGACCGAAGGCACCATGATCGTGGTGGACTGCGGCGTGCTGTTTCCAGACGCCGACATGCCCGGCGTGGACCTGGTATTTCCCGACCTTACCTATCTGATTGAAAACCGCGAGCGGGTGGCCGCCGTGTTCCTCACTCACGGCCACGAGGACCACATCGGCGCCCTCCCCTTCCTGCTGCGCGAGATCGACGTGCCGGTGTACGGCACCCCCATGACCCTGGCCCTGGTGCGCAAGCGGCTGGAAGAATTCAACATGGAGCAGCTGGCCCGCCTGAACACGGTGCGCGTGGGCGAATCCGCCTCCGCCGGGCCGTTCTCGGTGGAGTACATCCGCGTCACCCACAGCATCATCGACGCCGCCGCGCTGGCCATCACCACACCGCTGGGGGTGGTGATCCACACGGGTGACTTCAAGATCGACCCCACTCCGGTGGATGGCGAAACCACCAACTGGGAGCGGCTCAAGGAATTGGGCGACCAGGGGGTGCTGGCATTGCTTTCCGACTCCACCAACGCGGAAACCCCCGGCCACACCAAAAGCGAAACCGAGGTGGGCAAATCCCTGCGCAAGCTGTTCGCCGAAATTCCCGGCCGCATTCTGGTGGCCACCTTCTCCTCCAACATCCACCGGGTGCAGCAGGTGATCGACGCCGCCCATCAGGCGGGAAAAAAGGCAGCGGTGGTGGGGCGCAGCATGGAGCAGAACGCCCACACCACCCGTGAAATGGGTTTTCTGAAATACCCCGAGGGGGCCGTGGTGCCCATCACCGATCTGGCCGACGATCCGCGTACCGAGGCGGTGATCGTGACCACCGGCAGCCAGGGAGAGCCCATGAGCGCCCTGTCGCGCATGGCCCTGGGGGAGCACCGTAACGTGTCGATCCAGAAGGGCGACACGGTGATGCTGTCGTCCCGCGTGATTCCCGGCAACGAGCTGTCCATCGGGCGGGTGATCAACATGCTGCACCGGCACGGCGCCGACGTGATCCACGCCCGCGTGTCGGAAATCCACGTGTCCGGTCACGCCGCCCGCGAGGAGCAGCAGAAAATGCTGGAGTGGACCCGGCCCCGCTATTTCATGCCGGTACACGGCGAATTGCGCCACCTGATCAACCACCGCAAGCTGGCCCAGGAACTGGGCATCCCGCCCGAGCGGATCTTTGTGATGGAAGACGGTGACCAACTGCGCATCAGCGCCGACAAGGCGGAAAAACTGGACCCGGTCACCGCCGGGCGCACCTTCGTGGACGGCAACCAGATCCACGACGCGGGCACCATGATCCTGCGGGATCGGCAAAATTTGAGCGAAGGCGGTATCCTAGTGGTGGTCATCGGGCTGGACCTGCACTCCGGCAAGCTGTTGCTCGGCCCGGAACTGCTCAACCGCGGATTTTTGAAGGGCGGGGAAGATGGCGGCGAGAACGCCCCCCTGCTGGACGAACTGCGGCAGGTGGCGGTGGCCGCCCTGAACTCCCTGGACCGGGACGCCCGTTCCGACCCGGAGGTGGTGCGGGTGCGGGTGCGCAACCGGATGCGCAAACACATCGAGCGCACCATGCGGCAGCGGCCCATCGTGATGCCGATGATTCTGGAAATGTAACGGGCCCCCGCCCGTCTGGAGAGAGGGATTTATGCGGAAGGTGGAGATCGCCGACCCCAAGCACCCGGCCGGGGCCTTGTCCGCCCGGGAGCGCAGGCTGCTGACCGAGGTCACCGGCATCCTGCTTCTGGCCCTCACCACGTTGATGCTGGTGAGCCTGCTCAGCTACCGGGTGGACGACCCGTCGTGGGCGTCCAGCGGCATCCAGAGCGCCGCCGCCACCAGTCACGCGGCCATGCCCCCGGCGGAAACCGGCAACCTGGCCGGCACCGTGGGCGCCTATCTGGCCGACACCATGTTCCAGTTGTTCGGCGGTTGCGCCTACATCCTGCCGCTGCTGATGCTGGCCATGGCCGTCACCGCCATGAAGGGCGGCGACATCCGCCCCTCGCCGTTGCGCGTGGGCGGCTGGGCCCTGTTCTTCGTGGCCACCCCCGGCCTGCTCGACCTGTGGGCCAACACCGTGTGGACCATCGCCGACGGCCGCATCCTGTTCGGCCGCGCCGGGGGGTTGATGGGCGACCTGCTGAACGCCTCGCTGCTGCCGTTTTTCGCGGAGGTGGGCACCACCATCCTGATCCTCACCCTGTTCTGCCTGTCGCTGGTGATGGGGCCCGCGGTCACCCTGCGCGCCACCGCCATGGCCGTGATCGGCGCCGCCCGCGCCGTGCAGCGCCATCTGGAGGCGCGCCGCGACCGCAATCTGGCCCGCCAGCAGGAGCGCCGCAACCAGCGCGTGGTGACCGTGGAGGTCTCCGGAAAGGACGCCCCGCGCATCGTGGAACCGGCTCCCCGCCCGGTCCCCAAGGCGCGTCAGGCCACCCTCGGATTCATGCGCGATACCGGCGATTATCAGCTTCCCGGCCTGGACCTGCTGGACGATCCAACCCCGCCCGCCGGGCGCCTGTCCAAACAGGAGCTGCTGGCCGCGGCCCAGGTGCTGGAGACCAAGCTGTCCGATTACGGGGTGGAGGGCAAGGTGGCCGAGGTGCATCCCGGCCCGGTGGTCACCATGTACGAGTTCTCCCCGGCGCCCGGCGTCAAGGTCAGCAAGATCGCGGGCCTGGCGGACGATCTGGCCCTGGCCATGAGCGCCACCCGGGTGCGCATCGTGGCGCCGATCCCCGGCAAGAGCGTGGTGGGCATCGAGATCCCCAACACCCAGCGGGAAACCATCGCCTTCAAGGAACTGCTTCAGGTTCCCGACTTCACCAGCGGCAAGCTGCGCATTCCCCTGGCCCTGGGCAAGGACATTTTCGGCGCGCCGGTGGTGGCCGACATGGCCACCATGCCGCACCTGCTGGTGGCCGGCTCCACCGGCTCCGGCAAGAGCGTGGGCCTGAACTCCATGATCCTGTCCATCTGCCACTCCGCCACCCCGGAGGAGGTGAAGCTGGCCATGGTGGACCCCAAGATGCTGGAACTTTCCGTGTACGACGGCATTCCGCACCTGCTGCACCCGGTGATCACCAACCCCAGGGATGCGGTCAAGCTGCTCAAGCGCATGGTGCTGGAGATGATGCGCCGCTACCAGCTCATGCAGTTGGCCGGGGTGCGCAACATCACCGGCTACAACGAGATGATCGCCACCCCGGAGTTCCGCAAGAAGGCCGAGGTCCAGCGGGAGGAGGCCCTGGACGCGGGCTTCACGCCGCTGGAACACGAAAAGCTGCCGTATATCGTGGTGATCGTGGACGAACTGGCCGACCTGATGGTGGTGGCCCAGCGGGAGATCGAGGAGCCCATCGCGCGGCTGGCGCAGATGGCGCGGGCGGCGGGCATTCATTTGATTCTGGCCACCCAGCGCCCCAGCGTGGACGTGATCACCGGCCTGATCAAGGCCAACTTCCCGTCCCGCATCGCGTTTCAGGTGACCTCGCGCATCGACTCGCGCACCATCCTGGACGGCAACGGCGCCGAACAGCTGCTCGGGCGCGGTGACATGCTGTTCATGGGCTCCGGCTCCGGCGCCCTGAAGCGCATCCACGGCGCCTTCGTGTCCGACGCCGAGGTGCATCGGGTGGTGGACCACATGAAGGCGCAGCAGGCCCCCACCTATGACGAAGGGCTGCTGGATATCGACGATGCCGCCGACGGCGGAATGCCCGGCATGCCCGGCGTGGGGAGTGGTGGCGAGGACCGGGACGACACCTATGACAAGGCCTTGGCCCTGGTGGCGGAAACCGGCAAGGCGTCCGCGTCGTTCATCCAGCGCCGCATGCGCATCGGCTATCCCCGCGCGGCGCGCCTGATCGAATTGATGGAAGAGGACGGCGTGATCGGCCCCGCCGAGGGCAGCAAGCCGCGCCAGGTGCTTATCGGCCAACCGGGAGAGAATATTCTGTGATCCAGCCTGTGTGGCGCCGCCTGGCGCCGGTGTTGATCCTGTCCGTGTGGATTTCCGCCCCGGCCCGCGCCGAAACGGGGCAACCGGCGGTGCTGGACACGTTGCTGGCCACCTATGAGAAGGTGGAAACCCTGAACGCGGATTTCGTGCAGGAGAGCCGCTTTGCCGGGTTCTCCACCGCGCGCCGCTTTGCCGGGGTGGTGAACATCCAGCGCCCGGACCGCATGCGCTGGGACTACCGGGACGGCAGCGACCAGCAGATCTACGTGAACGGCCGCGAAGTGACCGTGTATGCGCCCGGCATGCAGCAGGCCATCGTGTCCATCCTGTCCCCCGCCTCGGACGGGCAGATTCCCATCCACCTGCTGTCGGACGTGACCGGCCTCACCCGCACCTATTCCGTGGAGGAGACCGCCCCCCACACCCTGCGCCTGACGCCCCGGGAACTCTCCCCGCAAACCCCGGAGCGCATCGACCTGGAACTGGAGCCGGACAGCGGCCTGATCCACCGGGTGACCATGCACCTGCCCGGCGGCAACCGCTCGGACATCACCTTCTCCGGGCAGACCGTAAACGGGGGCGTGGCGGCGGAGCGGTTTTCCTTCAGCGCCCCCAAGGGCACCCACGTGGTGCGCCCGGAGGCCCTTCCGGGCGGCACGCGATGACCGACACCGCGCCGGTCATCGAGGCCCGCGCGCTGGTCCGCACCTTCCTGGAAAACGGCCGGCCCATCGAGGCGGTGCGCGGGGTGGACCTGACCGTGCGGCGGGGCGAGATTTTCGGATTTCTGGGCCCCAACGGAGCGGGCAAATCCACCACCATCAACATGCTGTGCACCCTGCTCAAGCCCACCAGCGGCACCGCCCGCGTGGCCGGGCACGACGTGGTGGCCGAGCCCCATCAGGTGCGCCAGAACATCGGTCTGGTGTTCCAGGACCCGAGCCTGGACGAGCGCCTGACCGCCCACGAAAACATGGTGTTCCATGCCATGCTGTACGGCGTGTCCCGCGCGGAGCGCGAGCGGCGCATCCCGGAACTTTTGGAGATGGTGTCCCTGAGCAGCCGGGCCACCTCGCTGGTACGCGGGTTTTCCGGCGGCATGAAGCGGCGTCTGGAAATCGCCCGCGGCCTGCTGCACCGCCCCACCCTGCTGTTTCTGGACGAGCCCACCCTGGGGCTGGACCCGCAAACCCGGAATCTCATGTGGGACTACATCCTGGGCCTCAAGGAGGAGCATGGCATCACCATCTTCCTGACCACCCATTACATGGAAGAGGCGGAGCACTGCGACCGCATCGGCATCATGGATCAGGGGCGGCTCATCGCCCTGGACACCCCGCGCAACCTGAAGGCCGGGGTGGGCGCCGACCGGGTGGAGATCGGCACTGCCGACCCCCAGGCCGCCGCCCGCCACCTGCGTGACACCATGGGCCTGGAGGCCGAGGTAAACGGCACCGGGCTGCACCTGCAGGTCAACGACGGCGCGGGCATGCTGCCCAAACTGCTGTCCGGCCTGCCGGTGGAGGTAACCCGCGTGGAGGTGCACCGCCCCACCCTGGAGGACGTGTTCCTGACCCTCACCGGCAAGGCCATTCGCGACGATGAAGGGGGCGACCAGTTCGCGGCCCTCAAGGCCAGCACCCGGAGGGGCAAATGAGCCCGTTGCAGACCCGCCGCAACCTGATGGGAATCTACACCATCTGGTTAAGGGACATCCGCCGCTTCCTGCGCGACCGCCCGCGCATCATCGGCTCGCTGATCCAGCCCACCCTGTTTTTGCTGATTCTGGGCAATGGCCTGGGGCACGGCGTGTTTCGCGGCTTTGGGCAGGGGCACGGGGGCCCTGCCGGAGAAACCGGCTACATGGCGTTCATCTTTCCCGGCATCGTGGCCATGACCATCCTGTTCACCTCGGCCTTCTCCGCCATCTCGGTCATCTGGGACCGGGAGGTGGGATTTTTGAAGGAGGTGCTGGTGGCTCCGGTGTCCCGCTGGGCGGTGACCCTGGGCAAGGTGTTGGGGGGCGCCACGGTGGCGCTGATGCAGGGGTGCGTGATGCTGCTGCTGGCGCCGGTGGCCAAGGTGGGCCTGAGCCCGCTGGCCCTGCTGATGATGCTGCCGGTGATGTTCCTGGTGGGCTTCGCGATGACCGCCATGGGGCTGGCCGCCGCCGCGCGCATGCGCAGCATGCAGGGCTTTACCGTGATCATGAACTTCGTGGTGCTGCCGATCTTCTTTCTGTCCGGCGCCATGTTCCCGCTCACCGGCCTGCCGGACTGGATGACCTTTCTGGTGCACGCGGACCCGCTCACCTACGGCGTGGACGCCCTGCGCGGCGTAACCGCCGGCATGACCGACCGCCCCATCTGGCTCGACCTGACGGTGCTGAGCGGCTTCGGCACCGCCATGCTGGGGCTGGCGGTGCTGTCGTTCAACCGGCAGGAATAGCGGGTGCCAATTAGAATGAACCGACCTCGAACTGGTACCCCTCTTCGGCGGAACCGGTCACATCGATATACCCTTCCATCTGCGGGGAATAATCCCCGGCAGTAAACTGGGCGCGAAGCTGGGAGGAATAGCCGGCCAGCGGGATGCGCTGTTCGGTGTCTCCCGCCTTTACATTGATCCAGTAGGATGATGGCCCGCTCGTATTGTTGTCGTCATAATAATTGACGCCAATCCTGTAGCGCCCAACCGCGACCGCATCGCACGCAACATAATAGTGCTCTGGCCCATAACTCCACCGGTCCACATCCAGTTTTCCCGACATACCTTGAGGGCTGGACCAATACACGTGCCAGCCACCCGGCTCGAATACGTGCAGATCCATGTCCGTTGGATTCCCCCACGAAAGTTGGACCGTAATGATTCCGTCTTTCTGCTTCTGGGCCGGAGTGAGCAGGGCATCGTACAGAACCGGGACCAATCCCTTGATGGCCGTCTGCGCGTTCGTCCCGCTACGCATGTAGGTGCCCACGAACTTATGATTAAAAGGATCATCTGCGCTTGGAGGGTCGGTCAAGTTGGGCGGAAGGGTATCGGGAAACCGGTAGCGGGCCAAGGCCACGGCCCAATCAATATCCAGGGTAACGTAGCTCCCCTTGAGCACCCGGTTGTCTACGTTGGCCACGCCGACGATTGAAAAACTCTCCAACTCCTCGGCGGTCAGCAGGCTCCCCGCTCGGTTGGCAAACAGGTTGCCCTGTGAGTGCGCTACCACGATCACCTTCTTGCCCTCGGCAATCCGGTCCCGGTAGTTCTGTGCGTGGTATTCGGTCACGTAATTTTCGGCCATGCGCGTGTAGTTGGCCAGAATCCCGGCAATGACATCCCGATCCGCGTCGGACAGGGATGCATTATCCATGAGGTACATCTTCCACAGCGCCTCCGGGTCTTCTCCGCGCTGATAGAAAAACTCAAAAACGTCTGTAAGAAACCCAGCAGTTGGATTGTACGACAATTGGTACTCAAGGGAACTGTAAAGGATCAAGTCGTCCTGACGAATATTCTTTTTTAAAGTATGCTCTCCAACTTTAGAATCCTCTACTGTATTTAGCACTCCATTTCCGAAAAAAATAACGCCTTTATTATTACAGTACCTTGCTGTGTCTACACCTGCTCCAAATACATAATTTGGAATCGACACTAATATTATAAAAATAACTGTAAAAATGTGCTTTATAGTCATGTCTTATTTCCCATCTGTTATTCGCAAAATCTGCCATAGTCTTCAATCATGTGCGTACTGATCGTCGCCCCCGCAAGATGGTGCTCAAATTGGAAATACCTAAGCGAGCGTTCCCGCGTGTTCAGGAGCTTTCCGGTAACCTTTTTCGATAGCCTTGGGCCAGCCACATCGTCCACATACAACATGCATTCAGTTGCCTTTATCAGCCGGTCCGCATTGTGCCGCGACGCCTCGGGATCCTCCGCCTCCAGCAGCAGCCGCTGATAGACGCGGGCCTTTTGCAGAAGCGCGCGAATCATCGGTTCGTTGCCCGGCGCCACTTCCAGCACGATGTAGCGCTGCACGTCATCGCGCACGCCGTCGCCGTCGGAATCGATACCCATCAGGGTAAGCTTCCCCACCTCACCGGGGTCCGGCGGCAGATCCGGCCCCGGCGACACCACCGTAAGCGGCGTGGAATCGGTCCGTTCCGGGTACACCTCCACCGTCACCCACAGGGAACCGGTTCCGGGCGTCGAAAATCCATCCAGCATGGCACTTGCGGCACCATCCTTCCCGGTTTCCGTCTGTGCCGGCTGCACCGCCCCCAACCCGTCCACATCGAAGCGCAGGGCCACCAACTGAGCTGGAAGCCCCAACCCGCTGGCGGATGCATGCACCTCCAGCGGGCCGCTTCCGATCACTACCGGTCCAGCGGGCGGGATCAGGTGCACCGCATCCACCGGGGCCACCACGCGGGCAATGATCACTCCGCCCGGCTTGCCACGCAGTTCCACGCTGAGGGTGTTGGCTCCCTCAAGCAGCGTCACCGGCGCGCTGACCTCACTCACGGCCTGGTTGAACTGATCCGGCCCCAGAATCACCTGGCCGTTCAGGGCGATAACGGAACTGCTCACCTTCTCGCCGGTGATCTCATCATCCATAACGCCGTTTGCCACCTTCAGCATGGCGGCACCGGCCACGGGCACATTGAAGGTAAAATTCGCCACCACCGGGGCGCTGGTGGCGCGCGTCACTGCACCGGTGTCCAGCGCCAGGGCCCCCCGATCCAGCGCGAGGGCCGCCGGTGCCCACAAAAGCCCCGCGGCCATTGCCGCCAGCGAAATACGCAACCACCTGAAATTCTGGAATTCGGCCTGCATTGCACCCCCAATGCGATAGGTGAAAAAATGCCCCCATGGCGGGACATCGGCATGGCGCCGCTACGACGGCGACACATTTTTTTGTTACCAAACGCTTCACATGCTATTACATTGAAAAACTTTCTTTACAAATTATTTAACCATTCAGCCGCGCCATCCCCCACGCCAGGACACGCCCACCCCCTGCCCATCTCCCCCGCCCCCCCGCTCACCACCGCAATGTGCGCACGCGGACTCTGCCGCACAGGCACGGACGGTGGTATCGTAACGCCCGCTCCCGGTGAACCCGGGGGAGCCCTTTTCCCCATGCCTGGAGTGCCGCCGTGCCGGTGATCCTGAAAACCGCGATTCTGCTGTCCCTTTCCAACGTCTTCATGACCTTTGCCTGGTACGCGCACCTGAAAGACATGAGCGGCAAACCGTGGCTGGTGGCCGCCCTGGCAAGCTGGGGCGTCGCCCTGTTCGAATACCTGCTTCAGGTGCCCGCCAACCGCATCGGCTATACGGCGCTCACCCTGCCCCAGTTGAAAATCATGCAGGAGGTGATCGCCCTCACGGTGTTCATCCCGTTTTTGGTGCTGTACATGCAGAAACCGCTGGGGCTGAATTACCTGTGGGCCGGGTGCTGCCTGATGGGCGCCCTCTACTTTATGTTCCGATAACGGGAATACCCGCCGCCCGCGCGCGGTTTTGAGAACGAGAGCTCCCCCCATGAAACCCACCCGCCTCATCGTGCTCGCCATCGTTGCCCTGCTGGTGGCGCTGTTCTTCCTGCTCGACCTGGACCGCCACCTGTCCCTGGAGGCGCTCAAGGCCAACCGGGACGCCCTGTTTGCCGCCTACGAGGCCAACCGGGCGGTGTTCCTGCTGACCTACGTGCTGATTTACATCGCCGTGGTCGCCCTGTCCCTGCCCGGCGGCGCGGTCATGACCCTGGCGGGGGGCGCCATCTTCGGCGCGCTGGCGGGCACCGGGGCGGTGCTGGTGGGGGCCACCATCGGCGCGGTGCTGGCGTTTCTGCTGGCGCGCTACCTGTTCCGCGACACCGTCGAAAAGCGCCTCGGCCCCCGCCTGGAAAAGCTCAGCGAGGGGTTTGCCAACGACGGCCTGGGCTACCTGCTGTTCCTGCGGCTGGTGCCCCTGTTCCCGTTCTTTTTGATCAACCTGGGGGCCGGACTGACAAAACTGCCGTTACGCACCTATTTTTTGGGCACCGCATTGGGCATTGCGCCCGGCACCTTCGTATTCGCCAACGCCGGAGCCAATCTGGCGCGCATCAATACCGTGCGGGACATTGTCTCGCCGGGCGTGCTGGGAGCATTCGCGCTGCTGGGGCTGTTTGCGCTGGTGCCGACGGTGGTGCAGAAGATGCGGGCCAAAAAAAAGGCGGCCGGGGGATAACCCGACCGCCTTTTTGGTTTTTAGTGGGTGCGGATCAGAATAGGTAGTAGAGCAGAATGCCCACGGCCTGCTCCTCGAGCCCGATTTTGAAACCGGAATCCGTCGCGCCACCAAAGGCCCCCTGAAGGGGAACCGGCACGTCGCCCACTCCGGTTACGTCGTTGCTGAACGCCTTCATATAGGCGCCGCCCACGCCCCAGTGCTCGCCGAGCAGATAGTCCGCACCCAGCGTCACGTGGGTTTCCTGCACCGCCGGGAAAATCAGGTTGGACATCACGTCCTCCTGCCCGATGGGCGATTCGCCGTAGTTGAAGCCGGCGCGAACCTTGAAACGGTCTGAAACCACATACTGGGCACCCAGTGCATAGACAATCTGGTCGTCCCAGCCGAAGGTCAGGGGCATCGGCCCGCCCGGGGTGGTAAGGGTCACCACGTCGTGGGTGGAAGACCAGTTGATCCACTTGATATCCAGATCGACCAGCAGGTTTTTCATCGGCTGTACAGCGACCCCCAACGCAGCCTGCTGCGGGTATTCGATCCCCAGTTTGTACTTGCCCGCGGGCATCGGACCGCCACCGGCCATGGTGGTATCCACATCGCCAAAGCCCAGGCGGTACTGGGCATCGGAAAAACTCTGCTTGCTGATGTAGTTGAATCCTAGGGTGACCTGCTCGTTCACGTCAAACAGCACACCCGCCGTCGCGCCGAACCCAAGCTGCTGGCTCGGACGCCCCAGATCGAGCTGATACATGACGGTACCGGCACCGTCGTTAATGCTCTGATCAAAGGTCAACGACTGATAATCGACGTTGAGACTG
>JAOUMB010000050.1 GCA_029881725.1 Nitrospirota bacterium
GTCCACATAGTCGAGAAGTTCCGCGGAAGTATCGAAAATCCTGTTTTTCATCCCCAGAGCGCATCCGGGAACCGCCTCGTAGTAGGGCTTTACAAAGTACGGCTCCGGGTGCTTCCGGCACCAGCCGGCCAGTTGTTCCGGTCCGGGAGCGACAATCATCGGCACCACCGGCACGCCGCTTTTTTCGGCCACTGCGTAAAGCCGTTCCTTGCTGACAATGGTATTCAACTGGTCGTAGCTGGTGTTCCAGATGCGGCACACTTCCAGCAGCCGGTCACGGTGCTGGGCCAGCATCAGCGCAAAGGTGTCGCTGGTGGGGATCACTACCGGCCGGTTTCCCAACTGTCCGGCGTACTGGATCAGCCAGTTCAGAACCTGATCCGGATCTCCCCCGGTGGATTCCAAGTCCACCATAGTAAATCGGGAGGAACACAATCCTGGATCGGTTTTGTTGAATGCCGCCACGTGCACGTTCACACCGTCCTCGGCCAGAGCTCGTGCTGTGGCCATACCCGTGACACCGAGTTTGAGAACAATGGCCGGGGGGCGCCCCCCGGCGTGGGAACCCTTTCCAGGGCGAGTGTTTTTCGGTTTGGAAGACACGGTACGAGTAACTGGCCGATGAAAGGGAAAGTGGGGAATTTCAGAACGGTTGATGGTCTGCATCTTAACCGGTGCTGTTTAAAGGCGGCAAGCGCGCGAGTTCCGATGTGCCCGCCCCGTGTGACGGCCCTGCGGCCAGGAGTGACCCCACTGCCCGGTCTCAGGCACATGCTAAAATCATCAAGGGGTTCGGTTGTTTGTTCCGCGGACCTGCGGGAGGAGATGGAATGACGGTATCCAGAGCGGGCAGGGTAGCCGCAGCGAGGGTAGCCATCGACTGGACCGGGCGGCCACCGTGTGGCGGCCCCCCCAAGGAGGACGATGCCGGCGGGAGTTTCCCGTATCTGCCCCCGGAGAATCGCCCGTGAACAGAGGGTGGCAGGGTGGAGGCCAAAGTTCCGGGTGGAACCCTCCGGATCGGGGGTGGCACGCAAGCAGCGTCACCGGAGCTGGACAGGTGACCGGCCTCAACTGGCCGCTGTTGATCCTGGTCGCCCTGATCCCCCTCCAGAACATCTACCTGGGCAAATTTCCCAACTTGGGATTCGGCCTCAACTTCCTGAATGTTTTTCTGCTCCTGTCCTGTCTGGTGTGGTGGGGATTGCCGAAGGAGACCACGCCCACGCCCGCTAAGCTCGCGAGGCCGGTTCTCGGGTATGCGGCGATCATGCTGATTTCCCTGCCGGTCGGAATGTACACCCTGTCCTATATGGGTGAGCAGCATGTCAGCGCCATGAAGGATCTGATCCTCCCGCTGCTACTATTTTTTGTCGTGCTGTACAGCGTCCGCACCCGTTCCGCCATGCAATGGATGCTGGCGGCAATGCTGTTTCCGATGCCCTACATGTTTCACGTATTCCATTCCCAATTGTCGCATGTCCTTTCCTGGCACTACGACGACAAGATGCGTTATGTGAAAGGCACCTTCATGATGCTCGGTAGCAACGAGATCGGCGCTTTTTATGCTGCCTACACTCTGTTGCTAATTGCCGGAATACTGTTCTTGCGTAACCCGAAGCTGCGGATTCTGCTTGGTGTGCTGACCTTTCTGAACCTGTATTGCCTGCTGTACAGCTTTTCCCGAGGGGCTTGGGTAGCGTTTCTGATCGGGCTCTTTGTGTTGATCTGGTGTTTGCGGCGCAAGGCGGCGGTGGCCACGCTGATCGGGGTGCTGTTGTTCTCCGGGGTGCTGATGTCGTTCCTGCCGGTTGCGGTGCAGGAGCGCTTTGGCACCATCGTGGTGGAAGAGGGGGAAGAGCGCGACCGTTCAGCGGCATCCCGTTTCGAGTTATGGACCCTTGCCATGAAGGAGTTCCGACACAGCCCGGTTATCGGCGTCGGGTATCACACTTTCCATCATCTCAATGAATATGGAAAAGATACGCACAATTACTATGTGAAAGTGCTTACCGAGCAAGGGGTAGTGGGGTTGGCTCTGCTTATGATGGTGCTTGCGCGCGGGGCACGTACTTCGCACCGGCTATTTCGCATGGCACGCGACCCTCTGTTCCGCACTCTGGGCCTGGGCACGCTTTGCGCCGTGGCCGCGTTCGCAGTGGGCAACATGTTTGGCGATCGGTTCAGTCACTACCCGTTGAGCACTTACCTGTGGTGCTGTCTGGCCATGGTTCAGCGCGCCCTGTGGCTTGAAGCGGAAAACCGGGGACTTGACGTGCTGGTGGCGGACGCGCTGGGGCCCGCGGAGGGTCCATGGGGGGAGTCCAAGGGTGGAACCTTCCGATGACGCGCGTGCTGCATATCCGGTCCAGCGCCGGTTTCTTCGGGGCGGAAAGGGTGCTCTCCACCCTGCTCCCGGCTCTGACCCGGAGCGGGGTGTCCACGCGCCTGTTGTTGCTCGGGCACCCGGCTGGACGCCACACGGCCATGCTGGAGAGGGCGCGGGATGCTGGCATAGACGTTGTTGTCATCCCGTGTCCCGGACGAGTCTCGCCAGAAGCGGCACGAAGAGTGCGGGCGGAGGCACGCCGTTATGGTGCGCAACTGATCCATACCCACGACTTCAAGAGCCATTTTTACGGATGGATTGCCGCAGGATCTACCGGATCGGGTCGTCTGCCGTTGGTCACCACCTTACACGGGTGGACCGGAAGCAGCGTTCGGTTGAGAGCCTATCAAAAATTTGAACGATGGATATTGGGTGTATTCGCGGCGGTGGTGGCGGTATCACCGGAAATGGTGGTGCATCTGCGCCACCCGTATCTGTGCATCATCGGCAATGGGGTGGATCTGGACCGCTTCTCACCCGATCGGCCGGGAATCGGGCGCACAGCCCTTGGGTTTTCGGTGGATACGTTCCTTTTCGGGACGGTGGCGCGTCTGACCCGTGAAAAGGGACACCAGGACCTGATCGAGGCGTTTGCCGCCGCCTTCTCGCAGGTGCCCACCATGGGGTTGCTGATTGCCGGTGACGGCCCGGAGCGACCGTTGCTAGAGAAACTGGTGCAGGAGCGGGGCTGCGACGGAAGTGTTCGATTTACTGGTGATTGCGGAAATGTGGAGGGTCTATTGCACGATCTGGACTGTTACGTGTCCCCCTCCCATACGGAAGGCATGCCGATGATTCTGCTGGAGGCGATGGCCAGTGGAGTGCCGGTGATTGCCACCCGGGTGGGATCCGTTCCGGACATGCTGGCAGGTGGGGCCGGCGACCTGGTGGAACCCCAGGACACTGGCCAACTGGCTTCCCGAATGCTGCTGGCAGCTGTGGGCAAGCTGCCCCTCGAGCGGATGGCCGGGACGGCATTACTGCGTTGCGAAAAGGAATACGGCGTAGAGCGGCAGGCGGCCCGATACGCTTTCCTTTACCAGGAGGTGTTGCGCCGCGAACTTCCCCCCGCCGGACTTGCGTTATCCAGACACTCCCAGGCGGAGGCGCCATGAGCCTGCGTAACACGATCAAACGCACGTTGGCGGGGGCGTCGGAGCAAACCGGTGTACTGCGGCGGCGGCGAAGGTCGGACGGGCTGGGTATCCTCATGTTACACAAGATCAATCCCCGCCCGGACCCGCTGCCACTGACCATGCCCCCGCAACTTCTGGCCGAGGTATTTGACGAGGTGGGCCGACACCACGCGCTGGTTCATGTGGATGATGCGTTGGACGAAAACGGCGTGCGTGGGGGGGACGGCCTGCGCTTCTCCGTCACGGTCGATGACGGTTACCGTGACAACTACACGCACCTGTTCCCCATGCTGAGCGCACAAAAGGTACCGATTACCATTTATTTAGCAATTGAATATTTGAACGGAACCCGCCGGTTCTGGTACGAGCGTCTGCAACACGCAATCGAGTCCAGCTCCCGCACGCAACTGCTTTCCGGATTTGGTTCCCTGGGAACTCTTTCGCTGGACGGACGCACCCGCCGCACCGCTGCATTGATCGCCCTGAATGACTACCTGAAGCAGTTTGATGACGCGACCCGGGAGCAGCACGTGGAGCGGATCGTGGCGAACTTGATGCCAGAGGGGGAATCAGTGGTGAGTCCAATGCTCACTTGGGATATGGTTCGGGAGATGGCAGCCGCCGGGATTCATTTTGGTTCCCACACCTTTTCGCATCCGATCCTGAGCCGGGAGTCCGAACAGCGGGTGATGCGTGAGACAAGGGAATCTCGGCTCGAACTGGAAAAGCGGTTGGGGACTCCCGTCACGGGATTTGCCTATCCTAACGGTACACCTGCAGATTTCAACGATGCCACCGTGGCGGCGGTGCGCCGGGCCGGATACACGCATGCCTGCACCACGATTGCGGGGATCAACCGGCCCGGCGGGGACAACTTCAGGCTGCGCCGAATCAATCTGCATCCCGGCATGTGCACCGATCACAATGGACGATTTTCCAGAAACCTGTTCTGGGCCAAAGTATTGGGGGTTTTGGGATGACGCAACGCCCGATGCGTGTATTCGTGCTGGAGATTGCTGGGCGCGGGGGCATCTGCCACTACACCTGGAACCTGCTGGGCCATTATGGGCCGGCGGCGGAGGTGACGCTGTACACTGGGCACCCTTATGAGCTGGCGGATACACTGCCCGGATTTGCTGTCCGGCCGATATTCCGCCGCTTTGCCACCAACCCGCTCGCGGTGTTGGGCATGTTCGGGGATGCCCTGCGCCGCCGACCGGACGTGGTGCACCTTCAGGTCAGCCAGTTTCCCACCGTGATGCTGGGGCTGGCGTTGGGTTTCCGGACGCTGGGTATTCCGGTTGTGATCACCGCGCATAACGTGGTTTCCCACGAGTATCGCCTGTGGCAGGGGCTCGTTTTCGGGGCCCTGTACAGCGTGGCCCGACGCGTGATCGTTCATTCAGAAGACTCGGCGCGAACCATTGCGGCCCGGTTTCGAGTGGCGCCGGAGCGTATCCGGACGATTGACCACGGCAATTACATGTTCTTCGATTCTGACCGGAAACCAAGCTTCCAGACTGTGGCACCGTTTCGCGTGCTTTTCTTCGGCTACATCCGTCCCTACAAGGGGCTATCAGTGCTGCTGGAAGCGCTGGCCCGACTGCCAGCTGATATGCCGTTTTATCTGGAAATTGTTGGTCGACCGGTGGAACCGTTTCGACCCTATCAGGAATTGATCAATCGGCTTGGCCTTTCGGATCGGGTGGAGACACGCCTGGATTACGTGCCGAATGATGAAGTTTCCGAAATATTTTCGCGTGCCTCGGTAGTGGTGCTTCCCTATCTGAACATCGCTCAGAGCGGGGTGTTGCAATTGGCTTACGCGTTTGGCAAGCCGGTGGTGGTAACCGCCACTGGTGGCCTGCCGGAGGTGGTAGAACACGGAAAGTCCGGGTTTGTGATTCCGAGGGGAGATCCCGTGGCATTGGAAGAGTGCCTGCAGGCGCTGATGTTGAAGCCGGAGTTGGCGGAGCGGATGGGACGCCGGGCGCGGGAACTGGCCGAAACCCGCTTCAGTTGGACGCGTATCGCCCCTCTGAATCTGGAGGCCTGCCAGCCATGACGGCACCCGCCGGTACAGCGAAAATTCATGGCGGTACGTATCCGGTGTTGATGTACCACGCCCTGCGTCCCGGACCGGATCCTGAGCGGTATGTGTTGACTCCCGACGGTTTCCGCCGTCATCTGACCGTGATTCGCGCCGCCGGGTGCACCGGAGTTTCGCTGGAGCAGTTGCACGCCGGAGCCATCCCGGTTGAGTCAAGGCCGGTGGTTATCACCTTTGATGACGGGGCAGCGAGCGACCGTGAAGTGGCGTTGCCGCTGCTTGCGGAATTCGGGTTTCACGCTACATTTTTCATCACTACCGGCCGTGTTGATACCGGGCCCGAATGGCTCTCGTGGGATGATGTGGATTCTCTGCGACGAGCGGGCATGGATGTGCAGGCGCATGGACATACCCACCGATTTATGGATGGACTGGGCGTTGAGGCGGCCACCTTCGAATTGAAGGAGCCACAACGGCTTCTGGAGGAGCGCCTCGGCGTGCGCCCGGTGGCTCTGTCGTTTCCGGGTGGCCGCTATACCCGGAGTACGGTGCATGCGGCCCGGGAACTTGGCTATCGCGACCTGTGCACATCGGAACCAGGGCTGAACCAGGAAGGGAACCGCGATGGTCTGATCCGGCGCTTTACTGTGACCCAAGGGTTAGCCGACAGGGATCTTCTGCGGATCGTCAACGGGGATATGGCCTACACGACGCGGGCACGCGTCCGTTACCGGGTTGCCCGTCTGGCCAAGGGCTTGTTGGGGAACTCCGCCTACCACATTCTGTGGCGGCTGGCTTTCCGGCGCAAGTGGAGGGGGTGAAGTGGCGTTCGTATTCTGGGCCAGCGTATTTCTGATTGGCTATGCGTACATCGGCTATCCGGTACTGCTGATGATCCTGTCGTCCCTGCGTCCGCGCCCCCATGCGGTCGGCGACGAAACACCACCGGTGACCGTGGTCGTGACGGCCTTCAACGAGGAGGGGGCCATCGCCGCCAAGCTGGACTGTCTTCTGGCCCAGAATTACCCGAAGGAGCGGATGTGGGTCCTGGTCGCTTCGGACGGCTCCACCGATGCCACCGATGCCATTGTGGAACGGTATGCACCTCGCGGTGTGCAGCTGCTGCGTGTCTTCGGCCGCAAGGGTAAGACCGAGGCCCAGAATCAGGCGGTACGGTCCGCCACAACCGAATTTCTGGTATTCACTGATGCTACCACCCACTTGGAGCCAGATGCGGTACGCACCATCATGCGGCCGTTTGCCGATCCGGAGGTGGGATGTGTAGGGGGAGAGCTTACCTACATCTCCCGAAAACAGTCGGGGGTGGGGCGGGGAGGTGTGTCTTACTGGGGATACGAGCGGAGCATCAAGCGCAACGAAAGTCGGGTCAATTCACTGATTGGCGTCAGCGGTTGTTTTTATGCCCTTCGCCGCACAGCCTATCGGGAAATCCCGGCCCATCTCATCAGTGACTTCATGGTGGCTCTCAATGCGTACGACCTGGGATTTCGGACCGTATACGAACCAAATGCACGGAGTGTTGAGGAAACCCTCGATCGCGGCGACCGCGAGTTCACCATGCGGGTGCGTGTGGCGGTACGCAGCTTCGGCGCCTTGTGGGCCATGCGGCGCCTTCTGAACCCGGTAAAGACCGGCCTGTTCGCGGTGCAGCTGTTTTCCCACAAGGTTCTGCGCTACGGGGTTGCCCCCTTATTGTTGACCACCCTGATTTCCAGTGTTGGGCTGGTAGTGGATTCGACGCATGCCACGAACCCCTTGCTACCCTTGTATCTGGCGGCTCTTGGCGCCCAGATTACGGTGTATGGGGCGGCCTTGGCCGGGTTTCTAATCATCCGATCCGGAGGCCGGGGGGTGTTGTTCAGCAAGCCGTACTACTTTGTTCTGGTCAATCTGGCCGTGCTGATGGCCTTGGTCCGTTTCGCACGGGGGGAACGAATGGTCACCTGGACCCCGGTCCGTTAGCCGGATGACTGTTCTCCGTGATCGTATCCGTGAAGTTACACGCAGCGCCGTGGTGCGTTCCGCCACCGGGAGCCTCATGGTCAAGGTGGGGGCTACGGGACTTGGATTTCTGACCACGCTGACCCTCGCCCGGCTGCTGAAGGCCGAAGGGTACGGTGCCTACTCCTATGCGCTAGCCTGGGTCAACCTGTTGGTCATTCTGGGGCAGTGCGGATTTGAAAAGTTGCTGACGCGGGAGGTGGCCGTGTATCACTCCGACCAACGCTGGGCCTTGTTAAATGGTCTGCTGCGCGCCACCAATTCCATTTCGCTCGGGATTTCGTTGGCGGTGGCCGGGGTAGCGGTGGCGATGGTCTGGGTGCTGCGAGAGCGCCTGGACCCCTCACTGGTGGTCCCGTTTCTCGTGTCGCTTTCATTGATTCCGGTGTTGTCTCTCACCACCCTGCGCCGCTCTGCCATGGCCGGGCTGCACCGTGTGGCATCGGGGCAGGTGCCCGAAATGTTGTTGCGCCCTGTCTTTTTGCTGGCCGGACTGCTTACCCTGCATTTTGTGGTGAACTGGCGGCTAGACGCGACGACGGCGATGGTGTGTAACATTGGAGCGGCCATCGCCGCGTTTGGGGTCGGTATGCTGGTCCTGTCCCGGGCCTTGCCTTCTGAGGTGCGCCGTTCTAGTCCCCGGTACGACCTGCGCCCATGGCTGAAAAGCGCCCTTCCGCTGGCGCTATTGGGGGGACTGCAAATGTTGAATTACCGTATTGACAGCCTCATGCTCGGCGCCATTCAGGGCGCGGGACCGGTAGGTGTGTATAACGTGGTATTCCAGATCGTGGCGCTGATTAACTTTATTACCCTTGCCGCCGATGGTGCCACGGCGCCGCGTTTTGCGGGGTTTGTAGGCAAGGGGGACACAAGCGGGATGCAGCGCCTGTTCACTCTATCCACGCGCACCGTATTCGGGCTGACGCTTCCCTCCGTGATTCTTGTCATTCTGATGGGAGAATGGATTCTGGGAATTTTTGGTGATGAATTTCGTGTCGGATACTCGGCTTTGACGATTCTTGCCCTAGGCCGGTTGATGCCGGCTGCCATCGGTCCGGTCGGTGTGGCTCTGACCATGGCGCGCCTGGAGCGGCTGGCGGTAACATCGGTGGTGGCGGCTCTGCTTCTCAAGTTGGTGTTGAATTTGGTGTTGATCCCGCGAATGGGAGTTTCCGGGGCTGCATTGTCCACCGCGCTGGTATCCGCCTGTTGGTTTGCTGTAAACGGTGTCGTGGTGTACCGCAAGCTGGGTGTGGTCCCCACGGTTGCCGCGCGCGCGGGGTCCGGGAGAAGAGACTCCAGTGGGCCGGAAGACGGCCGATGACAACGCGTATACGCTGCCAGCGACCGTCCTTCCTGCAGGAGGGGCTTTTCGAGGGCGGCCCAGTCAGGGGCTGATCCAGCCGCCGAACAGACCCGTCGGGGCTGATGGCGGTGTGCTATCCACCACTCCGGCGAACCCCACCCATCCAAGAGCGCCCAGATGTGGGGTTCCAGAAAGTGGAACCGACACTGTGGGAAGCGGCGGATTGAGTGCCACTCCCTTGTTCAGGAAGTCGCTGAGTGTTCCCAGGGAGAAGTCGCCGTTGACCGGACTCACGAACCGGGCTGCGCCAGTAACCGGGTGGGTATCCTGCCCTGGAACACTCCCTCCCCCGTCGTAGCCGTTGTGGCTCATCACCATGCTCCCGGCGGTGGTGTAATCCAGATGGGAGGTGTTGGAGGCAGATATATTATTATGAATTTCCACCTGCTTCGCCGCTTGGATGCGAATCCCGGCTGCGCTATTGTACAGCGTGTTGTGCAGCACCCGCGCCACGACCCCTGGGTTGTGGATGCGGATGCCGGCATTGCCGCAATTGTAGGCTACATTGTTGTAGACGGCGGCATCGGAAATCCACCCCTTGAAGGCTGCGTCGGACTCGCCCACCAGAATGCAATCGTAGGGCGTGTTGAAGGTCACGTTGTCGTGAATCGAAAGCCCGCTCATCCGGTCGGCGTCCGTATGGCCGTAAACCTGCAACGCCCGTCCGCCGTATTCATCGTGCAACAGATTCCAGGCGATTTCCACATCCCGCCCCGCTCCAAAACCACCGTAATAGAACAGGTGGGCCAGCTTGTTGCCAGGCTGGCCGCTACTGTAAATGTGGTTGCCCAAAAACCGGCATTCGGCGCATGCGCTGAACTCGAAGGTTCCATAGCGGGATGGCACGTCGCTGGCGGTGTTGCCCACTACACGGATACGTTGCCGTTGGGTGCCACCATTATCGAAGCCCATTGCGGTTGAGTTGGCATTCAGCCGCAACTTGGCGACAGTCCAGTCGCTGACGCCTCCAGTGAAGTAGATTGAGCGGCGCGGCGCGGCGCTTCCCGCAGCCCCCACCACCGGCAACTCGCCCGGATAGCCCACCAAGGCGATCGGCAGGCCCGCCTTCCCCGAATTTACATCCCGGATCAGCAGGTTGGTTCCCCAGGTGCTGTTGTCAACCTGAGGGTAGTTGCCATCGCGCACGTAAACCACATCGCCCGGCGCCACATTGGCCAGCATCGGCAACAGATTGGCCCATGGGCCATGCCCTCCGCCCTGGTTGGTGGCGGCCAGCCCGTCGGCGGCGTTGTCGCCATCTGCTGCCGATACAAAGAAAATTCTTCCCTGCGCGCGGGCAGTAAATGCCAACGGGTTGGAAGTGGCTCCGGAGGAGTCCATCAATGTCACCCCGTTGCCTGCGTTTGCGGGCAGCCGGAACTCCACGCGGTCGGCAGACCAGGAAATGATATCGCCAGCACCGGTCGACCCGGAGCCTACCAGCACAGTTCCCGGAGCGGTGCCGAATCCCTTTCCCCACACGGTGACATACGCCCCTAGCGGTGCCGAGTCCAGATCCGAATAGAACAGAACCGGAGCCGCCAGTGCGGTCGGGGCGGTGGCAACCCCCAACAAGATCAGTCCCAGCGTAATGCCTGGTACATGGCTGGTTCCGCGTGGCGCGGCATGGGCTATTCGGCCCTGCGGGCGGCGCAGAAGGCGCAGCAGGGGAAGGATCAGCAGCAGGATCAGCATGACCGCGTCTCCCGGGTGAGCCCCCGTTGCGGCGGAAGATGCTGTACATCCCCCGACTGGCTCCATGCCAAGAGTGTTGCCCGAGTTGACGCCGATGGCGCCCCCCGAAAAATTCACCTGATAGGAGACCGTGGCGCTCAGGACTTCCGGGGTGGTGTCCTGGCTAGCGACGCCGCTTACCGACAGCACGTACGAGTTATTTCCGGCCTGGGACGAGGTGTTCAGCCGCACTGTCAAAGCATCTACTGCAAGCGTTGCCGTTAACACCCGCACTCCGTCGGAGATAGAGTAATTGGCTGGATCCTGGGCAGTAGCTGGGTCAACTGGCTTTGAAAACCGGACCTCCACCACGCCGTCCATCGGTGCGTTCACTCCGGCAATGGACAACGCGGGCACATTCGGGGCGGCCAGCCGAAATTCGCCTGAAAACGCACTGAGGTTCCCGTTGAAGTCATAGGACCTCAGCGCGGTGTACACGTCACTGTCACTGGCCAGGCCAGCTACTTGGTATGTCGTCTTGTTTCCCACGTCCACCTGACTCGAATACTGGCCCGGAGCGGTACCGTAATACAGAAGGTACCCGGCCACGTCTGCCTCTGTCACCGGACTCCATGAAAATGTTGCGGTGGCGGCGGCACTTGGCCATGCGTGAGACAGCACGGCCAGGGTCAGCATGGCCACGCAGATAAATTTTGTGTAGGTCGCATTCATCAATCGTGTTCCGTCAATAATCCGGCGGGTAAACTGCCGGGAACTTCCCTGTTGGCAAGCCAGCCGCAAGGTTCATCCATAAGGAACATTGCGGGTGGCATGCATGTCTTCCATGATCCGGGAGTTTTTTGGAACTCCCCCCCTCCCATGTTGAGGTGGGTTGATAAGCATCTCCCGTGCCACTTCTCAATTTGTTTATATAATTTACGCAAAACGTTGTTTTTAAATGCAAAAAACATGAATTAGCGGAGTATTGTTTAGTTGGCACTGGCGGATGAGTCGAGCAATTTTGGCCGTGTGAGCGCCACATTTGCACATTTTTGAGCGGGGCGTACGTGGTGGTGCCGGGACGGCACTGGCCAATTATGTGGAGGGAAAGGTTTCCGGCACGCGGGTGCGCGGTGTATGGGCTTCCCCACTTACCCCTAATCTGCACCTCTATGAAATTATGTAATGTGTTCAGTTTTCAGCGATTTGTCGGGGGTGCCAAGCGTTAATAATCTCCGTGTTCAGCCGTTATCAACCTGGCGTTGACTTCCGACAGGAGAGGTGGCAGGTTGGACCCAGGGTCGCTGGTGAACGCCTGAACGGATTTTGAGAATGGCACCTTGGTGCCCTTGATTGTAATAACCAGTGTAGGTGAGCCATGAAACTTTTCAAACAACTGGCGTGGGTGGGAGCATTTTCGATGCTGCTGGGCGTTCCGGCGGTATCCTTGGCCGGTAATGGTGCCGGCATCTCAGGCAGTCCGCACGATTTTTCCGCTTCTGCATGGAACACCAATGCCGACATCTGCAGCGTCTGTCACGTTCCTCATGACAACAATCGCAACGACACGTTGTTTGCCAACGGTTTGCTGTGGAACCACGCGTTGAGTGCGGCGACCTATCGGATGTATGCGGAGGAGGCAGCCGCCAGCATTTCGTTTGCCAACCACATCGATGGTGTGTTCGACAATGAGCCGGTGGGTGGCTCCAAGCTGTGCCTGGGGTGTCACGACGGTACCGTGGGGGTGGATCAGTTCGACGCCAACACCGCCGGTCCGGGTACCGTGTTCGTGCTGCCCGTGTCGCAGGTTCCGGGGCCGGCCATTCCCAACGTGGGCGCCGAAAAGAACCTGCTCGGAACCCACCCGATTTCCATCGTGTACGACCCGGTGGCCGACGCCAATCTGGCGCCGCTGACCGATCCGATGGGTGCCAGCGGCACCACCATCGGCGATGTGCTGGAACCGACTGCCGTGGGACCAAAGCTGCAGTGTGCCTCATGCCACGATGTGCACGACTCCACTGGTGAGGCCATCGCCGGTACCAAGTTGCTGCGTGAATCCATGACCGCTCCCGCATCGGGGCTGTGCCTGACCTGCCATTTGAAGTAAAGTTACGTAGCTGCCGCCCCCTCAATCGCGTATAGCGTGGTTGAGGGGGCGGTACGGTACGGCAATAACTTTTGGGGGGCGGCTTCGTGCGCAACGGGAGAGGGGTGACGCGTCCGGTGAGAGGGTTACCGGAAACATTTCTGGGGGCTCTGCTGCTGCTCCTGGTCACCTCGGGCGCGGCTCTGGAAGTGGAGCAGGGCTTTTCGATCCCTGCGGGCGGCTCGTGTCTGACCGCCGAATGCCACACTGAACAGGCCAAAAAAAAATACATCCACGCTCCGGCGCGGCAAGGTGAAACCTGCCATCAGTGCCACCAGCAGCCTGAGCCCGACCAGCACTTTTTTGAGCCAGTGGCAAAAGGGGGCGATCTTTGTCACATTTGCCATGAGCCGACCGCGCGCGGTCGGGTGGTGCATGCCCCGGTAATGGACGGAATGTGCACCGCCTGCCACGACCCACACCAGTCGGACCATAAGGGGCAACTCAAGCGGAAGGCCGGGCCCGACCTGTGTCTGACCTGTCATGCGCGGGACGGATCGGGCGATCAGGGCAGCGTTCATGCGCCCTACCAGTCCGGCATGTGCCTTAACTGTCACGGTCCGCATTTCAGCGACACGGTGGCGTTGCTGCGTGGCAATTATCCGGACGGACTGTACGCTCCCTACGGCCCGGACACCTATTTCTGTTTCAAATGCCACGGAACTGACCCCTTTGACGAACCGCGCACCCTGGACGCAACGCAGTTTCGTAACGGCAACCTGAACCTGCATTTCCGCCATGTGAACCGCGACAAAGGTCGGTCCTGCCGCGCATGTCATCACCCCCATGCCTCGGTGCGAGCGGCGTTGATCCGGGAGCAGATGCCGTTCGGAACCGCAGAACTGGCCATCGGCGCCTTTCAAAAAACGGAAACCGGCGGCAGTTGCGCCCCGCCGTGTCATCAGGCGATTGCCTACGACCGCCTGCAACCAGCTCCGGTGGGCATGAAGGTATCCCCGCGCCCCGGCCAGGACGCCTCTCCGGAGGAACTGCAACAAGTGCTTGAGGGTGGCGGGGACGACGAAGACTGGTAATTGAACCGGCAGGGAGAGAGGGACAAACAACACATGAACAGGCAACACTGTGCCCGGCCTGGCGGGTTGGCAGTCCACCTCCGCTTCGCCATCGGCTCACTTCTGGTGGGGGTGCTGTCTTCCGCCTGTGCCTCCGCACCGGGGCACACGGAAGCACGATTCTATCCGGAACTTCCGGAGCAACCACGCATCCAGTATCTGACTACAATCAGCAGTCAGGAAGACGTGCGTCCCACCAGTGCCTTCCGTCGCTATGTGGTTGGCACACCGCAACAGCCCGGGTTGCAGCGCCCTTGGGCCATTGGCCATGATCGTGGGCGGATTTACGTGGTGGACAAGGGGCTTAACCAGGTGGTGATCATCGACCTGGATGAGCGCCGTTTCGACCGCTTGGTTACTGGCGGACAGGCGGCGCTGGTGGAGCCCAGCGGCATCTTCATCGCCAATGACGGCTTCAAATACATTTCCGACGCGGGCCGGGGGCAGGTGCTCGAGTTTGATACGGAAAACCGTTACACCCGCGCCTTTGGCAGCCAGGAGCAGTTCCGCCCGCTGGACGTGGTGGTGCGGGGCGGAAAACTGTACGTATGTGACGTGCGTGACGAGGAAATTGAAATACTGGACCGGGAAAGTGGTGAGGTGGTGGGGCGCATCGGTCATCAGGGGGATGGGCCTGGCGCATTTCGTTTCCCCACCCACCTAGCTTTGGGCAGCGACGGAGACCTGTTCGTTACCGACCTGATGAATTTCCGTGTGCAACGCTTCGATGCCGAGGGAAACTACGTGCGTGATATCGGTGAGTGGGGGGACTTTCCTGGCGCGATGCCTCGCCCGAAGGGCATCGCCGTAGACCGAAAAGGCAACCTGTATGCTGCGGATGCGGCGTTCGAGATGATCCAGGTGTTTGACACCGAAACCGCCCGTCCGCTGTTGCCGTTCGGCAAATTCGGTACCGGGCCGGGGGGAAGTTACCTGCCGTCCGGAGTGCACATCGATTACGAAAACATGGATCGTTTTTCCCGTTACCTGGCGCCCGGCTTCACCCCGGAATATTTGATTTACGTGGCCAACCAAGCGGGGCCGGACAAACTGAATGTCTACGCCTTTGGTCATTGGGAGGATCCCAACCCAGGCCAGTCACCGGAACCGGTTCCCGTCCCTGCCCCGCAGCCGGTTCCCGGCCAGGGGGAAGATGCGCCGGACCATTAGCCGTAGCGCAGCCGCCCTGGTCATTGGGGCACTTCTGACCCCGTTGTTGATCGGGTGCAGTCCGGCTACGCGCCATCAGTGGCTGACGTTTTTTTTCACTGGCGTACCCCCTCTGGAGGGAACTGAGATTGTGGTGTCCGCCCCGGAATTGCCGTCGGCGGCGCCGATGCAGGTACGCATGGGGCTGACCCACCGCCGTCCGCCCGAGTTCTGGGTTCACGGTCCCTACGCAGCACGGGATTGCGATCAGTGCCACATGCCCGGCCAGCCCGGGGTGCCGCGCTTTCAGGGAATCCGGCCCGCCGAGCTTTGTGCCCAATGCCATACGTCCTTCGTGGCTGCGCTGGATCCGAGCGGGGATCGCTGGATTCACGGCCCGGTGGCGAGCGGTGACTGCACCGCCTGTCACCATCCGCACCGTTCCCCCAACCGCTTTATGCTGCGGGCGGAGCCGGGAGCCCTGTGCGGCCAGTGCCACGCCGAAGCGTCGGTGCAACAGACCCCGGCCCACAGGCAGGGGGAGGGCGCCTGCCTGAACTGTCATGACCCGCATAGCGGCGCCACCCCCGCGCTGCTGAGCGGGAATATCGTGCACTGACCGGGGTCGTGGTGCGCGCGCATCCACCTCTGCCCGGTCGGAGCAATCCCGCGCTGACTACTCTGCTCACCTTGGCCGTTCTGGCGTTCCCGGGGATTCGCGCGGCTCTTGCTGAACCGTTTCTGGAAATGGCTCGACCGCAGGCGAGCCTGACCTTCGGCCAGGAGTGGAGCAACGAAACCCTGCGCAGTCCGTTACTGTCGCGCACCCAGCGCGTGCTCCTGTGGCGCACGGGCCTGAAGTTTTCCACCCACGGCTCCATCTATCACCGCAAGTTCCTGCGCTATACCCTGCGCCTGCACCCTGAGTGGAATGCCCAGACCGCCAGCGGTACGGTGGCGCGCAACGATCGCTCCTGGTTCCTGGGGTATCTGGTGAACGGGGAACTGCTGGAGCGCAAGCGGGTAGGTCTGTCCCTGTCCAGCCAGCAGCGCCGCGGAGGATTCACCAGTTCCCTTTCGTCCAGCCGCGTCACCCGCTCCTCCAATCACCGGGCCAGCTTACGCTTGCGCGCCCGCAAACTGCCCACCACCCTCACTTGGGATCGCAACGACATCCACATGGAGAGTGTCTATACGAGCCGGGAAACCTCTCACGCGGTGCGCCTGGATTCGCGCTATCCGGGGCGCGAGAACAGTGGCTTTCTGCGAGTCGCCGACATCCGGCAGGCTCGCCGGGTGGACGGGTCGGTTGCACAGGTGGATGTGTTGCAGGGCTCTGTGGGCGGCCGCCTGACCCTTGGGGAAGACTGGCACCTGAACAGCTCAGTGGTAAGCAATCGTAGCGATTCCGGGGCCCTTGATCTACGTTATCTGGTGGCCACCACGCGCCTGGATGCGCGCCACGGTGAAAACCTGACCAGTCACTTCCAGATCCAACGCAATGATCGCCGCACTGGAACGTTCCGATCCGACTCGACCGTCGCCGAGATGGGGCTGGAGCACCAATTGTTTGAAAACCTCACCACCACCGTGAATGCGCGTACCGCAGCCAACAATCAGAGCATCGGCGACAGCCGCCTGCACGAGGCGGGAGTACATTTCAATTACGTGCGCCGTATTCCCTGGGGGCAGATGGGAGCCACCCACGGCCAACGCCTGTACTTGGACAATACCGGCATTACCAGCCCGATCACCCCGGTGTTCAACGAGGAGCACACCTTGACCGGCACCACTCCGTCATTCCTGACCCTCCCCAACGTCGACCGGAGCATGGGGGCGACGTTTGAGGTTACTGATCTGACCGGAACCATCGTTTATCTGGAGGGCATTGACTACACGGTGATCACTGTAGGGAATGCCACGGGGGTGGTTCGTGATCCGGTGGGAGGCATTGCGTCGGGGCAGCTGGTTCTGGTGGATTATTCCTACGCGTCCCAGTTGCCGTACACGGTCATGCGCCGAGCCGTCCATACCGGCGCAAGCCTGGATCTGTGGCAGACGGTGCGCTTGTTCGCGCGCGTGGACAGCTCGGACATCCATTTGCGTTCCGGAACCACCCCCACAAGTATTGGTGACGACCGCTCCTCCCTCGTGGGAACTGAAGTGCGCTGGAAACGCAGCACCACTCGTTTGGAGTTTGAAGACCGCGACACTGTGGTCACCCCATTCACGCGGTTGTCCTTCCGCGAACGGGTGCAATTCCCGGTGGGAAACAAGGCCTCTGGCGGGGTGAACGCGGAACGAGTGGCGTCACGCTATCCAGGGACCGGCCAGTGGACTACCGAACACGGCCTGTCCGGCGACCTGCGGCTGCCACTGTTCGGTGCCGGGTCGGTGGAGGTGCGGGCGGCGTTGCGTAATACTCGGGGTACCCTCCAACGCAACCGCCTGAGCCAGCTTTCCGCCCTTTGGGCCTGGAGGCTGGGGGACTGGAATGGCAGCCTGGGAGTCGATACCTTGCGCGAACGGGACCGGAGAGCGGTGCAGTTCCGCTCTCGTGATCGGATTATGTTGCAAGCGGCTCGGGTATTCTAGGGACTATGGAACGCCCCGTCTCCACCCACGTAACGCGCTTTGCGTCCCAGGCCTTTAGTGTTATCGCGGTCCTGGCCTTCGCGTCTGTGTTGATGTCGTGCGGCCACGCACCCCTCTCGCCTAGGGAAGAACCGGCTGCCACGCGTGTGTGGCCCGAGGCCCCGGAAAAGCCCCGCATCCGTTATGTGCAGGAGATTCGCCGGGCGGAGGACCTGCTGCCCCGCTCCCCCTGGTGGCGGCGGGCACTGTCCGGCCTGCTGGGCGGGCGGGACACCCGTCTGGTCCGCCCCCATGGGTTGGCCGTCGACGCTGGTGGGCGGTTGTACGTTGCCGATTCCGCGCTACGGCAGGTGCACGTGTTCGACCCTGCCGCGGGACGCTACCACCGTTTTCCCAAGCACGCCATCGAGGGATTTGTACAGCCCCTCGGCGTGGCCGTGGCCCGGGACGGGCGAGTCCTGGTGACCGACCCGGTGGCCGGGGCAGTGCATGTATTTTCGGATCAGGGTCGAACCTACCTAGGGGTCACCCCGGGCGGCGGGGACGGTGGCATCTTCCGGCGCCCCACCGGAATCGCCGTGGCGCCGGGCGGCGAGGTGCTGGTGCTGGACACGCTGGCCTCGGCGCTGGTGGTGCTGGATGGAGATACGCTGGCCGAAATGGAGCGGGTTGGTGAACACTCCGGGGAGGCGCACGACTTTCACTACCCCACCAGCGTGGCAGTATCGGACCGCGGGGACATCTATGTGGCCGATACCCTGAATTTCCGGGTGCAGTCCCTCACCGCGGCAAGGGAGTTTAGCAAGGCGTTCGGAGAGGCGGGCGGCGGCCCCGGCGGCTTTTCCCGCCCCAAGGCGGTGGCTGTGGACAGCGAACGCCACGTCTATGTGGTGGACTCCCTGTTCGACAACGTGCAGATCTTCAACACGAAGGGGCAGCCGCTGCTGGCGTTTGGCGGCTCCGGATCCGGCCCTGGGGAACTGTGGCTGCCCAACGCCATTCTGATCGACCCGAACGACCGCATCTATATTTCCGACCCGCACAACCACCGGGTGCAGGTGTTCCGGTATTTGAAAGAGGACAGACCGTGATGCGCAGGACGGTAACCCTCATGGTGCTGTTGGTCGCCTCCTTGGGGGTATTCCCGCCGGATGCCCGCGCCGGCATCGCAACCACACCGCACAACCTCTCCACTTCCGGGGGACCGGTGGTGCAGTCCACCACCGAGCCGGAAATCTGCGTGTTCTGCCACACTCCACACAAGGCCCGTTACGACGTGCCGTACCTGTGGAACCGCGCCGATTCGGCGGCGGCCTACACTCCTTATTCCAGCGTCACCATGAGCGCGGCGGTGGGGGTTCCAAACGGGGCGTCCAAGATGTGCCTGAGTTGCCACGATGGCACCGTGGCGCTGGGACTTCTGAGCACCCGCGCGGGGGAGGTGCCATTCGCGGGCGGCGTACGTTTCATGCCGGCCGGGGACAACTTGATCGGCACCGATCTGAGCAACGACCACCCGGTCAGCTTTGTGTACGACGCCGCCCTGGGGTCCGATCCGCTCAACGAACTGAACCTGCCTGCCACCCTTCCGGCGGAGGTGCATTTGGATAATGCAGAGCGGCTCCAGTGCACCGCGTGTCACGACCCGCACGACAACACCTTTGGCAGCTTTATGGTGATGCCCAACACATTTTCGCAACTGTGCCTCACCTGCCATGTTCCGGTCGGGTGGGTGGGTTCCAGCCACGAGGCATCCCCTGCGACCTGGAACAGTACCCTGCCTGATCCGTGGCCCCATACCGTCTATACCAGTGTGGGAGAAAACGCCTGCCTGAACTGCCATAATCCTCACGGTGCCGGTTCACCGGAACGATTGCTGCTGTACGCGGCGGAGGAGGACAACTGCCTGGCCTGTCACAACGGCAACGTGGCGGCCACCGACATCGCCACCGAACTGACCAAGCTGACGCGCCACAATGTGTCGGGCTTTATCGGGGTTCACAGCCCCACCGAGGACTTCACCACCGCTATTACCTCTCACGTGGAGTGTGTGGATTGTCACAACCCGCATCAGGTGGGCAACGCCCTCGTCACGCCGCCCAACATCCCGGTGGCGCTGGCGGAGGTTTCGGGTATCGACACCAACGGGGCGGCGGTGGATCCTGCGCAATTTACCTATCAGATCTGCTACAAGTGTCACGCGGACAACGATATGGTAGGGGTGACCGCCTTCAACCGACAGTTGCCACAGATGAATACGCGACTGGAATTCGATCCCGGTAATCCGTCTTTTCATCCGGTAGAAACGGCGGGGACCAATCCCAACGTACCCAGCCTGATCGCTCCCTGGACTACCGCCAGCGTGATTACCTGCACAGATTGTCATAACAACGACCAAGGGCCTGGCGCGGGCGGAACCGGCCCCGCCGGGCCCCACGGCTCCGCCAACCCCACACTGCTGGAGCGCAACCACAACACCTTGGAAAAAATTGGCGAAACTCCCGCCGACTACGCCATGTGCTACAAGTGCCACGATCGCACTAGCCTGCTTTCCAACGCCAGTTTTGGTGAGCACGCCCGGCACATCCCCAAGGTGAGCTGCTCCACCTGCCACGACCCGCACGGGGTAAGTGCCACCCAGGGCAACCCCACCAACAACAGCAACCTGATCAACTTCGACACCAATATCATCACCCCGAACACCTTCGGCCAGTTGATGTTCGAAGATCGGGGCCTGTTCACCGGAGCGTGCTACCTTCGGTGCCACAATCACAACCACAAACCATCCACTTATTGAGCTCCCGAACGGTACATCAGTAGCTCCGATGAAAGGTGTCCGGTGTGGAATCTCGCGGCTTGAATCCCTGCGACGGGGCCGGCGGCATTTGGAGCCGTTTATACCCCGGCAGGTTTCGCAAAATGTCTCCCGTCTCATGGAAGCCCTTCGGCAGGTCTATTGAAGTGAGAGGTGGCCCCGATTGTTTGAACAGGTTGGCCCGTTTGGATAAGTGGATTTCCTGCGGGTTTATGCTGCCTCGGGCCGGGGCAGTTGCTTGAAGTAATACTGGGCTGGGGTC
>JAOUMB010000086.1 GCA_029881725.1 Nitrospirota bacterium
CCCTTGACCGCATGACCCCAGCCCAGTATTACTTCAAGCAACTGCCCCGGCCCGAGGCAGCATAAACCCGCAGGAAATCCACTTATCCAAACGGGCCAACCTGTTCAAACAATCGGGGCCACCTCTGGCCGACTCTTCAGGTGCTCAGGCACGTGCACCCACTTTCCGCGCAAGTGCCCGCGTGATGTGGGAAAGTGCAGGACCCCACGGTCGCGGTCGTAGACCTTCCCGAACCGAACACGGGCCAGCCGGTCCATGAGCGCTTGTTCGCGGGCAGGGGTTTCCGTTTCCCACGTGGGGAAAAACCGGTTGCTGAAGTTTGGCAGGTAACGATATGTGCGGTGCCCTTTGCAGATGAGGAACCAGTACAGGGGGGTTTCCCGCTCCTGCGCCTTAATCTGCCCGGCAAACTGGATCCACGCGCGGGCGAAGGATTGCTGCCCCCAGTGACGGTGGTCAATGATGGTGTCCCCGGAAAACAGCGCCCGATGGTGCTGCCCTTCGAAGTCGAACGACTGGACCGCCAAGGTAGAAAAGCCCTGCACCCGATCCTGTTCGTCCTTTAAAAGAAGAACATAGTCTTTGTCGTGGAGGTCCGCCTGGAATGTCTCGGCAGAGGTGCCCTCGTAATACCCCGCATAGAGGGAACACATCTCCGCCGCTTGCTCGCTGGAGAGCGCAGCAACCGATACAATGTGCGCGGCGAGGCTTCCCATCGCACCCTCATTCCAGTGGGTATGAGCGTTTGTCCACCCCATTCCGGGGCAGGTTTTCCGGTGCCACCCATCGCCCGGAAACGCCTGTTCGCGACAGTTTTCAGCATACGGCAAATGAAACGTTGAAATCAAACGGGTCTGGCTTCGTCCCCGCGCCCGATATCCTGGTATAGGGTGCGGAGAGGGGCGGGTTAAACGGGGGAGTCAGACCAGGCTCGACCCGCCACCGGGATACTGCCGGATATAGGGTGCCGGTGGACTTGGTGCAGAGTCATCGTCACCCGACCGGATTGGGTGCCAAACCAGCCGTCAAAAAGTGCGAGACTGGCCGAAAACGAATCGTGGATGTGGTGGAGTGTTGCCCTTGAGTGGACCAGGAATGGACCATGGACGAACAAAGGGGTTACGATTTCTCGTAACCCCTTTATTTAGTGGTGCGCCCGGCACGATTCGAACGTGCGACCCTCAGATTCGTAGTCTGATGCTCTATCCAGCTGAGCCACGGGCGCGTAAAGCAGATTGTGGGGGGAGGGCTAGTTGGGAACGCCCTCCTTGAGCGTAATGCCGAACCGGGGGTGCTCAAACTTGTGAACCTGCGGGAACTCCGCAAACAACCACCCGTCAAACACTTCCTTGCCACCCTCGGTGATCACAACCCGCGAGGCCGGATTGTTCGGGTCGTTCGACATGGAGGTGTAGATATTATTGTCTATCCGCAGATCAGGCAAGAACTCAATTGCAGAAATCCGCAATTTTCCGCCGTCCAGGTCGTGATGCCCCCCCAACGGGATGATCACCTCCTCGGCGCCGGAGCGCTCACGGTCCACAATGATGAACGTGGCGGCTTTCCATTTGCCCTGCACCTCCGGCGGAACCACCGTGCTGCCCTTTTTGGCGCTGCTGCTCACGTCCATCTTGCCATGGGCGGCGGCCTGCTCCTCCTCCGGGGTTACCGGGTGCGGGGTGCCGCCGTGGGGCGCCATGGCCGAGGCCGGGGCGTTGGCGTGCGGGTCCATGGCGTGCGGGGACGGCGCGTCGGATGCCGGATGGGCCAACGGCGCGGCCTGGGGCTCCGGGGTTTTGTCGGCCGCCTTGGGTTGGCAGGCACCCAGCAGCAACGCGGGAACCAGCACAATCAGCGGATAAAACACAATGCGCAAACGTCAATCACTCCAACACCCGGACCCACCGGGTAGAAAAAAATGGCGGAGAGGGAGGGATTCGAACCCTCGGTGGAGTTTTCACCCCACACTCACTTAGCAGGCGAGCACCTTCGGCCGACTCGGTCACCTCTCCGAAACAAATTGTCTTTCCCCCGGTGCGGCCCGCGGCAAACTGGCGGAGGAGGAGGGATTCGAACCCCCGGGGCTTTCACCCAACGGTTTTCAAGACCGCCGCCTTCGACCACTCGGCCACTCCTCCGGAAACACCGGCGGTCCGCTTTGCCCCACGGGAGCCGAGCATTATAACCGAACCGCTCCGCCAATGGCAGCCGCAAAACCGAATCATCAGGCCCGGGAAATCACCTTCAGGCCGCCCATGTACGGCTGCAACACGGCGGGGACCTGAATGGTGCCGTCCGCCTGCTGGTAATTTTCCATCACCGCCACCAGGGTGCGCCCCACCGCCAGGCCGGAGCCGTTCAGGGTGTGCACGAATTGCGGCTTGCCGCCCGCATCCTTGAAGCGGATGCCCGCGCGGCGGGCCTGAAAGTCACGGAAATTGGAGCAGGACGAAATCTCGCGGTATTTGTCCTGGGCGGGCAGCCACACCTCCAGATCGCGGGTGCTGGCGGCGGAAAAGCCCAGATCGCCGGTGCACAGCTGCATCACCCGGTACGGCAGTTCCAGCCGCTGCAACACGGTTTCCGCATGGGCGGTGATGGCGTCCAGCATCTCGTCCGACTGCTCCGGACGGGCCAGCAGCACCATTTCCACCTTGTGAAACTGGTGCTGGCGGATCAGCCCCCGGGTGTCCTTGCCGTAGCTTCCCGCCTCGCGCCGGAAACAGGGGGAGAAGGCGGCCAGCTTCAGCGGCAGGGTGGCGCCGTCCAGCACCTCGCCCGCAAACAGGTTCGTTACCGACACCTCGGCGGTGGGGATCAGGTACAGGCCGTCCTCGGTGATGTGAAACAGGTCGTCGCCGAATTTGGGCAACTGGCCGGTGCCCTGCATGGCCTGGGCGTTGACCAGATAGGGGGCCACCACCTCGGTAAAGCCGTGTTCGGTGGTGTGCAGGTCGAGCATGAACGCCGCCAGCGCGCGCTCCATGCGGGCCACGGCGCCGGTGTAGGAGGCGAAGCGGGCCTGGGCGATTTTGGCGGCGCGGGCGAAATCCATCAGCCCCAGCGCTTCCCCCAGCTCATCGTGGGGTTTGGGGGCAAAGTCGAAGGCGCGCGGGGTGCCCACCCGGCGCAGTTCCACATTGTCGTCCTCGCCGCCGCCGTCGGGCACGTCGGCATCCGGCAGGTTGGGCAGGGACAGCAACGCGTCGTTCACCTGGCCGTCCAACTCGCGCGCCTTTTCGGCGGCGGCCTTCTGGCGGTCGGCGATGGCTTTCATCTCGGCCAGCACCTCGGAGACGTCCTCTCCCGCGCCCTTTTTGGCGGCAATCTGCTTGGAGGCGCGGTTCTGCGCGGCCTTCATCTCCTCCGCCTCGGCGGCCGCGGCGCGGCGTTCGGCATCGGTGTTCAGCAGGGCCGACAGATCGGGGCCATTGCCACGGCGCGCAAGGGCGGCGGCGACCTCTTCGGGGTGTTCACGGATGCGGCGAATATCGAGCATGCTGGCCGGGGTGGAAGGAAGCGGGGTATGATCTGGCGGATCACCATCGATCCGGTAAATTTCAGGGGCCAAATGATAGGGGAAGCACGCGGTTGCGTCAAACCGGTGCGGCCCCGGTCCAGGCGGGGAGGTTGGCATGGCGGACATCGATACCGTGCGGGAGCGGGTGGCGGGGGCAAAACGGCTGGCCGTGCTGACCGGAGCGGGCATGTCCGCCGAGAGCGGCGTGCCCACCTTTCGCGGCCCCGGCGGCCTGTGGCGCAACCACCGGGCCGAGGACCTGGCCACCCCCGAGGCCTTTTCCCGCGATCCCAAGCTGGTGTGGGAGTGGTACGACATGCGCCGCACCAAGGTGGCCCAGGCCGCGCCCAACGCCGGTCACCATGCGCTGGTGGCGCTGGAGAACCGCCTGCCCGGTTTTTCCCTGATTACCCAGAACGTGGACGGCCTGCACCGGCTTGCCGGCAGCACCGACCCGGTGGAGATGCACGGCAACATCTGGAAGGTGCGCTGCACCGCCTGCAACGGCATCACCGAGGACCGCCGCGTGCCGATCCCCATTCCCCCGTCCTGCAACGTGTGCGGGGCGCTGCTGCGGCCGCACATCGTGTGGTTTGGCGAATCGCTGGATGCGGACGTGCTGGAGCGCGCCTTTGCGGCGTTTGAATACTGCGACGTGGCGCTGATCGTGGGCACTTCCGGCGTGGTGCAGCCGGCGGCCTCGCTGGCCGGGCTGGCCAGACGGGTGGGGGCCTTCGTGGCGGAGATCAACCCGGAGCCCACCCCCGCAACCGAAGCGGTGGACGTGGCGTTGCTCGGCAAGGCGGGGGAGATCCTGCCGCAACTGGTGCCGGGGTAGGGGAGCTTTGTCCTGTATGTTGGCTGTGAGTTTGCAAGATGGGTGATGAGTTCACGCTTCGTGTCCCGTTCAGATTCGGGAACAGGACAACCCTTCATGGCGGGGGATTCCCCCACAGCTTAGTGTTGTGTGGCCGGTCTGCTGTAATCGAAGAACACACCAACAGGTACGTCATCGTTGTGGAAGGATTTCCAGACGAGGTAGCAGCAAAAGACTTTGTGGGATGTGTTCACACAGCACTACGATTTATGGGGATTTCAAAGTATTTGCCTGTAGAGTTCACAGCCGAGTTTTCTAACCTTGAGTCAGTCAGTAAAAAAAGGGGGATGAAAAGTGCGTTCCCCAGCCTAGACGGTTTTGACTTATTTAGCCCGAATGGATTGGCTCCAAGCGTTCATCCTTCTTCCATGAGGATGACAGAACTGGAATTTACGGCTGAGCATGGCGGTAGCAGCATAGGGATCATTCCAGAAGTTATAGAGCTTATTGAAAAGGGTTCAAATTCGAAAGAGTTGTTCGGGTCTTTTCCCGACCGAGTGCAGGATGCGGTGGATTTGTATAAACAACACTACTATGAAATGTCGGATCGGTCTCGGCTTCTGATACTTATGGTAGCAATTGAACGTTTGTTTGAGGCGGGAAACAAACATGATGTTGCTACTAAGTTGTTAGAAAAATGGGCGATAGAGGTGAAAGGTGAATTAAAAAAATATAAGGAAGGAACAGCGGAGTATTCTGACCTTTCCTCTCTGGAAGGTGAACTCAAACGGGCAAAGGAAACATCAAAAGGATCTAAGTTGAGAGGGTTGGTCAGGGATCGATTGTCGGACGATTCTGTTAAGGAGATGGAAAAAAAGGCTGTTAAATCCTATGGAACGAGAAGTAAATTGGTCCATGGTGATGATGTATCGGATCAGGAAATTTACGAAGCACTGAGGGATAGCGAGGAGATTTTGTCTCGGGTTTTGCTTCGAGCGTTTCAGTCTGAATCGGGTGTACAGTGACAGTAATTACCTGACACCCGCCCCCTGGCGGGTGTTGGTTTAAGCGGCTTTCTTCTTCGCCGCTGCCTTCTCCTCGACTTCGGGCTTCGGCAGCCCTTTCACGAACACCTCGTAGGG
>JAOUMB010000051.1 GCA_029881725.1 Nitrospirota bacterium
GCCCCCCACTCGGCGCCGATGATGCAGGCCAGCCCCGCCAGGGTGCCGAAGGTGACCCGCAGGGTGGGCGAGATCAGGCCGTGTTCGATGGAGAACTTGAAAAAGAAAACCCCGGCCATGGCCAGCACCACGCCACCCAGGACCGCGGCGCCGCGCACGCCCAGCCACTGTTCCCAGTTGATGGCCGGAGCGGGTGGGGGCGGCGGGGGTTGACGTTTCGCCGCTGGCGGACGGCGAGGTGGAGGAGGGGGGGGAGGCTGGGGAGGTGAATCGGAGATGGGCGTGGCCACCTCGGCATCACCGGCGACTTCGGCCGCAACGCGCATGGCGGGCAAGGGTTCCGGGGCGGTAATGGGAGGCGGGGGTTCCGATGCGGATCCGGTGGCCTGCGGGGTGGAGGTCGGGGCGCTCTCCTGTTCCTCTTTCAGCCGATCCCTCAGGGCCTCGACTTCCCCCTCGAGTTGTTCCAGCCGTAGCCGGAGGCGGTTGCCCCGGACCATCGACACGACGCTGAACACCGGACTGATGGCGATCAGGACGGATGCGATGAATATAAAAAAGCCGAGCATGGCCGGTGTCCCCCTCAATAGAACAACCCGTTAGAACTAGCAGGTTTGGGGGATTCCGTCCAGCGGGAGGGGGGACAAAAAAAAGAGGCCACCCAGCGGATGGCCTCTTTTTAAAGAATGGAGCGGGAAACCGGATTCGAACCGGCGACCCCAACCTTGGCAAGGTTGTGCTCTACCAACTGAGCTATTCCCGCGTTCAGGGCCGGTATTTTATACCGACTTCTGAAGAAAATGCCATACGGCAAAAGCAAAAATTGGTTGCGGGGGGGGGATTCGAACCCCCGGCCTCCGGGTTATGAGCCCGACGAGCTACCAGACTGCTCTACCCCGCGACGAAGAAGCGGGAGTATAGGGGTTCGGCGGGGCCCTGTCAATGCTTGCCGTGAGGCTTTTGGCATGGATTTCCAGTATTTCCCGTCGTTCCCCCGATTGCTTGACACCTTCCCGGATGTGCGGAAAGATTGCGGCGGTGCCGTGGGATCGGAATGGATGCCACCGGCCGCCGAACGGTTTGGAGAGGGAGGAGTCCAATGCCGGTTTGTTTGCCCATATGCGGGGCTCGCCACAGGGCGTCCCCCGAGGGGGCGTCGTGAAGCGGTGGCTGCGTTGGCTGGGGCCGTTTGTGATCGGCCTGGCCATGGCCATCCCCGCAATCGGCGATAACGGCGAGGTGCTGGTGCTGAACTTGGCCGGTCCCATCGCTCCCGCCAGCGCCGATATCTGGGTGGAGGCCATCGCCCAGGCCGAACGGGAACTGGCCGAAGTGCTTGTGGTTCGTCTGGACACCCCCGGTGGCCTGGATACCTCCATGCGTCGCATCATCAAGAAAATGCTCGCCAGTTCCGTACCGGTGGTGATCTATGTGGCGCCGGAAGGCTCCCGCGCGGCCTCCGCCGGGGTGTTTTTGCTGTATGCATCCCACGTGGCCGCCATGGCGCCAGGCACAAACCTGGGTGCCGCCCATCCGGTAATGATGGGTGAGGGGGAGGTGGACGAGACCATGATGGACAAGGTCACCCATGATGCCGCCGCCTATATCCGATCGCTGGCCGCAATGCGCGGACGCAACGCGGAGTGGGGTGAGAAGGCGGTGCGCGAAAGCGTATCCCTTACCGCCGCCGAGGCCGTGGCCGAAAAGGTGGTCGATCTGGTAGCGGCCGACCTGGAGGACCTTCTGAACCAAATTGATGGCCGCACCGTGGATACCGCCACCGGGCCGGTGATCCTGGCCACCAAGGGGAAGGCGGTGCGGGAGGTGGCGGTTTCCGCCGGAAAGCGCTTTCTGGCCGCGCTTACGGATCCCAACGTGGCCTACATCCTGATGATGCTCGGAACCTACGGGCTGATCTATGAACTGGCCAACCCGGGCGCCATCCTGCCCGGCGTGGTGGGCGCCATCTGCCTGATTCTGGCCCTGTACGCCTTTTCCACCCTGCCGGTTTCCTATGCGGGGCTGGCGCTGGTGCTCCTGTCCATGGTGTTGTTCATCGCCGAGGCCATGGTATCCGGCTTCGGCCTGCTGGCGGGCGGCGGCGTGGTGGCCTTGATAATCGGTTCGATGATGCTGGCCAATACCGATGTGCCCTTCGCCCAGGTAAGTTGGCAGATCCTGGTGCCGGTAACGCTGGTGACCATCGCCTTTGCCGTGGTTACCGCCATGCTGGCCGCGCGCAGTTTCAGAAAACGGCCGGTGTCGGGCAATGAAGGGTTGATCGGTACCGTGGTGCGGTTGATGGAACCGCTGGATCCGGAGGGGCATATCGAGTTGGCGGGAGAGTTGTGGAAGGCCCGCTCTCCGGAGCCGGTGTCCGCGGGGGAGCGGGTTCGGGTGACCGGATTCGAGGGTCTTGTGGCGCTGGTGGCGCCGGAACATGCCGCAGGTGGCGGCGGGGAGAAAAACGATGACTGACTTGCTGATGTTACTGACCAGTCCGGTGGTGTGGGTGATGCTGCTTGTGGCGGTGCTGTACAACGTCATCAAGGTGATGCGCGAGTACGAGCGTGCGGTGGTGTTTACCCTGGGCAAGTTCTGGAAGGTTTCGGGTCCGGGGCTGATCATCCTGATTCCGGTGGTGCAGCAGATGGTCAAGGTGTCCCTGCGCACCGTGGTCATGGACGTGCCGACCCAGGATGTGATTACCCGCGACAACGTGTCGGTGAAGGTGAACGCGGTCATTTATTTCCGGGTGGTGGACCCGCAACGGGCGATCGTCAATGTGGAGGATTTCCTGTATGCCACCAGCCAGGTGGCGCAGACCACGCTGCGCTCAGTGCTGGGCGGGGCGGAAATGGACGAACTGCTGTCCGAGCGCGACGCCATCAACCAGAAACTGCAGGAAATTCTCGACCGCCAGACCGACGCCTGGGGGGTGAAGGTATCGGCGGTGGAGGTCAAGCACGTGGACCTTCCCCAGGAAATGCAGCGGGCCATGGCCAAACAGGCCGAGTCGGAGCGCGAGCGGCGTGCCAAGGTGATTCACGCGGAGGGTGAATTCCAGGCGTCCCAAAAACTGGCCGATGCATCCCAGATCATGGCCGAGCATCCCATGGCGCTGCAATTGCGGTATCTGCAGACTCTCACCGAAATGACATCGGACAAAAGCTCCACCATTGTGGTCCCGTTGCCACTGGATCTGATCCGTCCGTTTCTGGAAAAAGCGGATTCGAAAGATAAAAAAACCGGATAACGGAGCGTTGCCCCCATGCAATTGAGCGGCAAGGTGGCCATCGTTACCGGTGGCGGCAGTGGCATCGGTTTGGCCATTGCGCATGCCTTTGTAGATGCGGGTATGGGGGTGGCGATTTGCGGGCGCGATCAGTCGCGCCTGGAGCGTGCGGCGGAGGAACTGCATGGCAATGTCATTCCGGTGGCGTGCGACGTGACCGACGAGAATCAGGTCAGCGCTCTGGTGGAACTGGCGGTCACCCGTTTCGGGCACCTGGACGTGCTGGTCAACAACGCCGGCAAGGCGGCCTTCGGCAACGTGGCCGACCTGGCCGTGGAACGATGGGACCGGGTGCAGGCGGTGAACGTGCGTGGCGCCTTCCTGTGCGCGCGGGCGGCCTGGCCGCACCTGACGGCGGCGGGGGAGGGGTATGTGTTCAACATTTCGTCCATTGCCGGCAAAGAGGGATTCGGGGGGGCGGCTGCCTACGCAACCTCCAAGCACGCCCTGATGGGCTTTTCCGAAAGCCTGCGCGAGGAAGGTATTCCGGTGGGCATCAAGGTCTCGGCCATCTGCCCCGGCTATGTGGATACCGCGATGACCGCCAAGGCGGACGTGCCGCCGGAGGCGATGATCCGTCCCCACGACATCGCCGCGACCTGTGTCTATCTTCTGGGGCTGTCACCCATGGCCTGTGTTCCTGAGGTGGTCATGCGGCGGATGGCTCTGTAAGGCCTGGGCCGCGGGGCGGGTTTCCGCCCGATACGCTATAATCGTGGGCAACTCCGTTTTTATTGTTGTCCGAAGGAATTGTTTGTCATGGCGTCCCCAACAAAGTTTGAATCTCTGATTCAGCAAGGCATCGAGCTACAGAAAAAAGGTGATCTGGCGGGCGCTTCGCGGCATTTTTCGAAGGCCTTGTCCACCAATGCCAACCATCCCCAGGCCCTGTGGCTGGCTGGAATGGCAGACCTGATGCAGGGCCGGGTTGCAGAAGGGACGCGCCACCTGGAGAAGCTGGCGCGGTTGCAGCCCGCATCGCCGGACGCGCACCATGCTCTGGGTAAGGCGCGCCAGTCTCAGGGACGTTTTGATGAATCGCTAGCCTGTTACCGCAAGGCCTTGGGACTGTCGGCGACCCATGTGCCGTCACTGACTGCTCTTGGCGCCCTTATGATACGGAATGGCGACGCGGTAGCCGCCGTGGAACCGCTTCAGCGGGCGGTGGCGATTGATCCGCGCAACGCGGAGGCCCGTTTTCGCCTCGGCATTGCGCAGTATCAACTCGGAAACGTGGATGAGGCCATTTCCAATCTGGAGGTGTCCATTTCCCTGATGCCGGGAAACCCGGAGCCCGTTTCTTTCCTTGCCTATCTCCTGGTGGAAGATCGCAGGTGGGAGAAAGCATTGCCCGTTGTTACCCGCTGGGCCGAAATGCAGCCGAACCTTCCCCAATCGTGGGCGGTCAAGGGAACAGTGTTGTTAAACACTCAGAAAGTGGAAGAAGCCCTGGACTGTTTCGAGAAAGGGCGCGCAATTGACCCCAATCATGCTGGCAGTCGGAGCGGATTGTGCAACGCTCACCGGTTGAGGGGAGATTTTGAAACGGCGTATGGATGCATCGAGCCCCTGCTGAAGTTGCCCCGACCCGAAATGCCGGTGATCTGGGCCTACGCGGCGGTGGCTTCGAGCATCGGCCGGGCAGAGGAGGCGGCCCGGATGGTGGAAGAGGCCATCACCCGGGAGGATGCGACGGCCCCTGATTTGCGCATGCTCTATTTCTTTGCCGGGGAGTTGAACGACAAGGTGGGCAATCATGACCGCGCGTTCGAGATGTATAACCAGGGCAACGCCATTTCCTTCGGCTCCGACTATATGCCGGAGGTGTTTGAAGCGAGAATCGACGCAGCCATCCGGGTGTTTGGCAAACGTGGATTCCCTGGCCTGCCCCGTGCGCGGCACCGGATTCGGAGGCCGATCCTGATTGTCGGCATGCCGCGTTCCGGCACGTCGCTGCTTGAACAGATTATTGCCAGCCACCCGCGGGTGGCTGGAGCCGGCGAGTGCCAGGATATCATGAACATGCCAGGCAGGATGCTGCGCATGTCGCCATCACGCACACCCTATCCGGACTGTGTCCCTGATTTGACCGATGACGATATGGATCAACTGGTCCGTGACTACGATCAGACCCTGGCGCGGGTGGACCCGAAGGCGGACCGGGTGACCGACAAGATGCCGCACAATTTTCTGCACTTGGGGCTGATCAACCTGCTGATGCCCGAGGCGCGGGTGATTCACATTCAGCGGGACCCGGTGGACACGTGTGTTTCCAACTATTTTCAGGACTTCGCCAGTTCGTTTCTGGCCTACGCCCGTGATCTGGCGCATCTGGGGCACCACTACCGGCAGTATGAGCGGCTGATGGCCCACTGGCGCACGGTGCTGGACATGCCGTTCATGGAGGTCCGCTATGAGGATCTGGTGGCCGATCAGGAGCGGGTCAGCCGCCAGGTGATCGACTTTGTCGGCCTGGAATGGGACGATGCCTGCCTATCGTTCCACAAGACCAAACGCACCGTTTCGACCGCCAGTTACGCGCAGGTGCGGAACCCGATCTACACCAAGTCCGTGGAGCGGTGGCGGCGCTATGAAAAGCACTTGGGCCCCCTGCTGGACGCCCTCGGCATCAAGGCCTGACCCAGGCCCCACGGGAGCCCCTGTGTGACCTCTCCGAACGGCCATATCCAGTCCCTGCTTCAGGAGGGAGCGCAGTGCCAGATGCGCGGGGATTCCGCCGGGGCGCTGGCCCGCTTCGGGCAGGTGCTGGCGCGGGATCCGCGGCAGCCCGACGCTCTGCTGCGGTCCGGCATGCTCGCCCTTGCCACCAGGGACGCGGCGGGCGCGGCCCGGCACCTGGAGCAACTGGTGCGGGTGCAGCCGCACATGCCGGACGCCCACCATGCGCTGGGCAAGGCCCGTCAGGCCCAGGGGCGCATGGATGACGCGGCGTCCTGTTACCGCAAGGCCCTGTCCCTGTCGGCCGAACACGCCCCTTCGCTGGCCGGGTTGGGGGCGTTGATGGCGGCCGCGGGCAAACCCGCCGAGGCGCTGGACCTGCTGCAACGGGCGGTGGCCCTGGAGCCGGGAAACCCCGAATCCCGCTTTCACCTGGGCCTGCTGTTGCAGCAGTTGAACCGGGTGAGCGAGGCGATTGCCGCATTCGACCAGGCGGTGGCGCTGGTGCCGGACAACCCCATGCTGCTTGGCATGCTGGCCCGGTTGCTGGTGTCGGACCGCCAATACAGCAAGGCGTTGGCGGTGATCCAGCGCTGGGTCCAGGCCCAGCCCGGCAGCGCCGATCCGCTGGTGTTGCGGGGGGTGGCGCTGACGAACCTTCAACAGGTGGACGAGGCCCAGGCGGCCTTTGAACAGGCCAGCGCGCTGGAACCCGGCAACACCGGGGTGCGCGTGGGCCTGTGCAACGTGCATCGCCTGAAGGGGGAGTTTGCAACCGCCTTCGGCTTCATCGAGCCGTTGCTGCACGCGGACAAGCTCGAAACGCGGGTGGTCAAAACCTTTGCCGCCCTGGCCCCCAGCATCGACCGCACCGAAGACGCGGTGCGCCTGGTGGAGAAGGCGCTGGAGGCACCCGCCCTGAACGCCTATGACCGTCATGCCCTTTGTTTTCAGGCTGGCGGCCTGTACGACAAGCTGGGCGACTACGACCGGGCGTTTGCCATGTACCGGGACGGCAACCGTCCCTCCCGGTATTCGCCGGAGGCGTTTGACGAGCTGGTCGACCGCACCATCCACGCCTTCGACACGCCGGGGTTTCCGGCCTTTGCGCGCGCCGCCTACCGCACCGAACGGCCGGTGCTGGTAGTGGGCATGCCCCGCTCCGGCACTTCGCTGGTGGAGCAGATTCTGGCCAGCCACCCCCGGGTGGCCGGTGCCGGAGAGATGCCCGACATCATGAACATGCCGGCCGCGCTGGACCGCATGGGTGGCGGGAGTGCCTATCCGGAAGGGCTGTCCGCCCACGGCGTGGACCACCTGGACCACCTGGCCCGCCACTATGACGCGGCGCTGGCACAGGTGGCGCCGGAGGCGGACCGGGTGACCGACAAGATGCCCCACAATTTTCTGTACCTGGGGCTGGTGAACCTGCTGCTGCCCCAGGCACGGGTGATCCACATCCGGCGCGACCCGGTGGACACCTGCCTGTCCAACTACTTTCAGGACTTCGCCAGCGACTTTCTGGGCTACGCCAACGACCTGACCCTGCTGGGGCGCCACTACCGCCAGTATGAGCGGTTGATGGCCCAATGGCGCACGGTGCTCGACGTACCGTTCCTGGAGGTGCAGTACGAGGAACTGGTGGCCGATCAGGAGCGGGAGAGCCGCCGCATGATCGACTTCATCGGTCTGGAGTGGGACGACGCCTGCCTGTCGTTCCACACCACCAAACGCACCGTGTCCACCGCCAGCTTCGCCCAGGTGCGGAACCCGATCTACACCAAGTCCGTGGAGCGGTGGCGCCGCTACGAAAAGCACCTGGGTCCCCTGTTCGACGCCCTCGGCATCACTCCTTAGCGAGCACCGATTAAACCCCGCGTCGGTGGGGTCCGTGGAGGGGTCGTGGGCCGGCGGCCGGTTTTGGGCGCGGTCCGTGCGGACTCCCGCTGAACGGGCTGAACCTACGCCACACCCCCGTTCCCTGCCCCTGCGAATCTGGCCCCTGGCTGCCGCACACCCGCCCACGGATGGGAAAAACCGTTTCTGGATCAACTGCTTATGTTGATCTGGACAATCGACCAAAACGGGGTGCCGGGGCGGAATGGGCCGGGATTGGCCGCCGTTGGGGGCGAAAAAATCGTGCTACTTCGCTTCGCAAATGGCAAAGCTAAACCGTGGCCCACGGTAAACCACCGGGCATAACCCGTTGACAACGTGAGGTTTTTTGCCGTTTGTGGGCGGGGCGGATTTGGTTCGCAAATCAACCGGCGGAAAATGCATAACCGGCTGAAATCGCGGGAAATTTCGCGATTGTGGCTGCGAAGTGAAACACGGTGAAAATTAACGGTTTTCAGGTTCAGAACCGGTTGAAATTGTGGAATAAAAACCGCTTTGTGGGGACGTTTCGCACCGTGGGTTTCGCATGTTCACGGTGACCGGGGAACGGAATATCAAGGGGTTCTGAAGGCCGGTAGCACGATTGGGAATTTTTACCGCCGATTTTTTTCGGAGATTTTTCAGAACACGTTGAAAACGTGGGAAAAAAGCGGCTTTGTGGAGAGCCCGGTTTGCGAAACGGAACCTGCAGAAGGGTTTGAAAACGTGGGGGTTTTTGGAATTGTGGGGGCGCGGTTCACGGTGGGGTACGTCGATAGTTGCGGCCCTGGGGCCTCCGGCGTTCCCGAATGGATGTCATTCCCGCGCAGGCGGGAATCCAGAGTCCGGTGCGAACGGGGCGGCCTCACCGTACCCGCCGGGCCGGTTCCCAGAACACGCATCGCCTTTGTTTATAGGGTGATCCGGTAGCAACCAGCCCCTGGGTCCCTGGTTCCCGGCGTACGGCCAACCGGCTGTGCGGGAAGGCCATGGCGCGGGAAACATCGCGCCAGCCACTACCGCCGTACGCATAGCACGAGGCTAAGTTACCGGTGCGTTAACGGTTCGCGACGAGAAAAATTACGAATAGGTTACCAATCGACACGTACCCACCCAAACCGGCCACCGAAGCCACTCGATGCCCCCACAGCGCGGCCCATCGATGATCGCCAATACGGAATGCAAGGCGGCTGGTCATTTCCACCGAATGAGCTCTAATCCGCTCTCTACTGTCACATACCGCCGTGCGCGCAGCACACCCCCTTGTCCACCTGTGGGGGATAAGGGGTGGGGATTGGGGGGTGTGGAAGGACATGGAAGAAAACCCCGATCACCCGACGGGATCCGTGCCACACGCCCCCACCCGGTCATTCACACGCAAGCCCCTGACAAGCCTCCGCGCCGTCTTTCACCGGGTACGCGCCGCCGACCCGAACGGCCAACCGGCCCCCGCATGGCTCCGGATTCCCAATGCCCGGCGCACTGCGACCGGGCTTGCCGGTCGAAATCAAATCCTGTAAAACCAGTTCGTAACGACCTGTGACCGGCGCCGTACCGGGCGCATTTCAGGCGCATGACCGTGGATCGAAAGGGGGCAGTGTGGCGATCGACCAGTGGTATTACCGGAAGGACGACGAGACGGTCGGGCCGGTGTCGGAGGCGGAACTGGGGCGGCTCATCGTGGCCAGGGTCATTCCTCGCACCGCCTACGTGTGGAGCTCGGCGTTGGCCGACTGGGTGCCCCTCAACGAGTGCAACCTGTTGGCGCGAATGCTGGAAACCCTGCCACCCCTGCCGCCGGAGGAATCGGCCGCTCCATCGGCGGAACAGGTTGCCTCCCTGTTGAAACAGGAGGGGAAGGAACACCTGATCCAGGGGGATATTGCCAGCTTTGGACCGGCGGACCTGCTGGACCTGGTACAGCACCACGAACTTCTTCCGGAGCGGGCCCGCGCAGCGCACGAGCGCCTTGCCGCGTCGTTCGCGCAGAGCCGGGAGGCGTCCTTGGCGAAGGCCATCATGGGGGAGGGGGAACCGGCCAAAACCGGGCACAACCCGGAACCGCCTTCCGAGCAGATGCTGAAAACGTGGAACTGGGGCGCGGCGCTCCTCACCTGGATATGGGGCCTGTATCACGGGCGCTACATGGAATCGGCCATCGCGGTTCTGGCCAGCCTTTTTATCCCGTTTTTCGGCCCGATCGGGGTGTTTGTCGTGTTTGGCCTGAAGGGGAACGCGTGGGCATGGGAACGCAAAAAATGGAAAAGCGTTGAGGACTACCTCCGGGTCCAGCGTCTATGGTCGTTATGGGCGATCTGGCTGACGATCATTTTTATCGGGCTTCCCATTCTGGTGCTGCTGGTCGTGTATTTGAATATGGGCGCTTCCATGTTTCAAGGCGGCACCCACCTGTAGGGGAGCGGCTTTTTCCGGGACCCCTGTGGCCCCCCGCGTTGGAGCGCCCGTGCCGCTCCGACTTCCCCCTCGAAAAAAAATCCCTGCTGGAACTTGACAGACTATTAGAATATTCTTATATTCAGATCATGTGATTTTCACAGGACCACTCATTCACCCTTCGGGAGGACAACCCCATGACCGTCAACGAAGCACTCCGCGCCATGGCCGGAACCTTTCTGCTCATCAGCCTGGCCCTGGCCCATTACCACAACCCGAACTGGGTGTGGTTCACCGCCTTCATCGGCGTCAACCTGCTCCAGTCCGCCTTCACCAAATGGTGCCCGGCCATGGCCATCTTCCGCTGGATGGGCCTGCCGGACGCCAAGGCCGACTGCGGCACCGGCGATTGCAGGTAACCGGAACCCACGCGGGAGGCAACCCCATGTCCAGCAACTGCATGAGCGACGTGAGCGACGAAAAGCTGGAGCGCGGCGCGCGCTGCATCAAGACCCTCGCCCACCCGTTGCGGCTCAAGATCATCGCCGTGATGGGCGATGGCGAGATGGCCGTGGGGGAGATTGTCGAATGCGCCGGCACCTCCCAGTCCAATGTGTCGCAACATCTGAACCAGTTGCGCGACAAGGGGGTGCTGGCCGCCCGTCGCGATGGCAATCAGGTATTCTACCGGGTACGGGATCCAAAACTGTTCGACCTGCTGGGCATGGTGCGCGACATGTTTTGTGACCCGCAGGGGGAGGGATAAGAACGTGAACGTGCTACGCACTGCCGCACTGGCGGCGTTCATGGCATGCACCCTCGGCGCGCCGGCGTGGGCTGGAGCCGGGGATGGGGCAGGCACGCTGCGGGTGGCGCCGCGTCTGGTGCCGGTGCAGGTCACCGCCTACGGGGTGGTGCATGCGGAGGCCGAATCGGTGCTGTCTGCCAAGCTGCTGGCCCGCGTGGTGACGATCCCGGTGCGCGAGGGCGACACCATCCATAAAGGCGACCTGCTGGCGGAACTGGATCATCGCGATCTGGACGCGGACCTGAAAGTGGCCAAGGCCGCCCTGGCCCGCGCCGAAGCCGCCCGCACCGAGGCCGAAAGCCAGTTCAACCGGGTGGAACGGTTGCTCAAGCAGGGCACCGCCACCAACCGGGATCTGGAGCAGGCCACCAGCGCCAACACCCAGGCCCGCGCCGCCGTTACCGAGGCCAACGCCCAGGTGAGCCGGATGGAAACCCTGATCTCCTATGCCCGCATTCTGGCCCCCTTCGACGGCCGCTTTGTGGAGCGGCTGGTGGAGGTGGGCGAAATGGCCACCCCCGGCACCCCGCTGCTGCGGGTGGAATCGTCCGGGCATACGGAACTGTGGGCCGATCTGCCCCAGTCGGAACTGGACCGGGTGACGGTGGACGACCCCGCCACGGTTACCGTGCACGGCATCAACGGGCCCCTGAGCGGGCGGGTGACGCGCATCGTTCCGGCGGCGGACCCGCGCAGCCACACCTTTACCGTCAAGGTCGTGCTGGACGCCAACCCGACGCTTAACCGCGTTTACAGCGGCATGTTTGGCCAGGTGTCCATCGCCCACGGCCATGCCCCGGCGGTGCTGGTGCCGGACACGGCCATCCTGCACCGCTCGGAAGTGACCGGGGTGTATGTGGTGGACGGCAACGGCACCCCGCGCCTGCGGCTGGTGCGCCCCGGCCGCCGGGTGGGGAGTGAGCGGGTGATCCTGAGCGGCCTGTCCGGCGGCGAGACGATCCTCGTTGACGCCACCGAAGGGGCCCGCGCCCGTGCCGCCGGCCAGGGGGAGGCAGCCCATTGAACAAGCTGGGCATTTCCGGGGGCATTGCCTCCGCGTTTCTCACCTCGCGCCTGACGCCGCTGTTCATCATCGCGTCGGTAATCGCCGGGATGCTGGCCATCGCGGCCACCCCGCGCGAGGAGGAGCCGCAGATCTCCGTGCCGCTGGTGGACGTGCTGATCCCGTATCCGGGCGCCTCCGCGTCGGAGGTGGCTTCGCTGGTCACCACCCCGGCGGAGCGGGTTCTGGGGGAAATCCCCGGTGTGGAGTACGTCTATTCCGCCGCCATGCCGGGCATGGGCGTGGTCACGGTGCGCTATGAAGTGGGCCAGGACCAGACCCGCAGCGTGGCCAAGCTGTACGACAAGCTGCACAGCAACGAGGACTGGATTCCGCCCAACGTGGGGGTGGGCACCCCGGTGGTCAAGCCCACCGGCATCGACGACGTGCCCATCGTCACCTTCACCCTGTGGAGCGAGACGCTGCCCGCGTCGGAACTGCGCCGGGTGGCGCACACGGTGGAAACCGAACTGGCCAAGGTGGACGGCACCAGCCGCATCGCCACCGTGGGGGGCTCCCCGCGCGAGCTGCGGGTGGAACTGGACCCGTCGCGCATGGCCGGGTTCGGCATCAGCCCGTTGCAGGTGGCCGGGGCGCTGCAACTGGCCAACCAGTCGCTGCCCGCCGGGGAACTGGTGGCCGCCGGACGCGAGATCCCGGTGCGTACCGGCGTGTTCCTGCGCGACGAGGACGAAGTGGCGGCGCTGGTGGTGGGCGTGTGGGACGGCCGCCCGGTGCATCTGGGCGAGGTGGCGGAGATTCGCGAAGCCCCCGCCGAGGCGTCCTCCTATGTGTGGTATGGCGAGCCGGGCATGAACGGGGCGTTTGCCGCGGTGACCCTGTCGGTGGCCAAGAAGGCGGGCCAAAACGCGGTGCGCATTGCCGAGGAACTGACCCGCACCATGGCGTCGCTCCAGGGCATCGCCATTCCCGACGACGTTCAGGTGGCCACCACCCGCAACTATGGCCATACCGCCGACGAAAAGGCCAACGAGTTATTGAAGCACCTGCTGCTGGCCACGGTGGCGGTGGTGATTTTCCTCACCGCCGCGCTGGGCAAGCGGGAGGGGGTGGTGGTGCTGGTGGCGATTCCCGTCACCATCCTGCTCACCCTGTTCGCCAGCTACATGATCGGCTTCACCGTGAACCGGGTGACCCTGTTCGCGCTGATCTTCTCCATCGGCATTCTGGTGGACGACGCCATTGTGGTGGTGGAGAACATCCACCGCCGCCTGATGGAAAACCCCGGCGGCAACCTGCGCGAAATCACCGTGCACGCGGTGGAGGAGGTGGGCGGTCCCACCATTCTGGCCACTTTTACGGTGGTGGCGGCGCTGCTTCCCATGGCCTTCGTGCGCGGGCTGATGGGGCCGTACATGTCGCCGATTCCCATCAACGCCTCCATGGCCATGCTGTTTTCGCTGATCGTGGCCTTTGTGGTCAGCCCGTGGCTGGCCTACAAGCTGATGGCCAGGGGCGGCCACGCGGCGGATCATGAAGGCATCGCGCCGGAGGCCGGCTCGCCCAAACTGGAGGCCCTGTACCGGCGTATTCTGGTTCCGTTGTTCGACCGGCCCCGCCTGCGCTGGGGCTTTCTGGGGGGCGTGGTGGCGCTGATGCTGCTGGCGGTGTCGCTTTCCTATTTCAAGCTGGTCACCCTCAAGATGCTGCCGTTCGACAACAAGAGCGAGCTGGGCATGGTGATCGACATGCCGGAAGGCACCGCCCTGGAGGAGACCGCCGCCGCCACCCGCGCGGTGACCGACTATCTGGCCGGGCACCCGGACGTGGCCGATTTTCAGGCCTATGTGGGGCTTTCCTCGCCGATGAACTTCAACGGGCTGGTGCGCCACTATTACATGCGCCAGGGGGCGCACGTGGCGGACGTGGTGATCAACCTGAAGGACAAGCACCACCGGGATGAGCAGAGCCACGCCATCGCCGTGAACATGCGTGCCCAGGTGCAGGAGATCGCCCGCAGGCACGGGGCCAATCTCAAGATGGTGGAGGTGCCACCCGGTCCGCCGGTGCTGGCGCCCATCGTGGCCGAGGTGTATGGCCCGGACGATGCCGTGCGCAACGAACTCGCGCGCAATGTGGCGGCGGTGATGAAATACACCGACGGCATTGTGGACGTGGATACCATGGTCGAGGCCGACCGCATGGAGACGGTGCTGGTGCCCGACCGGGAAAAGGCTGCGCGTCTGGGGGTGGCCGAAGCCGACATGGTGGCCACCATCCACATGGGCCTGAAGGGGGTTTCGCCCACCGCCCTGCACCGGGCCGGGGAACGCTATGCCATGCCGATCACCGTGCGCCTGCCGCAGGAGATGCGCGAGCACATCGATCAGGTGCTGTCGTTGCGGGTGACCGCCTCGGACGGGAACCTGGTGCCGCTGTCGGAGATCGTGCAGGTGGCCGAGCAGCCGGCGGAGGCGACCATCTATCACAAGAACGGCCACCCGGTGTCCTATGTGCTGTCCGACTCGGTGGGGGAGGAGGACTCGCCCCTGTACGGCCTGTACCGCGCCTGGAACGACATTACCGACCAGGTGACCGTGCCCGGTGGAACCCCGCCGCAGATGACCCTGATCACCCCGCCGGATGACCGCGCCGGATACGGCATCAAGTGGGACGGGGAATCCCAGGTCACCTATGAAACCTTCCGCGACATGGGGCTGGCCTATGCGGTGGGGCTGCTGGTGATCTACCTGCTGGTGGTGGGCCAGTTCCAGACTTTCGGCCTGCCGCTGGTGATCATGGCGCCGATTCCGCTCACCGTGATCGGCATCTTTCCGGGCCACGCGGTCATGGGGGCGCACTTTACCGCCACCTCCATGATCGGCATGATCGCGTTGGGTGGCATCATCGTGCGCAACTCGATTCTGCTGGTGGATTTCATCCGCGCCCGCGAGGCGGAGGGGGTGCCGTTGCGGGAGGCCATCATTCAGGCCGGCGCCGTGCGCACCCGGCCCATCGTGCTCACCGCGCTGGCGGCCATGGTGGGGGCGCTGGTGATCCTGATGGACCCGATCTTTCAGGGCATGGCGGTGAGTCTGCTGTTCGGCATGTTCGCCTCCACCCTGCTCACCCTGGTGGTGATCCCGTTGATCTATTACATGGTCTATGGGGGGCGCAAAATGGTGGCCGGGGACGAATAGGAAACGCTGTCCGCTGAGCGCGCCTGCCCCTCCCTCCGCGCACATCCGGTTAGTGTGTCAAGTATATAGCGCAGCGCTTGAAATTCTTTTGCGCGCGGCGCATAGTGGCGGCCACCATTTTCCGTACAGTGCTCATGGAGTGAGGAAGGGGGGAAGCGCAGGCATGCGCCAACTCCGATGCGTCCACATCCATGCCGGGGCCAGGAAGGGCCCACCGGGAACTGGCGGCAAGGCAACCGATATTTCCAAAATTCTGGAGGGATGCAAAGATGAATTTCCAAAAACGGGTACCGGCGCTCGCACTGGCAGCGGGCTTCATGATGTGCGGGGCTTCCGTAGCCAGCGCAGCGCCCGACCTGATTGTCACGGCCATCAGCGCGCCGGCGCAGGTGGAGCAGGGGGAGCAATTTTCGGCCAGTGTGACCCTGCACAACCAGGGGCCGGACGGGGTGTACGACGTGGCCATCGTGAATTACGCGTTGTTTATTTCAGCCGACACGGTGCTGGATGCCAGCGACATCTGCGCTGGCACCGGCGGGGTGGACCGCTCCACGCTGGAGCCGGGCAGCACCTATACGGATACCTTTCCCAACTACCTGTTCAATGCCGCCGGGGCGCCAACGGGTAGCTACAACCTGATCGCCATCGCCGATTCCCGGTGCTCCCTCGGTTACACCTACGTGGCCGAAAGCGACGAGACCAACAACGCACTGACCAGTGGCACCATGGATCTGCTCGCGTCCACGGCGGTAATCGACCTGACCGTGACGCTGGTGGAAGGCCCCACCAACGCGCGGCGGGGAAACTTTGTCCGCCCGTACGTGGCCATTGCGAACCTGGGACCGGATCCGGCGCCGGGGATCGCACCCAATGGGTGTGGCTTCTATCAGGGGCTTTACCTTTCCATCGACGCCACCATCTCCACCGCCGACACGCTGGTCAGCCAGACTTGCATGGCCCGCCTGGACGGCTATGGGGTTAATTCGGGAAATATGGACGTGACCATTCCCGCCGACTTCCCGCGCGGGTTCTACTACTGGGGCGTCATCATCGACAACCAGGACATGCTGGGTGAAACGGACGAGGCCAACAACTGGGGGGTCTCCGTGGACCGGGTGAACATCCGCTAGCGCGGACCATCCGGTAGACCGCAAGGGGGGCCGCAGGCGATGCGGCCCCCCTTTTTTGCGCACACGCCGACGCTGGCCCGGCGGGCGGGGCGGGGCGTATACTTGACCGCATGCATGCGGGTTTACCGGAGGGGAAAACTATGAAACCGATCAAGACGATTTCCATTTTGGCCGCCACGGCCGCCGCCCTGCTGCTGGCAGGCGGCGTGGCCTGGGCCGAAACCGACGCGCAGAAGATCCAGCGCCTGGAGCGCGAACTGGCCGACCTGCGCGCCCACGTGGGGCCGGTCATTCCAACAATGTCCGGCACGCCGCTGGCCGAGCTCAAGGCGGTGGCGGGCATCCTGGCCCCGGAAACCCGCGGCCTGGCCATCGACCTGTCGGGCAAATCGGGGGAATACTGCCTGCGCGATCCGCAGGGGGGGCGCTTCATGGTGCATTTTTCCGAGCGCCCCACCGAAACGCCGGAGGACGTGCTCTACTTCGTGGCCGCCGACTCCCTGACCGGAGCCGGGCTGGATGTTTCCAAAATGCCGCCCCTGCCCACGGAACTGGGTAAAATGACTCCGCGCCAGTGGTATTACTACAGTGGCGACTACGTGGAGCCGCACCACCGGGGCAAGCTCGGGCGGGAATACCTGGTGCTGGCGCTGGACATTCGTTAACCGCGGGGAACAATAGATATGGGAGTGCCGGACGTCATTTCGGTGGTGCTGGGCAGCCTGCTTCTGGTGGTGCTGTTCGGGCCGTCGATCATGTGCGCCATCCGAGGCGTGAAGGGAATGAATGCGGCGGAACTGCGCAAGCGGCGCAAGGGGGCGGATCGCAAGAACCTGCTGATCCTGGACGTGCGTTCCGATGGCGAATTCAAAAGCGGTCACATCCGGGAGGCTCACCACCTGCCCCTGGACCGACTGAGCGCCGGGTTGCCGTTGCTGGACCGGATGAAGCAGCACGAGGTGGTTGTGGTATGCGCTTCCGGCAAGCGTTCCGCGGTGGCCGCCGTGCGCCTGAAAGGGGCGGGCTTCGAAAGCGTGTACAACCTGAAGGGGGGCATGTTCGCCTGGGGCGGAGAGGACGTGGTCCGTGGCCAATAAACCGGCCGCGCAAGGGGAGCCGTCCGGCGTTGTGCGCGGGTTCCAGTGGGCGCTGGCGGGATTCATGCTGCTGGTGTCGGCGGTGATGTTTCTGCCGCCGGGCCTGACCGGCATGGGCACCATTTCGCCCCAGACGCTGGCCAAACGGCTGGACGTGGCCCCCGGCGGCCTGACCGTGGTGGACGTGCGCACCGGCGGGGAATTCGGCACCGGGCACATCGAAGGGGCCATCTCGGCTCCGGTGCATGCGCTGCCGTTCCGTCTGGCCGATCTGCCCGAGGACCGGGAGCGGGAGGTGGTGCTGGTGTGCATGTCGGGCCACCGCTCGCGGCTGGCGGGACTGATGCTGCGGCTGGCCGGCTATTCCAACCTGACCAACCTGGACGGCGGCATGCTGCACTGGAAGCAGGCGGGGCAACCGGCGGTGCTGTAGCCAATTTTCAAGGATCGGCCGGGGGCAGTGGCGCACGCCCGGCCGGTTGCGTAAAGTAGACGTACAGGCCGGAGAGGGAAATCCCGGCGGCATTTTTTCAACTAGCGGAGGGAGAGGCATGAAGCGTTTTTGCGGCGTGTTGATGGCGGGTCTGGTTGCGGCGTTCGCATGGGGAGGGGCGGCCCTGGCGGCCGACTGGCCGGGCACCCCCACGGTCACCTATCCCAAGGACAATCCCTATTCCCCGGCCAAGGCCGATCTGGGTAAAAAACTGTTCTTCGACCCGCGCCTGTCCGGCTCCAACATCATGAGTTGCGCCACCTGCCACAACCCGGCATTGGGGTGGGCTGACGGCCTGAAGCTGGGCAAGGGGCACAACATGGCGGAACTGGGCCGCCACACCCCCACGGTGATCAACAGCGCCTTCTCGCCCACCCAGTTCTGGGACGGACGCGCCGCGACCCTGGAAGAACAGGCCAAGGGCCCCATTGCCTCGGCGGCGGAGATGAACCAGAACCCGGAGGCCCTGATCGCCGAGTTGCAGGCCATCCCCGGTTACGTGGCCGCCTTTGAGCGTGCCTTCCCGGGCAAGGGCATCAGCATGGACACCATCGCCATGGCCATCGCCACCTATGAGCGCGAGGTGATTTCCGCCTATGCGCCGTTCGACGCCTACATGCAGGGGGACGATCCCCTGGCCATCAGCGCTTCCGCCAAGCGCGGGTGGGATCTGTTCCGGGGCAAGGCCCAGTGCATCAGTTGCCACTCGGGGCCGAATTTTTCGGACGGGCGTTTTCACGACATCGGCGTGGACGACGGCGATGAGGGGCGTATTGCCGTTACCGGCAAGGACCGGGACCGGTTCAAGTTCAAAACCCCCACCGTGCGCGACGTCACCCGCACCGCCCCCTACCTGCACAACGGGCAGGAGGCCACCCTTATGGACGTGATGCGCTACTACAACCGGGGTGGCGACCGCAGCGGCAACGAACTGAAGGCGCTCAACCTGAGCGAGGCGGAAATGCACGATGTGGTGGCGTTCATGAAGTCGCTCACCGGCCAGCCGGTGGTGGTGGTGTTGCCGGAGTTGCCATAAACACTACTTGAGAAGTAGGGATTATTTTGCCGCAGGTGCTTGTCATAAGGCCTGTAGTGTTTTAATATCCGATCAAAATAGTAAGGAAAATGCAATGAGCACGTACGGAATCGCAAAACGGCTCGACATGGACTATGCACAGGCGGTGGAAAAGGTGACCGAGGCCCTCAAGGGAGAGGGGTTCGGGGTGATCACCTCCATCGACGTGAAAGCCACCATGAAGGCCAAGCTGGGCCGGGATTTCCGGCCGTATGTGATTCTGGGCGCCTGCAACCCGAACCTGGCCTGGGAGGCCCTGAATTCGGAAGCCGACGTGGGCCTGCTGCTGCCGTGCAACGTGGTGGTGGAGGAGGCCGAGGGCGGCGGCAGCCGGGTGGCGGCCATCGACCCGGAGGCGATGCTGTCGGTGACGGGACGGGACGATTTGAAGGAGTTGGCGAAGGACGTGAAAGCCCGGCTCAACCGGGCCATTCAAAACTGCGGCTGATGCGGAGCGGTTAACCGCCGTTTGTTTCTTCCGTCGGTCGCGCAAACCGCGTGCGTTGGGTGGCGCACCGGAAATGGAGTGGACATGAAACGGATTGTAATGTGTGTCGCTACGGCGGCGTTTCTGGCGGCGGGTTCCGTTCCGGCACTGGCCACCAACGGCTACCAGTTGATCGGTGTGGGGCAGATGCAGATGTCCATGGGTGGCGCGGTGACCGCCGCGCCGATGGACAGCATGACCTCCATCACCAACCCGGCGGGGGTGGCCCGCATCGGTGAGCGGGCCGACTTCTCCATGGAGGCGTTCATGCCTTCCCGCTTTGTGGACTTTTCGTCCTTTGGTGGCGAGAAGAACAGCGGTGGTACCGAACTGTACGGGATTCCCTCCGTCGGTTGGGTAGCGAACGCCTTTGAGCGTGACAATTTCTACTTCGGTGGCGGCATGTACGCCACCTCGGGAATGGGCGTCGACTACGACCAGACCACCCTGGACGGATTCGGAAGCCAGTTTGAAGGCTTTAGTGCCGTTCAGTTCTGGAAGATGGCCCCTACCGTGGCCTGGAACCAGAGCGACCGGCTGTCCTTCGGTGTCAGTCTCAACGTCGATTATCAGTCGTTGACCTTTGATCAGAGCATTAACGACGGTGCCGGTACCGTCATGTATCAGCTCGATCTGGGGCGTCCGAGCCAGCAGCTTGGGTTCGGCGCGACGGCGGGCGTGCTGTTTGACGTGAACGAGCAGGTCACCCTCGGATTCAACTACATCAGCAAGCAGAGCTTTTCCGATGCCCAGTACCGCCTGGGCTTTGGCGATGTGGATACCACCATGGCCGGT
>JAOUMB010000087.1 GCA_029881725.1 Nitrospirota bacterium
GCTCGCCGCCGCTTCCCTTGCGGGGGTGGCTCACGACGGGCTGGACCACGTGCCCACCGACGGCACCTACCTGCTGCAGCGGGGGGAGGGAGTGCTCCGCAAACAGGACAACCGGGGGTTGCGGGATCTGCTCGACGGTGCGCCGCAGGCAGTCAACGTGACGTTCCGCATCAACGCCGTGGACGGCCCCGGCGTGGCGCGGATGATCCACGGCCAGCGCGGCCTGATCACCCGCATCATCCAGGAGGCGTATGAAAACCGGGGCCAGCGGGGAGGACCGATCCGATGAGCGGTCTGTTGCCTTCCACCCCCTCGTTCGCCGCTTCCCGCCTGTCGTCCGTGCACCGCACCCTGGTGAGCCGCACCCACTCGGGCAGGGTGCAGACCCGCAAGGTGGGCGGACACCGGTGGGCCTTCACGGCCAGCTATCCGCCCATGACGCGCCCTCAGTTCGCGCCCGTGTACGGGTTCATCATGGCCCAGGGCGGGCGATTTTCCACCTTCCGGGTGGTGCCGCCCGACCTGGCTATGCCGCGCGGCGTGGCCTCCGGCGTGCCGCAGGTCACCGGCGGCGGGCAGGTGGGAAACAGCGTGGTCACCGGCGGCTGGACCGCGAGCGTGAGCGGCATCCTGCTCGCAGGAGACGTGCTCAGGTTCGCCGGGCACACCAAGGTCTACATGGTCACTGCGGACGTCGATTCGGACGCCGCGGGCGCCGCCGTGCTGCCCATCGAGCCCGCCCTGGTGGCCAGCCCCGCCGACCTGGAGGCGATCGTGGTGCATGACGTGCCGTTCACCGTGACCCTGGCCGATGACGTGCAGGAATACCACACCCGTGCGCCGCTGCTGTTTTCCTACGAACTTGATCTGGTGGAGGCGCTGTGATGGGCCGCGGAATGACGGCGGCGGTGGCGGCGGAGATCGCCGGGGGCGCGGTGCGCCTGTTTCACCTGGTGGAGCTGCGTTTCGACTCCGGCACCCAGTTCCGCACCGATGCCCACCGGGACATCGCCTGGGGCGGCAATACCTACGCCGGCGACGGCAACCTGCTCTCCGTGGGGGAGGTGTCCGAAAGCGTGGACATCCGCACCGGGCAACTGCGCCTTTCCCTGTCCGGCGTGGCCCAGGCCAACATCGCCACCGCCCTGTCTGAGCCGTACACGGACCGGGAGGTCTTCATCTACCGGGGCTTTCTGGACGCCGCGGACAATGTGATCGTGAACCCCTACCTACACTACGCGGGGCGCATCGACACCTTCGGCATCGATGAGGATCCGGACCAGGGCGCCAGCACCGTCAGCTGGACCGTGGCCTCCCACTGGGTGGATTTCGAAAAGACCGGCGGCCGCCGCACCAACCACGCGGACCAGGGCCACCTGTTCCCCGGTGACGAGGGGTTCGCGTTCGCCTCGCAGGTGGCCACGGACATCATCTGGGGGAGGGTGTGATGAGCCGTTTGGACGACCTGTGGAACGAGGTGGAGGAGACCGCCGGGGAAGTGGGCGGGTACGTGGTCGCCCCGTTCACGTTTCTGGTCGTGGAGCCGGTCAAGGCGCTGGTCAACTGGCTGGTGGACATCCCCGAGTCGCCCAACCTGGAGGGGGCCCAGTTCACCGTCGAGGGGGCCGATCTCAAGATCCCCGTGGTCTACGGGGCGGCGCGGGTGGGCGGCATCATCGCCTTCAAGGGGGTGTCGGGAGCGAGCAACGAGTACCTGAACCTGGTGCTGGTGCTGGGCGAGGGGGAGATCGACGCGGTCACCGGCATCACCATCGACGACGCGCCGTCCACCGATCTCCGCTTCGCCGGACTGGTGGACACCTACGTGCATACCGGCGCCGACACCCAGGCGGCGGACGCGAATCTCATCGCCGAGGGCATCGGCTGGACGGCGGCGCACCAGCTGAACGGCACGGCCTACGTCTACCTGCGGCTGAAGTGGAGCGGCGACGCATTCCGGGGCATGCCCCGCTTCACCTTCGACGTGCACGGCCGCAAGGTGTTCGACCCGCGCAGCGGCCTCACCGCCTGGAGCGACAACCCGGCCCTGTGCGTCCGCGACTACCTGACCAACGGCCGCTTCGGCCGCGGCCTGCCGGACACCGCCATCGACGATGCCGCCGTCATCGCCGCCGCCAACGCCTGCGACACCACCATCACCGCCTACACCGGCGGCCCGGTCATCCCCCGCTTCCGCTGCAACGGCGTGGTGGACACCAACCGCAAGGTGCTGGAGAACGTCCGCTCCCTGCTCACCAGTTGCCGGGGCATGCTGACCTTTTCCGGCGGGCGCTACCGCCTGCGGGTGGAGCAGGACGAGGCCCCGGTGTTCACCTTCACCGAGGACAACATCATCGGCGGCTGGTCCATTGAGGGGACGGCCAAAAGCGCGCGGCTGAACCGGGCAAAAATCCGCTTTCTGAACCCGCAGCGTAACTGGAAGGGGGACCTGGCCATCCAGGAATCGGCCGCGTGGCTGGCGGCCGACAACGGCCTGCGGCTGGAGAGGGACGTAACCCTCTCCTTCGAGACCGATCCCTACCGGGCCGACTACCACGCCCAGACCATCCTCAAGAAGAGCCGCGAGGGGATCACCTGCGCGTTTCTGGCCACCATCGAAGCGTTGCAGGTGGAGGCCGGGGACGTGGTGGCGGTCACCCACACCACACCGGGCTGGATCTCCAAGGCCTTCCGGGTACAGCAGATCACCCTGCGGGAGGATGGCAACGTGGCGGTGCAGCTCCAGGAGCACGATCCCACCGCCTATGACCGCACGGTGCCGGCGGGGCTGCCCGCGCCACCCGACACCAACCTGCCCGATCCGTTCACGGTGCAACCGCCCACCGCCGTCACCGTGGAGAGCGGCACCGCGCATCTCATCACCATGGGGGACGGCACGGTGGTCAGCCGGGCATACGTGTCGTGGACCGCTTCCGCCGACGCCTACGTGGACCACTACGAGGTCCAGGCCAAGAATACCGCCGCCCCCGACTGGAGCGCGGGGGCCCCGGTGATCACCAGCGAGACCGCCGCCCACGTCTACCTGGTGGAAGACGGGGTCAATTACGACTTCCGGGTGCGCGCCGTGAACACTGCCGGTGTGCGCTCGCCCTGGGCGGTGGTGGTGGGCCACCTGGTCCTGGGCAAGCAGCAGGTGCCGGACACCCCCACCGGCCTCGTCTACGCCACCACCGCGGCCGGGCGCCGCCGGCTCACCTGGACCATGCCGCAGGTCACGCCGGACATCGCGGGGTTCCAGTTGCGCTACTTCGCGGGCGGCGTGGGCGACTGGCAGAGCGCCACCGATCTCTCCCACGGCCTGGTGCCGGTGGACCCGGAGGTGGTGCCGCCCGCGGGGGAATACGCCTTCGAGTTCGACCACCTGCCCGCCGGCCAGTACACCTTCTACGTGCGCCCGTGGGACACCTCGGGGCTGACCTCCGTGGCACCGGCGAGCGTGGGCCCGGTTACCCTGCCCGCGCCGCCGGTCACTTCCGCCGACTGGAGCCAGGTGACGGGGACCGGCAGGCCGGAGGATTACGCCGCCAGCCGTGACAGCAACCTGATCCCGGACCCCAATTTCCGCGACAAGGTGCAACGGGGGTTTGGACAGGGATACTGGGTGGACCACGCCAACGGGGTCTATTCCGCCACCTCCGGGGAGAGCGGCACCCCCGGACTGACCGTGAACGCCACTGGCCAGAACAATTATGTAGGTGGCAACCTGGACTTCCCGGTGGAACCGGGGGAGATACTGTTCGTGCGCGTCCGCTACCAGGCGACCGCCGGGTTCAACGGTACCGCCGACGTGGCCGCCCTGTGCTACAACCACGACCGTTCCCTGTTCGAGGCCATCGCCGCCACCGGGGCGTTCGACGCCTCGATTCCCGGTGTCTGGACGACCTTTTCCGGCACCCTGACCATCCCGGTCGGGCTTCCCATCGCCCGCGCCGGTTTTCACCTGCGGGTGCTGGCGGATGCCACCGTCGGCCAGTTGCTCGTATCCAACCTCTACGTGTCCCGCGCGGATGCGGGCGCCGACGTCACCCAAAGCGTGATCGACACCGGCATTCTCACCACCGGCGCGGTGTGGATGAACTCCGGCACCTTCGGCCAGGCGGGCGTGCAGGTGGAGTACAACAATGGCACACCCCGCCTGTATGTGGGGGACGGAGTAAACTCCTTCCTGAGGCACGACGGCACCCTGTTCACCTGGAAGGCGGCCAACACCGAACTGGACGCGGCAGGCAACCTGACCGCCATCAATGCCACCTTCGACAACGCGACGGTCACCAATGCCACTGTCTCCGGGGCGATCACCGTGGGGGCCGGATCGTCCGGCATCGCCAACCTGGCCGACGCCGGTGCCTTCGCCACCCTCGACCAGATCAATTCCGCCAACATCGGCAGCTACATCGCCGACCTGTCCGTGGACACCCTGCAGATCGCCGACAACGCGGTGACGGTGCCGTACTCCGCCTACCTGGACATCAACGGCGACCTGGCGGCGCTGACCGTGGACGCCTGGCAGACCGGCGTGTCCATCGTCGCCGATCTGACCGACAACACCACCCTGTACACCCTGTCCGGGATCATGGCGGGCAACCCGGCGCTGGCGGCCGCCACGGAGCAGGTGCTGGAGTTTTCCCTGGGCCATTACGTGCGCTGGAAGAACAGTTGGGTGCCGGGTGTGCCCACGAGTACCGCAATGCTGGTGCCGAGCCGCTGGTTCCGGGCCTATTGGGGCGATTCGCTGAGCTTCCGCGACGTGCGCCGCTACGTGGGGCCGTGGAAGCCCAACATGACCGTCAACGAGTGGCAGTTCTCCCTGCCCCATTCGGTGGACGCGGTATCCGAGTCCCCCTATAACGCCTTCCTGGTGGGGGGCATCGTTTACGCCGTCACCAGCGTGCCGTGGTTCGGCGCCGACACCGGCCCCACGGAGCCGAACTGGGCCACCGCTGGCTACCTGGGCGCCTACCTCACCCTGAACAACGTCACCTACCAGAACTGGGGCCCCATCAGCGGTATCGAACTGATCTCCTACTGCAACTGGCGCAAGCGCATGACCACCGGGGGCTACTTCAGTTCGATCCTGCTGACCTCGACCACCCTTCGCAAATAACGACCCAATCCCTACAGGAGGAAAAAACCATGGCCGCATCCATCGGCACCGGAATGAAGAACCTGATGCTGGACCGCACCCTGCGCGGCACCGGCGCCGCCACGAACGGCGTGCTCGACGGCGGCACCGCCGTGCTGGAGATCTACGACGGCGTGCGACCCGCCAACGCCGATACTGCCGTGACCACCCAGGTGCTGCTGGCCTCCCTGGCCCTGCCGGCTGCCGCCTTCGCCGCGGCGGCCGCGGGGGCATC
>JAOUMB010000088.1 GCA_029881725.1 Nitrospirota bacterium
CCATTGCGTTCGACTTCGCCGCCGGCGCCGCCGCCAAGGAAACCGGCTCCCTCACCTGGTCCCACACCTGCGCGGGCACCGAGCGGATGCTGCTGGTCTTCGCCGGGTCGAACAACGCAGGCGGTGCGGGAACTCCCGTGTCGTCCGTCACCTATGCCGGTACGCCGCTGACATTTCTGTGGGCGACCGAGGATGCCAGCAACGGGGCGCGCACCGAAACCTGGTACATGGTGAATCCCCCCGTCGGAATCGCCGACGTGGTGGTCACCTACACGGCCAACCCGAAATTCCTGGCGGCCGGATCCCAGTCCTTCACCGGCGTCCATCAGACCACGCCCATCGAGGCCCACGGTGGGATCGGGGGGACCGGCAGCCCCATCACCGCCTACCTCATCCCCCTCACCGACGGGGCGATGGTGGCGGACGGCGCCCATTTCTGGGCGGCCAGTTCCGTCACGGCGGGGTCCGGACAGACGCTCGCCTTCAACGTTTCGGACACGGACGGCCGCGAGGCGGGGTCGTACAAGGTCGTTCCCGTGGCCGGACAATCCTGGACCTCGTGGACCCACAACGGCAGTTCCGCCGCCGTATGGGCCGTTGCACTGAAGCCTGCCGCGGTGGCGGGGGCGGTCAGCGGCGCCGGGGCGGCGGATTTGACGGTGCCGGTGTCGGGTACCGGCGGTGTGGCGGGGCCCCCGGCGGCGGCCGGCAGTGGATCGGTGCAGGCCACAACCGACGTCAGTGGCGTGGGAACGGTCGCCCCGCCGGGTTCCAGCGGACCGGGAAATGTTGCCCTGGCCGTGGGCGCGGGAGGTAGCGGAGCCGCGGCCCCGCCTCCCGGTGTGACCGGATCCGGTGGGGCTTCTGCATCGGGTGCGGTTGCCGGCACGGGCAATGTGGCGCCTCCGGGAGTGAATGGAGGGGGGACGGTTGTCATCGTTCCCGGCACGGCCGGGAGTGGCGCAACCAGTGCACCGCCGGGCACGGCGGGACCGGGTGGCGCCGGCGTAGGCGTGGACGTGGCCGGGGCAGGCACGGTGGTCCCTCCCGGCACAAGCGGCGTCGGCACGGCTGGTCTTCGGGTTGCCTCGGGGGGAATGGGTACGGTGGTCACCCCGCCGGAGGTCTCGGGGGTGGGCGGCCTCGCCGTTGCCGCGGAAGCCGGCGGTAGCGGCACGTTTTTTCCCCCCGGAACGAGCGGGATCGGTGCAGTTGTGGCACGGGCCAGTGTGGCCGGAATTGGATCGGTTGTCGCCCCGGCCACGGTTGCTGGGACCGGGACGGTGACCCTGGCCCTCCGGTCGTCCGGCCAGGGCGTGGTATTCGCCGGCCAGCCGGAGCCCTCGTTCTCGGTGGTCATCCGCGAGGTGCCGGGTGGCGTGGTGCTCGGGCCGGAGGTGGACACGGTCGAAATCCAGGACGAACCAACAACGGTGACGGTGGGATGATGCGCACGATCACGGCAAAGCTCGACGGCCCCACGGCGATCCCGGCGGCCAAGGACCCGGCGGACAACACCCAGTACCGGATGGACTGGACCCCGATCCTCATGGCCCTGGGGGAGACGATCCAGTCGTCGGTCTGGACGGTGGAGAGTGGCCTCACGGCCGGAATTAGCACCGTATCGCCTCCCGGTGCCCCCACCACGGCCGAGATCTGGCTCAGCGCAGGCACGTCTGGCCGGAGCTATGAGGTCGGCAACACCATCACCACGAACACAGGGCGGGTGCTGCGGCGGTCGATGGTTGTGAGGGTGGTGGGGAGGTAAATTACACGGCGAACACGGACAAACACCTGTCGTTGCCCCGTCCGGGCCGGATGTGATCGGGAATGTAGCGGAACAGGTGGCGCAGGCCGGAACTCGCTGAATTCATGTGGACATCGAAAAACTCTTTACAAAAATCTCGCAATCCGCTTGACATGCTGCCTTCTTTTTTGTCCAAATGACACTAAACCGTTAGATGCCCGTCTTCCATTGGGGGAGGACAGGGAGCCACCCAGGGGAAGGGAGGCTGATTGGGGAACACGGACGTGGGTATCGAAACCCACTGATGGGGAATGCGGATGCGCGGGATTCGGGGAAAATCCGGCTTTTGCCGTTGCTTCGGGGCGCCCGCTCCGCACACCGGCATCTTCGCGTGCACCTCCTTCCACCCCCATTTCCGTAAACATCCCGGCGCTTCGGCGCACATCCTCTCGGCCGTGTACCGTGCCTTCCCTTTTCCCGACAACCTGCTTTCGCGTCCGCATAACGGAGCCAATTCATGAGCACCCGCACCAAGACCTCTCTTTGGGGCATTGTTTTTACCGCTCTGTTGGCGTTTGTCGCCTTCAGTGTGCCGGCCACGTCCCAGACCCCGCCCTCGGCCACGCTGTACGAGGACGCGGCTTGGATCGGCACTGAAAGCGGCATCGCCCGGGTGGGAATCGCCGACGGGCAGGTAAAGGTGAGCGTGCCCATGTCCGCCCCCGAGATCGCCATCGCGGTGGACGAGCGGCGGCTGATCGTGTGGGCATTTAACGGCACCACCATCTCAAATTTCGACTTTAACGGCGCGCTGCAGTTCTCGGTGCCGGTCACGTCCGGCTTACCCGAAGGCGACCCGCTGCTGGCCGTGCCCTCGGCCATCAATCCCAACGATGGGTCCGTGTGGGCGGGTGTGGGGCGCAACCTGTACCACGTGTTTCCCGACGGAACCGTGACCGGTCCGGTGGTCTTTGATGACCACATCAAGGGGCTGGCGGTGGACGACCCGCGCGGGCGGGTGTGGGTGGGGGTGCGCAACCAACTGGCACTGCTGGACCTCTCCGCCAATCCCATCTTGCCTCCGGTAGCCGTTCCATCGCTCAAGGACCTGGCCGTGGACGAGGGCACCGGCGAGGCATGGGTGGTGACGCCCACCGCCCTCAAGCGCTTTGACGCGACGCTCACCAGCCTGTTCAGCCAGGATCTGGACATCGCCCCCAAGCACGTGTCCACCCACGGCGGGGGCGGGATATGGGTGGCCAGCTATAGCGAGGTGGTGCGCTTCAATGCCGCCGGCGTGGAGCAGTCACGCGTGACGCCGTTTGCGGCCGTGGACCCGGATTCCTACGACGAATCGGGCGGTACGCTGGTCACGGTAACGATTGAAGCCTTGGACGTCACCCACGACGACACCGTTGCCTGGGTGGGGTCGAACGACAACCGGCTGGCGGAGATCGGCACCACCGGGGTTCAGCGGATCATGGGGCCGTTCCCCACGTTTCCGTCGGCAGAAATCAAGGACATTGCCGTATATACCGACTTCCTGGCGCCTGATCTGGCCATCACCTCCCCGGCGGACGGGGCGGGTGTGCTGGAGACCCAGCCGGCCATCACTGTGACCTACAACGATATCGGCCAGGGGGTGGATACCGCCTCGCTGGCGCTCATCGGCAATGGCATGCCGCTTTCCGTCACCTGCACGCACACCGCCGGACAGTCCGTGTGCGTGCCGGACGCCACCCTGCCCAGCGGCGCCAACACCGTCACCGCCACCATCGCCGACCTGGCGGGCAATGTGTCGGCGGAGGTCTCGGCCACCTTCACGGTGAATGGTGACACCACCCCGCCGACTATTGCGCTCACCTATCCGCCCAACGGCATGCTGACCAATATCGGCGCGCACACCATCACCGGTTTTTTGAGTGAGGATGCGGTGTTGACCATCAACGGCGCAGCCGTGCCGCTGGATGCCGCCTTCAACTTCACTTATGGTGTGGTGCTGCTGGAAGGCGTAAATACCCTCGCCATGTCCGCCACCGACCCGGCGGGTAACACCGGCACCCTCACCCTGACCATTGAGTTGGACAGCACCGCTCCGGTGGTCACCCCGCCAGCCGCTGTGACTGCCGAGGCCACCGGTGCCACTACTGCGGTGTCGATTGGCGCAGGCACCGCCTCGGATGCCCGTGACGGCTCACTGGTTCCCAGCAGTGACGCCCCGGCGGCGTTCCCGATTGGCACCACCACCGTCACCTGGACCGCCACCGATGCGGCGGGCAACATCGGCACCGCCACGCAAACCGTCACCGTTGCCGATACTACGGCTCCGGTACTGACCGTGCCTGCAAACGTATCGGTGAACGTGAACACCGTTCCGGCGCAGGTGGACATTGGGCAAGCCACGGCCACCGATCTGTTCACCCCGGTGACCATCACCAACGATGCCCCGACAGGCGGCTTTGCGGACGGCATCACCACGGTCACCTGGACCGCCACCGACGCCAATGGCGTTTCTGCTACCGGCACGCAGACGGTAACGGTCAGTCAGGTGCTGGCGGCCAAGGCGCTCCACCCCGCGGGATATGGGAAAAATTATGAGTCGCTGGTGCCGTTGGACGCGACGATCGGTGCCTATGACGAGCGGCGCTTCGCGATCCTGACCGGTTTTGTGGAAGATTTGACGGGCTCCCCGATTTCAGGAGTGACTGTTTCCATCAACAAGGCACCGGAATACGGATCGGTGACCACTGACCTCACCGGGCGGTACGCGATTCCGGTCAACGGAGGCGGCACGGTAACGGTGAACATCGAGTTTCCGGGCTATCTGGAGGTGCAGCGCACCGGGCGGTTGGAGTGGAACGAGATCGCCGTACTGGATACCGCCGTACTGCTACCACAGGACGTGGGGACCACCTGGACGCTGGACGGTAACCCGAACAGTTATTTTACCCATACCTCCAGTCCGCATACCGATGCGGACGGTACACGCAGCATGTCTCTGGTAATAGCGGGTGACACCCAGATGACAGTCGTGGATGAACTTGGGAACCAAACCCCGCTGACTGGCCCGGTTACCGTGCGTGCCACGGAATACGTGCGCAAGGACACGCTGCCCGGCCCGCTCCCTGCCAACAGTGCGTTCAACTACGCGGTAGATATCCACTTTGATGGCGTGAGCCCCCGTTCCACGGTGCGGTTCACCAAGCCGGACGGTACCCCGACCACGGCGGTGGGCTACGTGGATAACTTTCTGAATTTCCCGGTGGGAGAACTGGTGCCGGTGGGCTATTACAGCCTGGTCAAGGCCCAGTGGATACCGGAACAAGACGGCGTGATTGTCATGCTGCTGGACACTAATGCCGACGGCATCGTGGACGGCCTCGACTTCACTGGCGACGGGCTTCCCGACGACTTGAACGGCGACGGTTTGACCACTGACGAGGTTGCCGGGGTTTCTAGCAATCCGTCCCTTGTTGCTGGAAATACCTACTGGCGCGTTGATTTTAGCCATTTCTGCCCGTTTGATCTGAACTGGCCGTTTTCCTGGCCTTGGGGTGCAACTTCGTCCCCCCCCGCAGGCACTGGCACCCCTGGCGGTGGCGGTGGCGGTGGCGGCGGCGGCGG
>JAOUMB010000089.1 GCA_029881725.1 Nitrospirota bacterium
CGCCGAATGGTTTCGACGTGGTCTCCTGCTCATGTCTCGCTCCTTCTTGAGGGGGCATCATCATGCCCCAACTGAGCAGGAAATCCACTTATCCCAGTTGTTCAGATTTCCGGGGCCACCTCTGTGCGCCATGTACACCAGCCCGCCGCGCAGCTTGAACGCCCCCACCGGAGTGTGGTTTTCGTGCTTTACCCACACCTCAGCACCGGCCCGCTCGCTAAGCAATGGCCAACAGTATTGCGGCGTCGGATGCATGTAGCGGTAGATGAGCTCCGCCGCAGCTTCGACCTGAAGCAAATTCGACATCGACACCCCACATGTCTGTCCGCAATTATCGCCGTGCTCGGAGCACCCGGGCTCGTGGCACTTGGGACTCCTAGAACCAGTTGTTCAGGATCTCCACAATCTGCTTCGCCTGCTTTTCGCTGGAAATATTGAACTTGCTCTGCGGCATAAAGCGGCCGCTCACCTTTTTATAGCGGCGGATGGTGACCTTGGGGGGGCCGAACTCGTTGGTCTTGCGGTCCAGATCCTGGTATTTGTACATCACCGTCGCCCAGGCGCCCTTGGTGAGTACCTCCTTGGCCAGTTCCTTGACCACCACGGTATCGTCTTCCTTGTATTCGACGGTCAGTTCGTCAACCGTTTCGGCCATGGGTTATCCTTTCCCGCTATCGTAAATCCAGCCGCTCTTCATATCGAACTGCAGCGTGTGCGCCCCGGAGGAGCCTTCGCGGTTGGCCACCACGAACACCTCCAGCGGCGATGTTTCCACCGTTTCGTCGTTGCGCCCCAGGAACAGATCCTGTTCGCGTTCCGCATTGTACAGGGCCAGCATGGTGGCCGACTCCATTTGCAGGCGGCGCGGCGACACAAAATCGCTGATCCCCGGCCGCCGCCGCTCCAGCTCCCGGCGCACCGCCTCCGGGTCCGACCCGTCCGGCGGGCGCTCCGCCGTGGCGGCCCCGTGCAGCAGGGTGAACACAAACACCGGCGCCGAAAGCTCCTGGGCCAGTTGGCGCAGCTTGCTCATCACTTCGGCGATGCGCAGTTCGTCGTCCACCAGCCGGGCGGTGCGCACCAGCCCCAGATAGTCCACAAACACCGCCGACAGCCCCCCCCGCTCATCGGCGGCACGCTGGGCATAACTGACCAGCTGATCCACCGTGGAACCAGGGCGGTAAACGAAGGAAAAGCGCTTCTCCAAGCCGTACTGCCCCAGGCCGTTCATGGCCTCGAACGCCTCCTTCGGGAACTCCCCGGTGGCGTAGTGGTCCACCACGTCCGGCCGATAGCCCAAACGCGTGCCCCGGTGCTTGTGGGCCCAGATTGTGGCCAGCCGGGCGATGGCGATGTGTTCCGGGATCTCGTAGGCAAAGAACAGGGACGGCAGGTCCGAATGCCGCTCCACCATGTTCAAAAACAGGTTGTAGGCAAAGGTGCTTTTGCCGTGACGGCCGCGCGCCCCCACCACCACCAGTTCACCACGCCGTACCCGCAGCACGTTGGCAAGGCCGGGCATGCCCAGATCCACCTCCGCCACCGGCACCTCTTTGGCGCGGGCCAGAAAGTCGTGATGGTTGAAATAGCGGATACGGCGCACCATTTCACGGCTGCGCAGGGTATACATCCCGTCTTGAAGGTGCTCCCGCAGGGTGGTCAGACGTCCCGCCTCCAGCAGGCGGCCCCCTTCCTCCAGCAGATCGGCATACCCCCGTTCCAGTTCCCGCCGCATCTGCACGTCCCGGTCGGAGCGCAGGGTGACCAGCAACCGCTCCAGGGGCATGTCCAGCGCCTTGGCCAGACGCTCGCGGAAGGCCTGGCCGTCCGCCGGGTCGCGCAGGGTTTCCTCGATGACCATGCCGTCGCGGAACGCCCCTTCGCGGCCGATATCCGTATTCAGGTCGTGGGCCGCCAGCAGGTCGTTGACCCGCCAGATGACGCCGCGTTCGGCATTTTTCATCCGATCCCAGTAGGCGTCCACCCCTTCGTCCTCGATGAACTCGTCCGGGTGGACGTACCCCTCCGGGATTTCCAGCACGTAGGAGCGCAGCCCCTCGTGGGTAAGCAGGATATCCAGCGCATTGCGCGTGGCCTCGCGCCCGTGCTCGTCCCGGTCAAAACCAAGGATCACCTTGCGAATGCCGCAGGCGGACAGCAGCGCCACCTGATCCGCGGTCAGGCGCGCGTCCTCCACGCCGATCACCGTGTCGATGTCGCGGATGCGCAGGGACAGCACGTCAAAGATCCCTTCGACGATGATCACTTCCAGGAAGTCCCGCGCCTTGTGCAGGTTGTACGGGGTGGTTTTGTCGGTGCCGTGGCTGAAGATGTATTTGGGCGTCTCCGGCGGCGGCGAACCCAGGTAGCGGCAGGCAATGCCGGTCAGGCGCCCCACCCGGTCCCGGTAGCCGGCCACCAGCTTGTGGGTGTCGCCCAGGCCGTGGGTCAACAGCCCGGCCTCCTCAATGGCGTCCCTGCCGTACCCTTTTTCGGTCAGGTAGGCTACCGCCGCATCCCGCGACGGGTAGTACCCCAGTTTGACCTCGTGGATGGTCTCCGGCGTGAATCCACGCTTGTTGACCAGATAGTCAAGCGCCTCCGGGGCCTCCTGCAGCCGATCCTCGGCCCAGGTCAGAAACGCCTCCAGAAGGTGGGCCTTTTTTTGCGCCGCAAACAGCCGGGAGAAATCGTAGGGCCCCGGGTGGGTGACCACAAAATCGGCCAGCCCTGCCAGATAGAGCAGGGTTTCCGTGTGGGACAGGCCACGGCTCTTCTGGGCGAAGGACCAGATTCCCTCCACGTGGCCGCAACCACCTTCCTCGCGGCAGCGGATGTAACGCCCCTCCTTGCTGATCAGCGCCTTGCGCGCCCCGCACTTGGGACAGGCCACGCGGAACGCATGCCCCAGATCCTCCGGCTGCACGGGCGCCAGCAGGGCGCGGCGATCCAGATGGGGGTAGATGTGGTCATCAACGATGTCCTTGATGTCGTACATGGGCACCCTGTCACAATCCTTGGAACGGCCTGATGGTCTACTTTACCAGCCCTGAGCCGCTACCAACCGTCATCCTGCCGGAAATAGTGATCAAAACCGTCTTCCTCCACCGCGCCGGGCAATGCCCGCTCGGTCTCATCGGACAACGCCCACGGCTCCAGCAGGTCCGCCGGAATATCCTCCACAAAGCGGCTCGGGCGGGACAGCACCAATCCGGTGGCCCGGTCATACACCCCGACGGGATAGGTAATGGTCAACCGGTCCCTGGCCCGGGTGGCCGCCACGTACATGAGGCGGCGTTCCTCATCCAGGTCGTCCTGACTGCCTTCCGCGTAAGCGGACGGAAAACGGCCGTCTACCGCCCAGATCACAAACACCGCCTGCCACTCCAGTCCCTTGGCCGAATGGATGGTGGAAAGGATCAAATGGTCCTTGTCCTCCATTCGCTCCGCCCCGGCGACGCTGGCCTCGGGCGGCTCCAAGGCCAGATCGGTGAGAAACGATCCGAGCCGGTCATACCGCTCCGCCAGCGCGATGAGCTGGTCCATGTCGCGGCTGCGCTTGGGATGATCGTCGTAATGGGTTTCAAGTTGTGGGGTGTAGTATTCGATTAACCGTTCGGTCAAGCGAGCCGGAGAGGCGTCTGCGTCGCGGGCCAGCGGCACCAGCACCTCGGCCAGTTCCCCCAGCTTGGCGGCCCACTTGGCGGGCACGGTTTGCAGCCCCTGCCACGGGTCGTCCGCCTGGGCGATGTACTGAAAGATATTGCGCGCGGAAACCTCGCCGATCCCTGGATGCAGTTTTAATATTCGGCTCCAGCTGATGGCGTCCCCCGGGTTCTCGAGCAACCGCAGGTAGGCCACCAGATCCTTCAGGTGGGAGGTCTCCATGAACTTCAGGCCGCCCCGTTTCACGAACGGCAGGCCGTGGCGCGCCAATTCCACCTCCAGGTCGAAAGTATGAAAGGCGCTGCGGAAGAGCACGGCGATCTCGCTTAGCTGCACCTCTTCCTCGTTCATCTCCACAATCTGCTGGCAGATGAAGCGGGACTGCATGTTCTCGGTGGGGGCCTGGATCAGTGTGGGCAGGATTCCGTCCTCCCGGGTGGCGGAAAGCTCCTTGTCGTACCGCTTGCTGGCCCCCTCCATGACCTTGTTAGCCACGTTGAGCACCTGCGGGGTGGACCGGTAGTTCTCGGTCAGCTTTACAATTTTGCACCCGGGGAACTCGTCGGGAAACTCCATGATGTTTCGGAAGCACGCGCCACGGAAGCGGTAGATGCTCTGCGCGTCGTCCCCCACCGCCATCACGTTGTCGTGTTCCGCGGCCAACAGCCGCACCATACGGGCCTGAATGCGGTTGGTGTCCTGGTACTCATCCACCATGATGTAGCGGTAGCGGGCGCCAATGCGGATACGCAGTTCCGGGTCGCTTTCCAAAAGTTCCACCATCCGGGTCAGCAGATCGTCGTAATCGACCAGTTGCCGCTGCCGTTTGAGGGCGCGGTACCCCGACGCCGCCTGCAGGATGGCGTGGCCGTGTTCCAGAAAGTGGACATACTCGTCGGCAAGCAGTTCCTCCATGGAAACGTCCCGGTTGATGGCCTTGCTGATGATGTCGAGGAGGGTTTTCTTCTTGGGGAATGCGCGTTTTTTGTCCGCCAGCCCCAACTCGGCACGCACCATGCCCACCACCTCCTCCGCATCCGGGCGGTCAAGGATAGTAAAGGCTGGGTCCAGGCCAATGGCCTGCCCATACTGGCGCAACAGACCGCAGGCGGTGGCGTGGAAGGTGCCCCCCTGCACCCGGTCACAACGGGCGTCCAGCAGCACTCCTGCACGCTGGCGCATTTCTTCGGCGGCGCGACGGGTGAAGGTGAGCAGCAGGATCGACTCCGGGGCCACCCCGTTGGCCACCATAAATGCGGTGCGATAGGTGAGGGTACGAGTCTTGCCGGTGCCGGCCCCGGCCACTACCAGCAAAGGACCCTCGGTGGTCCGCGCGGCCTCCGCCTGGGCGGCATTCAAGTCCGCCAACAGGGCGTCGGCGGTAGCCGACGGCCGGACGGCCGGGCTCATGGGGACAAGCTTGTAACGGTTCATGGAATGGTTATAAGGAATGCTGCCGCTTCCGGCAACCGTTTTTGTGGAATCCATCATCGTTTATGCCCTGAACCGCGGCAGTGAAAGTGGCGGCACCCTCGGATTTCATCGTTCAGGCACGAAAAAGCCCCCGGCGCTGTTGCGACGCGGGGGCTTCTTGGAGAAAATCCTGGCGGTGACCTACTCTCCCACATAGCTTCCCATGCAGTACCATCGGCTCTTGAGGGCTTAACGGTC
>JAOUMB010000052.1 GCA_029881725.1 Nitrospirota bacterium
CACGGTGCGAAACGTCTCCACAACGCCGCTTTTTTCCCACAAAAACAGGCAGTTCTGAACCTGAAAACCGTTATTTTTCACCGTGTTTTATTTCGCAACCACAAACGAGAATTCACCTATAATTTCAATACGTTCTGAATTTTCAGCCGATTTTTTGCGAAACAAATTAACCGTGCCCACAAACGGAAAAAAACATCGCAAAATCAGCCGGTTATGCCCGGTTGTTCACCGTGGCGCACGGTTTAGCTTTGCCGTTTGCGAAGCGAAGTAGCACGATTTGCCCCCCGCTTCGCCGCCGACGCGCCGATCGACCCCACCGGTCCCACCCCCGCAACCCGTTGTTTTTACGAACTGGCGTCCGGCCACAACCACCACATTCATCCGTCCCGCCAGATGCACCGGGGGCATTGGGATGACGGGGACCAGAATGACGCGGGGATCGCAGGGGCTTCATTCCCGGTGGGGATGCCGGGCCGGACGGTGGGGCACCGTGGGCGGTGGAGGGGGGAATTGGTCTTTGATACCCGGTCACGCCCGGCGGTGCGTGGAACGGCCCCTGCATATATAATGAGCGGCCATGACGTCCTCCCTCCACACGCCGCTGGTGCTGGCCATCGAATCCTCCTGCGACGAAACCGCCGTGGCCGTTTTTCGGGCGCCCGACCGGGTGCTCGGCCACGCGCTGGCGTCCCAGGTGGAAACCCATCGCCGCTTTGGCGGGGTGGTGCCCGAGGTGGCCTCGCGCCGCCATCTGGAATCCCTCGATCCGCTGCTCGAGGAAGCCCTGCAACAGGCCGGGGTGACCCTGGCGGATATCGGCACCGTGGCCGTCACCCGCGGGCCGGGGCTGATCGGCGCGGTGCTGGTGGGGCTGTCCTATGCCAAGGCGCTGGCCTGGGGGCTGGGCGTGCCGCTGGTGGGCGTCAACCATCTGGAGGCCCACGTGGCCGCCGCCTTTCTGCATCAGCCGGAACTGGAATTTCCGTTTCTGGCCATGGTGGTGTCCGGCGGACACACCAGCCTGTACCGGGTGGAGGAAGGGCTGGTGTTTACCGAGTTGGGATGCACCATCGACGATGCCGCCGGCGAGGCGCTGGACAAGGGCGCCAAGCTGCTCGGCCTGCCCTACCCCGGCGGGCCGGAGATCGACCGGCTGGCCCGCACCGGCAACCGGGACGCCATCCCGTTCCCCCGTGCCTGGCTCAAAAAGCGCATCGACTTCAGCTTCTCCGGCCTCAAAACCGCCTTGCGCGTGCATCTGGAAAACCACCCGGCCACCCCGGACACGCTGAACGACATTGCCGCGTCCTATCAGGAGGCGGTGGTGGACGTGCTGGCCACCAAGGCCATGTGGGCCGCCGAACGCGAGGCTCTGACCACCCTGGTGGTGGTGGGCGGCGTGGCCGCCAACGGACGCCTGCGGGAACTGCTGACGGAACGCGGCCACACGGCGGGCTGCCGGGTGGTGATTCCGCCGGTGGCCCTGTGCACCGACAACGCCGCCATGGTGGCCGCCGCCGGGGCGCGCATGGCCGCCGCCGGACGCACCGCCGGGCTGGATCTGGACGCCCGCGCCCGGCTCGCGGTGGGAACCGGCGCATGATGATTCCGCCGCCACCGCTCACCGTCGGCCCGGTCACCTTTCCCAACGCCCTGGCCCTGGCGCCCCTGTCCGGCATCACCAACCTGTCGTTCCGGCGCATCGCGCGCGAGATGGGGGCCGGCATCGTGGTGTCGGAACTGGTCAGCAGCGCCGGGCTGGTGCATGCCGGGGAGCGCACCCGCCGCTACCTGCTCACCCACCCGGACGAGTGGCCGGTGGTCATGCAGATCTTCGGCGGCGACGCCGATCACATGGCCCGCGCCGCCGCCATGGCCGAACAGGCCGGGGCCCATGTGATCGACATCAACATCGGCTGCCCGGTGAAAAAGGTGGTCAAGCGCGGCGCCGGATGCGCCCTCATGCGCGACCTGCCGCGCTCGGCGGACATTATCTCCGCCGTGGTAAAGGCCGTGTCGGTGCCGGTGACCATCAAGATCCGCGCCGGATGGAACGCGCGCGAGGTGAACGCCCCGGAGTACGCCAGAATGGCCGAGTCCGAAGGGGCCCAGGCGGTTACCGTGCACGGCCGCACCCGCGAGCAGATGTTCACCGGCCGCGCCGATCGCGGGGTGATCCGCCGCACCGTGGAGGCGGTGTCCATCCCGGTAATCGCCAACGGCGACATCGACGGCCCCGACTCCGCCACCGCCATGCTCGCCGAAACCGGCGCGGCCGCCGTGATGATCGGTCGCGCCGCGCAGGGTAACCCATGGATTTTCAAGGAAATTATCGAGACTTGGCGGACCGGAAGGATCCCCGATCCACCCTCACCGGAAGAGCGTTGCCGGGTGATTCTGCGCCACCTGGAACTGTACCTGGAGCACGCCACCGAGAGCACCGCCGTGCGCGAGATGCGCAAGCACGCCTGCTGGTATACCAAGGGGTTGCGGGACGGAGCCCACTTCCGCACCGACGTGCAGAAGATCACCGGCCTGGAGGCGTTGCGGGACGCGGTGCGGCGCTACTTCGACACCCTGGCCGCCCCGGTAAACGCATAAAAAAGGGCCGGCAACCCCGCAAGGCTGCCGGCCCGAAACGTGTGCGGCGGGACTAGTCTTCGGTCTTGGCCTTCGCCTTGGCTTTGGCCTCCTCGGCGCTTACCAGCTTGTCCACGCCGTCCAGACCGCGACCGATCAGCTCGGCCATGTCCAGCAGCATCACCAGCCGGTCGTCCAGCTTGCCCAGGCCGTCCAGGTAGCGCACCTCGAAGCTGTCGGACACTTCCGGGGTGGCCTGCATCTGGTCGGCGGTAAAGGCCAGCACGTCGTTCACGCCGTCCACCACCGCGCCGATCACCTTGTCGTTCACGCGGTTGACGATGATCACGCTGGTGTCGTCATAGGTGGTTGCCGGCATGCCGAACAGGTTGCGCACATCCACCACCGGAATCACGGTGCCGCGGATGTTGACCACGCCGCACACCCACGCCGGGGCGTTGGGAATCGCGGTGGGCTTCTGATAGCCGATGATCTCCTGCACCACCAGAATGGGGATGCCGTACTCCTCGTCGGCCAGGCGGAAGGTCAGGAACTCCTGGGTATCCCCCCGGTCGAACTGCATCCCGCGACTGGCGGTGCGCTCCGTCTCCAGTGCCAAACTGCCCATAGCCGGTTACTCCTCGAATCTGTGCCGCGCCGCCAGGGTGCAGAAATTGCCCCCGGGTCCCGCGATCGAAACCTGTTCTAATCTCTTCGGCTGTTTTTCCCCCGGCCATAGGGATTTTTAGCGTTATTTGTACGATTTACCGGTGTTTGCGGCGGCGTTGTCCCCTTCGGGCCGCGTCCCGGCCAGATGCAGCACCCCATCGGCCAGCCCCGCATGGCAGCGGGCACACAGGGTAACGCTGTGTTGCGGGTCCGTATGCGCCGGACCCGGCCCGTCCGCATGGGCCCGGTGACACTCGGTGCACCGGGTTTTCATATCGCCCTGGTGGGCGCGAATGGTGTGGAATTCCCCCCGCAGCCGCCCGTGACAGCGCGTGCAGTTCACATCCGGCATGGGGTGGGTCAGCCGGTCCGGCTCATGGCCCTGCCCGCTCAGGTAGATCATCAGGTCGCGGAAGGCGATCCAGTGAAAGCGGGCCTTGGCGGCCGCTCCCACTCCCGTGTGACAGTCCACGCAGCGCATGGGGCGAAACTCCCCGTCCATGCGCACGTGCACGCGGTGGGCCGCCGCCAGGGCGGTGCCGCTCCCTTGGGTCACTTGCAGAAACTGGCGGGTGTGCAATGGGGCGCCATCCACATGGCAGCGGTTGCAGAAGGCGTTGTCCTGTTCCAGATGCCCCACCCCCAGCAGGGTGAGCCATCCGGCCACCAGGGCCAGCACGGCGGCGCCAAGGCCCCATGTGGCGCGCCTGCCCATCATCCGACCGCCCGGTGGAGAGTCAGACGTCTTTGAAAGCCCGGCGCACCAGTGCCGGCACGTCGAGAATCATCGCCACCCGGCCGTCACCCAGAATGGTGGCGCCGGAGACGCCTTCCACCTTGCGGTAGTTCTGCTCCACGCTCTTGATCACCACCTGCTGCTGACCGATGATGTCGTCCACCAGCAGGCAGAAGCGCTTTCCGGCCACTTCCACCACGATCAGCAGCGCCTCGTGGGGCATCTTGTATTCCGAAAAGACGTTCAGTTCCTCGTGCAGGCGCAGCACCGGCAGCACGTCGCCACGCACGGATACCACTTCGCCCCGCTCCGCCACCGTCTGCACCGCGCCCTCGTTGGGACGGATGGATTCGACGATGGACAGCAGCGGAATCAGGAACACCTCGTCCCCCACACTCAGCCCCATGCCCTCGATGATGGCCAGGGTCAACGGCAGGGTGATGCGGAAGATGGTGCCTTCGCCCTTGCGCGAATCGATCTGCACGCGGCCGCGCAGTTCCTCGATGTTGCGCTTCACCACGTCCATGCCCACGCCCCGGCCCGACACGTCGGTCACCTTCTTGGCGGTGGACAGGCCCGGATGGAAGACCAGTTGGTAGATCTCGGTATCCGTCATCTGGTGGTCGGCGGGGATCAGCCCCTCCTTGATCGCCTTGGCGGCGATGGCGGCGGCGTCGAGCCCCTTGCCGTCGTCCTCGATCTCGATGACGATGTTGCCCTCCGCGTGGAACGCGCGCAGGTTCACGGTACCGGTAAACGGCTTGCCCACCGCCTGACGCTCGGACGGCGTCTCCAGGCCATGGTCCACCGCGTTGCGCACCATGTGCTTGAGCGGGTCGCCGATCTTTTCGATGATGCTCTTGTCCAGCTCGGTTTCCTGACCGCTGATCTGGAGCGACACCTCCTTGCCCTGGTTCATCGCCAGATCGCGGACCACGCGCTGGAACTGCACGAAGGTGGGGCCGATCGGCAGCATGCGCATGCCCATGGCCTCGTCCTGCAGATCGCGGGTGATGCGCTCCAGCGCCTCCACGGCGGCGGCGGTTTCGGGGGTGGCGTCGGCGGTACGGGTCACCTGGGAGACGCGGGCCTGGCCGATCACCAGTTCGCCCACCAGGTTCACCAGCCGGTCCAGCCGGTCCGTATCCACGCGCACCGAGGTCATGCCCTTGCGCTTGTCGGTATTGGTTTCGCTGATCGAGCGGGGGGTCGGTTTGGCCGCCTTGGCCTTGGGGGCGGCGGCCGGTGCCTTGCCGGGAGCCTCGGGAGCCGGCTCCGGGGTCACATCCCGGTATTGGATCGGATTGTCGTCCGCGATAAAGATGAACACCCCGTCCAGGTCCGCTTCGGTGGCGCGGCCGGTCAGTTCGATGTCCCAGGAAAGATAAAGCTTGTACGGGTCCAGCGCCTCCAGGGGCGGACAATCGTCCAGGTGCGCGGCCTTCAGGCGCACCGTGCCGTGGTCGGACAGCTCCGTCAGCAGCATGGCCGGATCGGTGCCAGTCTCCATCACCTCGGGGCTGAACTTGAGGGAGATTGCCCAGGTGCGTTCGCGGCCGTCGTTGGTCGAGCGTTGTCTGGCCGAGCGGCGCACCGCTTCGTCGGCCACCTGGGTGGCCATGGCGACGGTGTCGCCCAGATAGCTGTTGAGTTCGTCCACCAGGGTGGAAAGCTCGCCCTCGCCGGGCGGGTCGCCTTCGCCCATGGCGGCATCCAGCTGGCGGGCCATGCAGTCCACCGAGCTGAGAAGCACCGAAATCAACTCGCGCGATACGGCCAACTGGTTCTCGCGCACGCGGTCGAGAACATTTTCCACCGTATGGGTAAAGCCAGCCAGGTCGGTAAAGCCGACACTGCCCGCGCCCCCCTTGATGGTATGGGCCGAACGGAAGATGCGGTTGACCAGATCGTGATCCAGTTCCGCGCCATCGCCCGAGTCAGTTTCGAGCTGAATCAGGTCTTCCTCGAGGGAGGCGATATGCTCGCGCCCTTCCTCGAAAAATATAGATTTGAGCTCTTTATCGAGATCCATTTTCCCCTCGCCACGCCGGTCGGCCGCGCACTCAGAGGTGCACAGGCGTTCCGTGGTCCCCGTCCGTCAGGTTTTCAAGACCCTAGCGAACGAATTTGCGGACAACGCCTACCAGCGTATCGGGCTCGAACGGCTTCACCAGCCAGCCGGCCGCACCCGCCTCCTTGCCCTCGATTTTCTTCGAGTCCTGGCTCTCGGTGGTGAGCACCAGCACCGGCGTGAATTTGTAGCTCAGGTTCTTCTTGAGCTCCCGAATGAACGTAATACCGTCCATCACGGGCATGTTCACGTCGCTGATGATCATGCTCACGGTCTTGCCCTGCCCGTTGAGCTGTTTCAAGCTCTCCAGGCCGGCCTGACCATTCATGGCCTGATATACCTCGTACCCCGCCTGGTCCAGCGTGTTTTTTACACTGGCCCGGATGGTGGCGGAGTCGTCTACGATCAAGATCACCCCACTCATGCCTTTGCGCTCCCGTTAGGATTCCAACAGGGCTGTGTCCAGCCCGAGTTGCACCGCTGTTTCACGAAATGCCTGGCTGGGGTTCGTAATCACGAATTCCCGGCCTTGCTCCCTTGCCGACCGCTTGGCCGACAGCAACACCTGCAACGCCGCCGTGTCGATGTGCTCCACGTCCGACGCCTTCAGTTCCAACCGCTCGGCCTTCTTGCCCTTCAGGGCCGACAGCAGGTCGGCGGCCAGTTCGGCGGCCAGCCGAATGGTCATGTCCGCCGGCGCCACCAGCACGCCACTCGAATTGCCAAGTACCTTCATTTCAATCCCAAATCTCTCGTTAGCCCGTGTTAGCGCCGAATGTCCCTGTCGGGTCGTCAGAACAGGGTCACTTCACCGGACTGGTCGGCATGCTCCAGGGCGCCGCCGCCCAGCGAGTGGTTGACCACCTCGCGCTGGGTCTGCACCGTGCAGGCATCGACCATCTGCTGGACGTGCTCGCGCTGGATTTCCCAGTCCGCGGCGCCCAGTTCCTCGAGCAGTTCGTGCTTTTGCTCCCCCAGACGCATCACGCGGCTGCGGGCATCGCCCTTGATGCGGCCGCTCTGGCGGCCCAGGCTGACGATGTTGCTCACCTCCAGGCGCAACTGGGTGGATTCCCGGTGCAGCTTGCCCAGGGTGTTCTTGAAGTTGCCGCCGCCGCGCTTCAGGTAGCGCACCAGGGTGTTCTCCAGGTCCTTGACCAGCCGGTTCACAAAGCCTTCCGCCTGACGCAGGGTGTCTTCCTCCACCACCAGGCTCTTGCGGAACGAGGCGGAGTGGCGCTGCACCAGCTTCACGGTGGTTTCCAGGGCGATCAGCACCGAACCCACGGAGGAGGCCATGTCCCGGTACAGGTTTTCCACCCGGTCGGCGGACAGGGCGTCGCCAAACTCCTCGGACAGGCCGGCGGAAGCCAACTCCACCTTGATGATCGAGGCCATCACACCAAAGCGCTTGGCGGTGCGGCGAATGCCCTCCAGGTCGTCGCGCAGGTCGAACACCTGTCCGGCCAGGGACTCGGCGCGGCTGACAATGTCGGCCTTGGCGGTCACCTGATCGCGCATGTAAATGATGAACTCGGATAGTTTCTGCCGGGTCTGGAAAATGGTTTCGGTCAGTTCGTCCACCTGAATGGCGTTTTCCGACTTGCGGTTCAGGTCGGAGCCCAGGTCCTCCAGGAAGGTGGACATCTCGGTACGGGTGTAGACCAGGTCTTCCTCCAGGTTCTCCACCAGCACCGCCACCATGTCCAGCACCCCCAGGGCCAGGCAGACGGTATCCATCACCCGGCTGTTCTCCTCCCCCGCCTCGATGGCGGTATGGTCGGCGGTGGTCAGCTCGTTGATCTCGTCGTGCAGCTTGCCCAGGGAATCGGACATGTGATGGGAAATCTGGGTGCAGCGGTCGTCGAACTGCAGGCCCACCAGCATGCGTCCCACCTTTTTGGCGGACTCGGCCACGCTGGCGGTGAGGGTTTCCACCTGCCCCAACACGTCGGCGCGGGCCACGTCCAGCTCCATGAACACGCTTTCGATATCGGTGGAGACGCGGATCGGCGAACTCTCGAAGCGCTCGCGGGAGCGGCTCACGGCGCCTTTCAGGTCGTCCAGGTCCTCCTCGATGCGGCCCGTGAGGGTGCGTACCCGCTCGAACTCGGAGGAGGCCCGCTTGGTCAGGGCCACCACCTCGCGCGATACCTGCGAAAAACCCCGTCCGCGGTCGCCCGCATTGTGGGCCTGCACGATGGCGTTCACCGAGAAGCACTCCACGTCTTCCATCAGTTCGGCCAGGCTGCCCAGGGCGGTGCGTACCTCGTTGACCACGTCGAAGAAACCGGCGAATTCGGCCAGTTGGGACTGGTCGGATCGCTGGGCATCGATGAGCGTCATCATGGTGCGCACGATCTGGTTGCGCGGCGAATCGACCCCCCGGTACATGGTTTCGTCGGAAATGCGGGCATGCATCTCGGACAGGGCCCGGTTGCCTTCCTCCATCTCCCGCTGGAGATGCGGCAGGCCGTGGGCGATTCCCAAAAATACCCGGTTGGTCTCCTCGATCCAGTCCTTGAGCTGGGTCGAGAGGCGAAGCGCGCCTTCGTCGCAACGCACCAGGTAACTAACGGTTTTCCATATCTCGGACATGTAACGTCCCCGTTCCCTTGGAATAACTACACGCGCACCTTGGCGCCCGCGTGCTCCAAAATCTTTCTGGCCATCCTGGACCGTGCAATCACGTGGTCCACCGCACCACGGCCTATGGCCTCTTTCGGCATACCGAAGACAACACATGAGGCCTCATCCTGCGCGATGGTTACCGCGCCCGCGTTGTGCATCTCCAGCATGCCGTCGGCCCCGTCGTCCCCCATTCCGGTCAGAATCACGCCCACGCCGTTGCCCCCCACTTCCTGCGCCATGGAACGAAACAGGACGTTGACGCTCGGAATGTGCCGGTCCACCCGTGGCCCGTCGATCAACTGAACGTGATAGTTCGCGCCGCTGCGCTTGACCACCGTGTGGTGGGTGCCGGAAGGGGCCAGAAGCGCCAGCCCCGGCAGGATGCGGTCACCGTTTTTCGCCTCGCGCACCTCGATGTGGCAACTGCGGTTCAAGCGCTCGGCAAAGCTCGCCGTATAGCCGCCCGGCATGTGCTGCACCACCACGATGCCGGGACAGTCCACCGGCATTTCGGACAAAATGTCGTGAATCACCACCGTACCGCCGGTGGAGGAGCCGATGGCCACCACCCGGTCGGAGGTGGTCACCGCGCGCGATTTTCGGCGTACCGGCAGCACCGCGTCCACCGAGTGCCGCTTGTCCACCGTCACCTCGGTGGGCGAAGTCCGGCGCCGCCGGGTGGGCGCCTGCACCCGTGCGCGGGCGGCGTTCTTGACGATCTCGATCAGTTCCTTGCCCTGCCCCTGGAGCGACCGCTCCAGGTCCAGCTTGGGCTTTTCGACGCAGGTGATGGCCCCCAGTTCCAGGGCCTGAAGGGTGACCTCGGCGTTCTCCTCCGCCAGGGACGACACCACCACCACCGGAATCGGCCGCGCGTTCATCAGCTTTTCAAGAAAGGTAATGCCGTCCATGCGCGGCATTTCGATGTCCAGGGTGATCACGTCCGGCTGCACCTGCTTGATCTTGTCCCGCGCGAAGTAGGGATCGTGGGCGGTGCCCACCACCTCCAGTTGCGGGTCCTGGGACAGAATCTTGGTGAGCGTCTTGCGAATCAGTGCCGAGTCGTCGACGATCAGTACTTTGTACTTCTTCATACTCCCCTCTCCGTCGCGTCAAAACAACGTGAGCTCGTCCTCGTGGTGCGCCACCGGCGCCTGCTTGACGATGCGCTGGCGGTAGCGGGTCTCGGCGCTGGCCACGGAAGCCACCTCGGAACCGCCCAGCCGGCGCAGTTTGACGTTTCCACCCTTGGTAAACAGCACGATGCGGCGACCGGTTTCGCCCCCGGTGTCGCTGGCGATCACCGGAATGCCCTCGGTCTGCAGGAAATCCATGGCGAACCGGGTGTTCCAGTCGCCCACCCGCAGGTTGCCCTCACGCATCTTGTTCACGTTGCCGCCGCCGAACACCTTGGCCTTCAGGTCGTACCGGTTGGCCCCCAGGTGCATCATTTCGTTGATCAGCAGCTCCATGGCGTGGGTGCCGTAGCGCCCCGCCTTGGCCTCGTTCTCCGGCTGCCGGTTGGCGGGCAGCATGAAATGGTTCATCCCCGCCACCCCGCTGCGGTCGTCGAACAGGCACACGGCAATGCAACTGCCGAGCACGGTTTCCAGCACCATGTCCTCGCGGGTGGCGAAGTAATCTCCCGCCACCAGCACGCAGGACGGCTTGTCGAAACGAGTGTTGAAGCGGTTGATCACGCCCCCACCTTCTGGTACGTGGTGTTGGTCACAAACCGCAGCTTGCCGCGAAACTCGTCGGTGTCGAGCACCTCCGAATGACCGAGAAAAAGATAGCCGCCCGGACGCAGCAGGTCCGCCATGCGCCGCACCACCCGGTCGCGGTCCTGACGGGTGAAATAGATGAACACGTTACGGCAGAAGATAAAGTCGAGCTGGCTGCGGATCGGGTAGCGCTCGGCCATCAGGTTGATCTGCCGGAACTGGAGCATGCTGTGGATGTAGTCGTCGAAACCGATGGTCGGTGCGCCGTCCGGGCTCTTGACGACATACGGGCTTGAATAGCGGTGCGGGATGTCCTGCTTGGAGATTTTGGGGTAAATCCCCTGCACGGCCCGGGCCAGCACGTTGGTATCCAGGTCGGAGGCCAGAATGCGCGCGCTCCACGCCGGGTAGTTGCCCAGAAACGCCCCCACCACCATGGCCAGGGTATACGGCTCCTCTCCGGTGGAGGAGGCGGCGCACCAGCCGTTGATGATGCGGGCGTCGCCCACCCGGTTCTGGCGCGTCACGCACTCGGGGAGCACCCGCGACTCCAGAAATTCGAAATGCTTCGGCTCGCGGAAAAAATAGGTCTTGTTGGTGGTGATCCGGTTGATCATCTCGGTGAGTTCTTCCGGATTCTCCTCCAGGTAGTCGATGTACTCGTTGAAGCTGCCGATGTTCAGGATGCGCAGCCGTTTGGTGAGGCGGGACTGCACCATCTGCTTCTTGGCATCCTTGAGGTGGATGCCGCTCATGTCGTAGATCACCTTGCGCAGGTGGTTGAAGCCGCTTCTGCCGAGACGGTATCCGGCGGGAAGCGCCAGCGGCGCCTCCTCCCCATGGACGGCCTCCTGCTCGTGCAGATTCCGGCTCATGCTTGCGCCTCCGGCGCAGTGGCACCGGAGCGGCGTGGATGACTCAGGTTCATCCCCCCTCCCGCTGACAGGGTGTGATACGTGCGGCGAAGGCCGGGTTGCTGATCCCGGCGGCTTCCACCTCCCTCGTCTCTTATCGGAGCGAGCGCAAAAATCCCGCACAAAAAATTGCACCGGACCCGGTGCGGAAAGTTGCGCAGGGAATACCCCGGACCGTATCGTGCGTTATCATTTATGCAAAATCCAACCGATCAGGAACGGCCTTCAACCGGGGGGGAACGTTCCCGCATAACGGGAGAGCGAATGGCGACACAGGAACCTCAGGCACGCATCGGCACCGCATCCGACCCGCACACCAGGCGCCCCGCCGCCTGGCGGGGGGTGGCCGACGCGGACTGGAACGACTGGCACTGGCAGGCGCGCAACAGCCTGCGCCGGCTGGAGCAACTGGAGCAGGCGTTCTCCCTGGGCGACGATGAAAAGGCCGCCATTTCCGCTCTGGGGCGCAACAGCCTGCCGATCGCCATCACCCCCTACTATGCTTCCCTGATCGACGCGGAAGACCCCGCCTGCCCCATCCGCCGCACCCTGATTCCCTCCACGGAAGAACTGCACACCGCCCCCGGCGAACTGCGCGACCCCTGCGGCGAGGACAACGACACGGTGGTGCCAGGCCTGGTGCACCGCTATCCGGACCGGGTGCTGCTGCTGGCCACCGGCACCTGCGCCGTCTACTGCCGCTACTGCACCCGCAGCCGCATGGTGGGTGGCGGCGAGGGCTACTCCTTTCAACGGGAGCAGTGGCGTCAGGCGGCGGACTACATCGCCGCCCATCCGTCCATCCGCGACGTGCTGATCTCCGGCGGTGATCCGCTGCTGCTGGAGGACCACCACCTGGACGAACTGCTGGGCATGCTGCGGGCGATTCCCCATCTGGAAATCATCCGCATCGGCACCAAGATCCCGGCGGTCATGCCCCAGCGCATCACGCCGAAACTGACGGCCGTGCTGCGCAAGTACCACCCGTTCTACCTGAGCGTGCACTTCATCCACCCCTCGGAACTGACCCCGGAGGCGGTGGCCGCCTGCGAACGGCTGGCGGACGCGGGCATCCCCCTGGGCAGCCAGACGGTGCTGCTGAAGGGGGTCAACGACACCCCGCAGATCATGCGGGAACTGATGCACGGCCTGCTCAAGGCGCGGGTGCGCCCCTATTACCTGTACCAGTGCGACCCGATTGCCGGTTCGGGACACCTGCGCACCGCGGTGGCCGACGGGGTGAAAATCATCGAGGCCCTGCGCGGCCACACCACCGGCTATGCGGTGCCCACCTATGTCATCGACGCCCCCGGCGGCGGTGGCAAGGTGCCGGTGAGCCCCCATTATGTGGTGGGGCAGATGGGCGAGCAGATCGTGCTGCGCAACTACGCCAACCAGATGTATGAATACCCGGACACTGCCGGCCGCACCGAGGCCCCGCAGGCCCCATCGGACGACGCCCCGGACGACGCTCCGGATGATTCTTCCGCGCTGCGGATGATTCGCCCCTAGGCAAGCCCCCTCCATGGGGCTCCCCTGCCCCCTCGTCCGGCCGGTCCGCCACCACCGTCCCACCGCCGCCGGTTCGCGCCGCCTCGGTGCGGGTTCCCGGCAACGGGCGCCAACCTACCGCATCGGTCCCCCCTCCCACCCTGCGCATCTGGTGCTACGGCGCTACGGCGCCGCGGTGCTGCGCGCACGGCGATATTTTTTGCTTTTTTTTCAATTGGTTGCGTGGATGCGGAAGGTTTGGAATTGAGGGGGGAAGGGGTGCTTGGGGGGAGATTCGGCGGTTCCAGGCCCGGGAAAATCGTGCTACTTCGCTTCGCAAACGGCAAAGCTAAACCGTGCGCCCCGGCAACCCACCGGGCATAACCGGCTGATATCGGGAGGTTTTTGGCCGTTTGTGGGCACGGTGTTTTAATTTCGCAAAAAGTCGGCGAAAAACTCAGAACCGGCTGTTTTTGCAGGACAATTCGCGTTTGTGGTTGCGAAATGAAACACGGTGAAAATTAACGGTTTTCACGTTCAGAACTGCCTGTTTTTGTGGGAAAAAAGCGGCGTTGTGGGGGCGTTTAGCACCGTGGGTTTCACATGTTCACGGTGACCTGGGAACGGAATATCAATGGGTTCTGAAGGCCGGTAGCACGATTCGAAATTCTAAAAACCGCATGTATCGGTGAAAAAATCAGAACCCATTGAAAGTGTGGGAAAAAAGGGGCGTTGTGGAGGGCTTGGCTTGCGCAACGGAACGTTCAGAAGCGATTGAAATTACGATGAAATTTGAATTTGTGGGGGTGCCGTTCACGGTGGGGCCCGTTTGCGCGATGGGGGTGGCTGGGGGGGTGGGGGGAGCCGGAAAGGGGGTGGCGGCCCGAATTCATTTAACGTTACGTAAAATTAAATGAATTGGATGCGGGGTGTGGGACAGACACTTTGGCCCCCTCGCGCCCGGCGAGGAGAGAGCGGGATGAATTGAATTTCTATGTTTTTTCAGTTGGTTGTAATGGCCAGGGTGAGACCCCGCCCACCTCACCCCAGCTCTTGCCACCCGCGCCGGGCGCTGCCCGGCGCAGGACCGGATTACCGGGCCAGCCAATATCGCCGCACGCATAGAAGCGGTGCGGGAGCCCTAGCACGGCGCTAAGTTACCGGTGCGTTAACGGTTCGTAAGGGAAATTTTTACGGAATGATTACCGATCGGCCCCTTCCCACGGCAGGCGGGAAGGGGCGGGTGCCGTGGATGGGGCTGCCGCCGCGGCCAGCGACCCGGAAAATACGGCCCGGCGCCTAGCTGATCCCCGGCACCCGCCGCATTTCCCGGTTCCGGATCTCCGCCGTCACCACCTGCATAAAGGTGGCAAACGGCATGCTCTCCTGCTGGTCCTCGCCATAGCGGCGCACGGTGACCGTGCCCTCTTCCTGCTCCTTTTCGCCCACCACCAGCAGCACGGGGATCTTGGCCACGGCCCCTTCGCGGATCTTTTTGCCCACCTTGTCGTCGGAGGCATCCACTTCCACCCGCACAAACTGCTTGTGCAGTTGGGCGCGCAGGGAATCGGCATAGTCGTTGAACTTTTCGCTGATGGGCAGGATGCGCACCTGCACCGGGGCCAGCCAGGTGGGGAACGCGCCGCCAAAATGCTCGATCAGGTAGGCGATGAACCGCTCATGGGTGCCCAGCGGGGCGCGGTGGATGATGTAGGGATGGTGCTCCTGCCCGTCCGGGCCGGTATAGACCAGATTCATGCGGTCGGCACGCGGCACGGCAAAATCGAGCTGGTTGGTGGAGAAGGTTTCCTCGCGGCCGGTGACGGTTTTTAACTGGATGTCGATCTTGGGGCCGTAGAAGGCGGCCTCGCCCTTCACCTCGACGAACGGCAGGCCCGACTTCTCCATGGCGCGGCGCACCAGGTTCTGGGTGCGGTCCCACGCCTCCGGGGCGTCCACGTACTTCTCCTTGCCCTTGGGGTCTTCCGGATCCCACAGGGACAGGCGCATATAAAAATCCTGGATGCCCAGCAGGTCGAAATACATCTCGTGCATGTGCATCACGGCCAGGAACTCGTCCTCGATCTGCTCCTCGGTGCAGTAGATGTGCGCATCGTTCATGCACATGCCGCGCACGCGCAGCAGGCCCGAAAGCGAGCCGTGCCCCTCGAAGCGGTACACCTGGCCATATTCCGCCAGGCGCATGGGCAGGTCGCGGTAGCTGCGCATGCGGGCGGCAAAGATGCGGTGGTGGTGCGGGCAGTTCATGGGCTTCAGGAAGTACGTTTCCTTGACCGTGCCGCCGCTTTCCGACTCCTCCTCCAGCACCATGGGGGGGAACATGCCCTCCTTGTAGTACGGCAGATGGCCGGACTGGTAATAGAGCTTGTCCAGGGTCACGTGCGGGGTGGCCACGCGGTCGTATCCGGCCTGAAACTCGATCTCCTTGGCCAGCTTTTCCAGTTCCTCGCGGATGGCGGTGCCGTGGGGCAGCCACAGGGGCAGGCCCAGCCCCACGTGCTCCCGGTCGATGTGGTACAGGTCGAGCTGCGGCCCCAGCTTTTTGTGATCGCGCTTGAGGCCCTCCTCGTAGCGGCGCACGTTTTCTTCCAGCTCTTCCTTGGTTTCGTAGGCCCACACGTAGATGCGGGTCATCATCTGGCGCTTTTCGTCGCCGCGCCAGTAGGCCCCGGCGATGGAGCGGATTTTGAAGGCCCCCTTGGGCAGCCGCCCGGTGCGGTCCACGTGGGGGCCGTCGCACATGTCCACAAACGGGCCGTTGGTGTAGAAGCCCAGGGTGGACAGGCCGTGTTTTTCCGCCAGTTCCCCGGCGTATTCGGCCTTGTACGGCTCGCCCATATCGTTCAGGCGGGACAGGGCCTCGGCGACCGGCAGGTCCTCCCGTTCGAACGGCTGGTTCTTCTTGATGATCTGCTTCATGGCCTTTTCGATGGCCGGAAAGTCCTCCGGGGTGATCGGCTCGGGCAGCACGAAGTCGTAATAGAACCCGTTGTCGATCGGCGGCCCGAAGCCCCGGGTGGCGCCGGGGCGGATTTCGAGCACGGCCTGGGCCAGCACGTGGGCCAGCGAGTGGCGCAGGCGGTAGAGGGGATCGTCGTTGCTGGCGTCGCCGAGTTCGGCAAGGGCGTCGGTCTGGCTCATGGGGTTCCGGATCGATGGGGGTCAAAAAAACAAAGAAGTGAATGATACCGGATTGTGGGTGCGAGGCGCACAGCCGGATTTGCGGGCGTGGCCGCTTGACCATACTTACAATCGTAAATACACTATGAATTGTGGAACTGGAATGGGATGAAGACAAGCGGCGTGCCGTGCTGACGGCACGGGGGGTGGACCTGGCGGATTCCGAGTCCGTTCTGATGGACGATCGGGCGCTCACGGTGGAACAGCGCCGGGGCGGAGAAACCCGGCATGTCACCATCGGAAAGGGGCCGACGGGCCGCCTGTTGACCGTCGTCTGGACCGTGCGCGGCCAGCGGCTGCGGATCGTCACCGCCTGGAAATCCAACGCCCGTGAGCGGAAACAATACGAGGCTTGAGCCATGACAAAAAAATTGAAAGCGGAACTGGAACGCGAGGACGCCGAACGGAAGCAAATGACGTTTGACGGCGGCAAGCGGGGGGCGGTAATCAAGCGGGGGCGCAAGGTGCCCATCACCATCCGGTTGGACCCGGACGTGCTCCAGTGGTTCCGGGATCAGGTAACCGGCGGCGGATCGTACCAGACCCTCATCAACGAGGCGCTGCGCGAGCACATCGCGGGCAAGGGGCTGGATGACCAGATTCGTTCCGCCATCCGCGAGGAACTGGCGGGGTTAAAGGCGGGGTAGACGGGGTGTGGCGACATCGCTCTGACGCGGAGGTGCATTTTCTGGCGGAATGGTGGCGTGCCTTGAGCGTGTGGCCCCTCAACTTCAGACACCACCCGTTCGCGCTGAGCCTGTCGAAGCGTAGCCGGCTTCACCAGTCGACAGGATTAGAAGTCCGTTCGACCCTACCCGTTGGGATGGGCGGCGTGGGCAACTCACCCCGTTGTCAGGTGTTAATGAAGTAAACGATCCCGAGCGTCGGCATTACCCACAAGGAGGGATGTGCGTTCCTTTTCTGGTGCCTTGACAGGAACTGGTCCGTAAGGCTCTAAGGCCGCCTTCATAATTCGAAGCTCTACTTCCCCAGATCCACAAAAATAGTAGGTGAACGACTTATGGTCATGTCGTCCAAACATCGCCATATCTTTTGGACCCTTGAGCGACATAAACACTAGATCAAATGAGTCTTGAAGGTTGCCATGCTTCCAATTGACGACCTCTTCAGCGGTCATGGCGCCAAAGCTGTTTTCCACCTGCCCCACAGAAGCCCTCCAACCCCATCACGATTAAATCAGGTCCACCAAGCGGGGACGCCGATACGTCTCCTTGCCCATCCCCCCACCCACCCCTTACAATACCCCCTTCCCACGCAGGTTCCGGTACACGGTTCTGAAGGGCCGCACACCGGGGCTTTTTAACGTCCCAATCAATTATTGAGCGGAGTGCAGCGGATATGCCGCTGGCGGGCGCGTTTGCGTTCGGATCCGGACGTGTGCGACCGGCGCGTGGACGATATTCACCCGTTCCACAGGAGCCGCACCCTCGCCGTGTTCGATCTCTACCACGCCCATATGGCCCGCTTCCGCAACGATTTCCTGTCCGGCCTCACCGTCGCCCTGGCGCTGGTGCCGGAGGCGGTGGCGTTTGCAATCGTGGCGGGGGTGCACCCGCTTTCCGGGCTGTATGCCGCGTTCATGGTGGGGTTGATTACCGCCGCCATCGGGGGCAGGCCGGGCATGATCTCCGGCGCCACCGGGGCGCTGGCGGTGGTGATGGTGTCGCTGGTGGCCGATCATGGGCCGCAATACCTGTTCGCCGCCGTGGTGCTGATGGGGCTGATCCAGATCTCCGCCGGGGCGCTGCGGCTGGGGAAATTCATGCGGCTGGTGCCGTATCCGGTCATGCTCGGGTTTGTGAACGGGCTGGCGGCGGTGATCTTTCTGGCCCAGCTCAGCCACTTCAAAATGCCCGACGCCACCGGCCACCTGGCGTGGATGACCGGCACCCCGCTGCTGCTGATGCTGGGGCTGGTGGCGCTGACCATGGGCATCATCCACTTTCTGCCCAAACTGACCCGCGCGGTGCCCTCGTCGCTGGTGGCGATTGTGGCGGTCACCGGGCTGGCGCTGTTTTTCGGGCTGGACACCCGCACCGTGGGCGACGTGGCCAAAATCGGCGGGGGGCTGCCGGAGTTCAGCATTCCGTCCGTGCCGTTCACCCTGGAAACCCTGTGGATCATCCTGCCGTATTCGATCATCTTCGCCGCCATCGGCCTGATCGAATCGCTGCTCACCATCCGCGTGATCGACGAGATCACCGAAACCCGCGGACGCGGCAACCGGGAATGCGTGGCGCAGGGCATCGCCAACACCGCCACCGGCCTGTTCGGCGGCATGGGCGGCTGCGCCATGATCGGCCAGAGCATGATCAACATCCACTCCGGCGGGCTGGGGCGCGCCTCCGGCATCACCGCCGCGCTGGCGCTTCTGGCGTTCATCCTGTTCGCCTCGCCGCTGATCGAAATGATCCCCATCGCGGCGCTGGTGGGGGTGATGTTCATCGTGGTGCTGGGCACCTTCGAGTGGGCCTCGCTGCGCCTCATCGGCAAGGTGCCCAAGGGGGACATCTTTGTGGGCATGCTGGTGACCGTGGTCACCGTGGCCACCGATCTGGCCGTGGCCGTGGTGGTGGGGGTGTTCGTGTCGGCGCTGATTTTCGCCTGGGAGCACGCCAAGCAGATTCGCGCCACCATCACCCGGGACGATGACGGCAGCAAGGTGTACGAGCTGCACGGGCCGCTGTTTTTCGCCTCGGTATACGGCTTTAACAACCTGTTCGATCCGCACAACGACCCGGACGACGTGATTGTGGAGTTCCGTCATTCCCGGGTGGCGGATCATTCCGCCATCGAGGCCATCGACGCCCTGGCCGACCGCTACAAGCGCGTGGGCAAGACCCTGCACCTGCGCCACCTGAGCCCGGAATGCCGCAAGCTGCTGCGCAAGGCGGGGGATCTGGTGGAGGTGAACATCCACGAAGACCCGAAGTACTTCGTCGCCAGCGACCAACTGGCCTGACCGCCAGACGCGGGGCCGCATCCGCTGGCGGACGGGAGCCGAGCGCCCCGCCCCGCCTCTCCCACGCAAAGGCGGGGTAACGCGGGGCTTACCCTTCCAGCTTTTCCTTCAACCGCTTGTTCACCATGCCGGGGTTCGCCTGGCCCTTGGAAACCTTCATCACCTGGCCGACGAAAAAGCCCATCAGCTTGGTCTTTCCGCCTTTGTAATCGGCCACTTCGGCGGGATTGGCGGCGATCACCTCGTCGATCATGGCGTCGATGGCTCCGGTGTCGGAAACCTGCACCAGCCCCTTCTCCTGGATCACCTTTTCCGCCCGCTTGTCGGTGCCGAACATCTCGATGAACACGGTCTTGCCGATCTTGCCGGAAATCTCGCCGGAGTGAATGGCCTTCACCAGCCCGGCAAGCTGGTTGGGGGAGAACGGGCTTTGTGAAATGTCGGTGCCGTCCTCGTTCAGGCGCGCCGACAGGTCGCCCATCAGCCAGTTGCAGGTGAGCTTGGGGTCGCCGTTGTAGGCGGCCACGGCGGTTTCGTAATAGTCGGCCATCTCGCGGCTGGTGGTGAGCACATCCGCGTCGTATTCCGACAGGCCGTACTCGGCCACGAAACGCTCCCGCTTCTCGTCGGGCAGTTCCGGCATGTTGGCGCGCACCCGGTCGATCAGGGACTGCTCCACCACCACCGGGGCCAGATCCGGCTCCGGCATGTAGCGGTAGTCGTGGGCCTCCTCCTTGGTGCGCATGTTCTCGGTCACGCCGCGCTTGGTGTCCCACAGGCGGGGTTCCT
>JAOUMB010000013.1 GCA_029881725.1 Nitrospirota bacterium
ATTCTCTGAAGCGGCGGGAGGGGCACTTTGCACCCGGAGGGTTGGCGCTGTCCTTCGAGTTTCCGGACGATGCCCGGGTCTATCGTGAGTTCCGCCGTCGGCTGGCGCTAATCAGCGAGCGGGTGGAGGCGGCCCACGCGCACTGAAGGAGGGCTTTTCCTCAGTCCAGGGCCGGATCGATACCGGTGGGCAGTCCGTCCATGCTTACGGCGTTTTTCTCGCGCCAGTACTTCACCAATCCCTCTGGACCGCGCCCCTGGGCCCACTCCTTGAGTCGGGTGCGCTCACCGGTGAACTCCATCTCCGGCACCGAAAACCCACAGGAACTTTGCACCCGTTCCACTTGCATGTCGATCACCTGCCGGTAGCCGGGGGTGTCCGGAAACAGAGCGATCAACGCCTCCCACTCCGCATCACGCGGGTGGACGGTGCGAGCGGTGCCGTACAGACGCAGGATCATCGGGTCACCGGAAAAGGCGCACAACATCAGGGTGATGCGTCCATCTGCCAGCAGATGGGCGGCGGTCTCGTTGCCGCTGCCGGTCAGGTTCAGCCAGCATACCCGGTTCGGGCCCACCACCCGCAGGGTGTCGTATCCCTTGGGTGACAGGTTGATATGGCCGTTGGCCGCCGCCGTGGCCACGAAAAAGATCGGCTGATTGCGGATGAACCGGGCGTGGTCGTTGCCGATATGGTCAAACGCTTTGGCCACCGGGGATGCTATTCCCGTGTCCCATACACCACCCGCACGGGCAGCGCATCTCCGGAGGCGGTAGGCACCACGCCCCGCCCACGAAACTGAACCGACGGGTGATCCCCGTCCAGGGCCATATAGAAAAACATCGGGTCCACCACCTTGCGAATCAGCCATCCGGACGGCTCCATGCGGAATATGGCCGTGGCCCGTCCGTTGACGGTCTCCTCTCCAGTGCGGTTCAGACGGAAGCCGACGGTACCCGTGCGGCTGGGAACGATCAGTTCAAACGCCAGTTGCTCTCCCGCCGCCAGTCGTCCCCACTCTCGATGGATCAGGGCGGGAATGCTCAGGGACAATAGTTGCATTCCCGCCGAGGCGAGAATGCTCGACTTTTCCTTGTGCTTTGCATCCTTTTTGAAGCGGATTTCCAACCCACCGTTGGTACGTCGCACGGCTTCCTCCATCCCAAGCCGGAGGTCGGTGGCGCGGTAGGAAACGGCGGACAGGGTATCCGCCCGGTACGCTCCCTCGCGTTCGAAAATCAATGTACCGTCTGGCGCACGGTAGGTTACCCGTTCGGTGAAAGTCTCTCCGGTTTCGGTCATGGTCTGTTCGCCGGTGTACAGCACCTCGTCGGTTTCCAGGTCGTGGGCGGTAAAATGGGAAGGGGGGGCGGCAATCGCCGGCAAGGGAAACGTGGTTATCAGGATGGTGAGCGCAATCAGGCGGACAATTGACCGGGCCATGGGGAGTCTCCGTCACCAAGGAATTCAGCCTGCAATCTCCTACTCTCAGGCAGTGTAGGGAAGTTCTGTCGCGAGTGCAAAATATGCCTGTGGCGCAGAGGGTTGGGTTGCGCTGTGCGATGGCCGATAAGGGGTGTACGGCGCGCCGTCGGGTGCGGATTACAAACACTCTTTTGCATGGGTGATCCGTCGTGAACGAGACAGTGGAAAAAAAGCGCGGGAGCAAATGGCTGATCCTCCTCATGTGCTCGCTGACGTTCAGCTTTGTGTTCCGTGCGGAGTTGGCCGATTTTACCCTCAAGGTGACGGCTCAGGCGTTGAACCGGAAACTCCCCACCATGATGGGTGACGGTCTGCGTCTTGAGGGTGTGGCCGCCGCGCCGGAGAAGCGGTTGCTTGCCTATTTGACCCTGCTGGACATGCCGGGCGCCAGCCCGGCGGCGCGCCAGGTGAGCAAGCAACTGCCCGGAATGGTGCGTGAGGGGGCCTGTGGCGAACAAAAGATTCGCCAGTTGTTGGATTTTGGGCTGGTGCTGGAGTTCTCCTTTTCCGGTAACGACGGCAAGCCGGTGGGGACCAGTGTGGTGGACGCTGCTGCGTGCGCGGGGGTACCGCTACCAGTGACCACGGCCGCACACTGACGCACTTCGCAAGTGCGATGGTGCGGATGGCATCGGCACGGGTTTCAACAGGCCCTGAACAGGTAGATCGGGGGATCCGCGACGCGCTTGATCTTGAGTGGGTACCTGTTCGCGTCGACGATTTCGGATCAGCTTCTGAATAATCTATCGAGACCAGTGCCAGGATGCGGACCGCCAATGGCGATGCCCTCGTGGGGTAACCCGCTCCACCCGTGTACGAGAGGCGGGTGCGCACCCCCCTGTAACCCCTCACTGCCTCAAGGGGACAGACCGGCACTGTAACCCATTAAATCAGAACAGCCAGCAATACGGGGTCCAGTTCAGATGCGCTGCGCGACGATCCGCGCGCAGGCGGTTTGTGCCGCTTCGTCGATGCGCTCCTCGTAGTGGCGCACCCGGAAGCCGGAATCAAACTCGCGCAGCAATTCGTTTTTTCCCCAGGCAAATTCGGCATGGCGCGGGGTTCCCCAGCGCTCGCGCTGATCGATCAGGAAGGTTTCGTAGACCAGAAAACCGCCCGGCATGACCGCGTTGCGGATCGCTGGCATCAGCGGACGGTGCAGAAAATAGAACACGCACACCACTCCGAACGGTCCCGGCAGGGTGGCCCCTTCCGCCTCCAGATCACTCTTGGTGACGTGGGCTTCGATGTCGCGCTTGCGGACCTCGGCCATCACGTGGCCGATGGAGTCGTCGTCGTATTCCACACCCGTGACGTTAAATCCCTGTTCCGCCAGGTAAATCAGGTTGCGCCCCTTGCCGCAGGCCACATCCAGTGCAGTCATCGCCGGGGCGGTTTTGAGCAGATCGATCTGCCCGGTCAGAAAAGGGGACGGCTGGTCGCTGTGTTCGTGGGCCACGGGATGCGCCTCCTTGCGCGGTAGATCAGTAACGTCTGCACAGTCTATTCGGCCATCCCGGCCAGACCGTTAAACCAGCACTTCACCTGTTGGGCGGGACAACAGAACGAATTAACTTTGTGTGAGTTTATTCAACCGTCACGCTTTTGGCCAGATTACGCGGCTGGTCCACGTCGCATCCCCGCAGCACCGCGATGTGATAGGCCAGAAACTGCAACGGAATCGTATACAGTGCAGGGGAGGCAAAAGGCCCGGCCATCGGTACGCGCAGCACCGCATCCACCTTGGCGGACAGTTCGGTGTCGGCGTCGTCCACCACGGCGATCACGATGCCGTCGCGGGCTTTCACTTCCATGGCATTGGCCACCACTTTTTCATATTGGGGGCCCGGAGGAGCCAGCATCACCACCGGCATTTCCTCGTCGATCAGCGCGATGGGGCCGTGTTTCATCTCTCCGGCCGCATAGGCTTCCGCATGAATGTAGCTGATTTCCTTCAGTTTCAACGCCCCCTCCAAGGCGATGGGGAACATGGATCCACGTCCCAGGAACAGGAAATCCCGGTGCCGGAAGAATTGTTTGGCCAAGGACTCCGCCTCATCTTCACGGGCCAGAGCCATTTTTACCTGCCCCGGTAAACGGGCCAGATCGTCCAGCAACTCCCGAGCTCCCTCCGCACCCAACGTACCGCGCACGCGCCCCAGATGCACTGCAAACAGATACAGGGCCACCAACTGGGTGGTGAATGCCTTGGTGGAGGCCACACCAATTTCCGGTCCGGCGTGGGTGTATACCACCCCATCGGCGGCGCGCGCGGCGGAACTGCCCACCACGTTGCACACGGTCAGCAGCGTCGCCCCCTTTTTTCGGGCCTCCTGCATGGCCGCCAGGGTGTCGGCGGTTTCGCCTGACTGGGTAATGGTCAAAATCAGTTCGCCGGGTCCAGTGAGCGGGTCCCGGTAACGGTATTCTGATGCGATATCCACTTCCACCGGCAGGCGGGCCACCGCCTCGATCATGTATTTGGCAGCCAGCCCCGCGTGCCAACTGGTGCCACAGGCAACGATGGTGATGCGCGTCAGCGCGCGCAGGGCATCGTCGGAGATTTCCATCTCCGGCAGCAGCACCCCGTCCCGGTCCGGCGTCACGCGCCCCATCATGGTGTCGCTGATGGCCGACGGCTGCTCGTGTATTTCTTTTAACATGAAGTGCTTGAACCCGGCCTTTTCGGCCATCACCGGGTTCCAGTCCACCACGTTCACCGGGTGCGTGACCGGCGTGCCGTCCACCCGGGTGACCGTCACTCCGTCCGCCGTCAGTACCGCCACCTCGCCATCATCCAGATAAATCACCCGGCGGGTGTGGGCCAGAATGGCCGGAATATCGCTGGCGATGAAATTTTCGCCCTCTCCCATACCGACCACCAGCGGGCACGCCTTGCGCGCTGCGTATACAACGTCCGGCGCATCCTCGCACACCAGCCCCAGGGCGTACGCCCCACGAACCTCGCCCAATACGTGACGCAGCGCGGCTTCGGCATTGTCCCCCTGCTGCATGCGCTCATCGATCAGGTGTGCAATCACCTCGGTATCGGTTTCCGAGTTCATGGTGCGGCCCGCGGCAATCATCCGTTCACGCAACGGGATGTAATTCTCAATAATGCCGTTGTGTACCAGAGCGATGCGCCCCACCTTGTGCGGGTGCGCGTTGGGCACGCTGGGGCGTCCGTGGGTCGCCCATCGAGTATGGCCGATCCCGGTCGTGGCGATATATTCCTTGCCGTGGATCTGCGCCTCCAGTACGGCCAATTTGCCTTCGCCGCGCTCCACGGCGATACCGTTTCCCGGCTCCAGCACGGCAATTCCCGCTGAGTCGTACCCCCGGTATTCCAGTTTGCGCAACCCTTCGATCAGCACCGGGACCGCCATCTGCGACCCCACATACCCGACAATCCCGCACATGTTTAGATCTCGCGACCGGTATTGAATTGATAAACCGCAGGCAACCCCGCGAAGGATGAAACCGCCTCAAGTGCCAAGCAATAGAAGGCCGCGGTGGGGGACGGGTGGGGCATTGCCTGGGCAGCTTCCACGACGGCCGAATCGTGCTGGTTCGATATCGCCACTATCCGTCTCCAAACAGATCGCTTTGCGGTCTGGGCGGCAGTGCCCGTCCCAGATGCTCCACCGCCCTGGCAGTGGCCACACGGCCGCGCGGGGTGCGATCCAGGAAGCCCTCTTTTAGCAGGTACGGCTCATACACGTCCTCAATGGTATCGCGGGACTCTCCCAATCCGGCCGCCAGCGTGTCCAGCCCTACCGGGCCACCACCGTACTTGTCCACAATGGACGACAGCAGCTTGCGGTCCATCGGATCGAGTCCGCCTTCGTCGACCTCCATCATGGCCAGTCCCGCGCGGGCGGTTTCCAGATCAATGGCGCCGGTGCCCTTCACCTGGGCCACGTCGCGCACCCTGCGCAACAAGCGGTTGGCGATTCGGGGGGTGCCCCGCGAGCGGCGGGCGATCTCCATCGCCCCTTCGCTGGACAGGGGGACTTCGAGCAGTTGGGCCGAGCGGGTGACAATGCGCACCAACTCCTGCGGGGTATAGAATTCCAGCCGGCTGATGATTCCGAACCGGTCGCGCAGCGGGCCGGTGAGCAGGCCGGCACGGGTGGTGGCCGCCACCAGAGTGAACGGCGCCAAATCGATTTTCACCGAGCGTGCCCCCGGCCCCTGGCCGATCACCAGATCCAGGGTGTGGTCCTCCATGGCCGGGTACAGCACTTCTTCCACCGCCGGGTTCAGGCGGTGAATCTCATCGATGAACAGCACGTCCCGCGGTTGCAGGTTGGTGAGGATGGCGGCCAGGTCGCCACCATGTTCGATCGCCGGGCCGCTGGTTCCCACCATGTTGACCCCCAGCTCCGTGGCCACGATGTGCGCCAGGGTGGTCTTGCCCAGTCCGGGGGGGCCATACAGGATTACGTGATCGAGCACCTCCCCCCGTCCGCGGGCGGCCTCGATATACACGGTCAGGCTTTCCTTGATGCGCTCCTGGCCCACATAGTCCGCCAGGGTGCGCGGACGCAGTGCCGGTTCTCGGCGCGCCTCGGCGTCACCCGCCTGTGGGTCGGTCAGCCGGTCGGATTCATAATCCAGGTCGGGCATGGAGGAAAAATCGGGCTGCATGGAAGGTAGGATAGCACGGGGAAAGGTGATTTTGGCGGCAGCTGTCCGCTACCACGGGAAGGTGATTTTACCCCTTCGCCAACTGCGCCAGCCCCAGTCGGATCAAGCCTTCCAACGGCATGTCCGGGTGTTCGGCGAGGACGGTCTGGATGGCTTTATCCGCGCGTGCCTTGGAGTATCCCAGATTGACCAGTGCGGACACCGCGTCACCCATCCCCGCACCGGGCAGAGCGGGGGTTCCAGCCGAGGCGGTGGCCATGACGGGGGAAACACCAAGGCCCAGCACCTTGTCCTTTAGCTCCAGCGCCAAGCGGCTGGCGGTCTTTTTTCCCACCCCGGATACCCTGGAAAGCGCCGTCACGTCCGCCCGGGCGATGGCCCCGGCCAACTCCGCAATCGGCAGATCCGAAAGCAGCGCCAGCGCCACCTTGGGGCCCACCCCGGTTACGCCGGTCAACAGCAGGAACATGGCCTTTTCCGGCTTGCTGCCAAAGCCGTACAGGTGAAATGCATCCTCACGTACCAGGGTGTGTACGTACAGGGTTGCTTCCGCACCCTCCCGCAAGGTCATTGATGTGGAGCGGGGGCAGAACACCTCGTAGCCAACCCCATGCACGTCCACGGTCAGCCGCTGGTCGTCCCGTTCCGCCACAGTGCCGGTCAAGCGCGCAATCATCTCCTTCTCCCTTGTGTGGCGCCTGCCGCCAGAGCCTCGTAGCGCCCGCGTTGAATGTGGCACAGGGCGATGCCCAGCGCGTCAGCCGCGTGTTCCGAGGGAGGATCGCCGGGCAGGTTCAGCAGCCGCTTGATCATATAGATCACCTGCTCCTTGGGCGCGGCGCCGTTTCCGGCCACGGTCTGCTTGACCGTTACCGGGTTCACGTCCACCACTGGCAACCCGGCCCGGGCCGCCGCCAGAAGAATAACCCCGCGGGCCTGACCCAGTTTGATCGGCGTTTGCGGGCTTTTGGTTTTGGAGATGAACGCCGTTTCCACCGCCACAGCATCCGGGTGAAATTCGGCAATCAGTGATTCAATGCAGTCGAAGATGGCCAGCAGCCGCATTTCCATCGGATTCCTGGCGCTGGAGCGGATGTCGCCCGCGGTAAGGCAGTGAAAGCGGTTTCCTTCCCCGGCCACCACGCCATAACCAGTGGCCACGGTGCCCGGATCGACCCCCAGGACAATCACCGGCGATGTCCCTTTTGCAAGGCGCGGGCAAAAACCGGCGGGGAGGGCACGGGCCGACTACCCCATCAACTGTTCGAGAACGTCGTCGGGAATGTCGAAGTTGGCGGCGACCGACTGGACATCGTCCTGGTCTTCCAGAAGATCCATGATCTTGATCATCTTTTCCGCATCCTTACCCTCGATGCCCACGTGGTTTTCGGGCACCATGCGGACTTCGGCGTCGGAAGGTTCAATGTCCGCCGCCTTCAGGGCTTCCAGCACCGCCTCGAAGTCTTCCGGGGTGGTGGTGATGGAGAACGAGTCGCCGTCGTTTTGCAGGTCTTCGGCACCGGCCTCAAGGGCGAGTTCCATCAGGTCGTCCTCTGAACGCCCCTCCGCGTCGACGGTGATCACACCCTTGCGGTGAAACATCCACCCCACGCATCCGTTTTCACCCATCTTGCCACCGTTTTTGGACAGGATGTAGCGGATTTCACCCACCGTGCGATTGCGGTTATCGGTGGCCACGTCGATCAGGATCGCCACCCCTCCGGGGCCGTATCCCTCATAGACGATCTCCTCGTAGGTGACACCTTCCAGATCGCCGGTGCCCTTCTGAATGGCGCGGGTAACATTGTCGAGCGGCATGTTGGCACTGCGTGCCTTGAGCATCGCCAGCCGCAGGCGCGGGTTGGCATCCGGATCGCCGCCGCCGGTTTTGGCGGCGACGGTCAGTTCTTTAGCCAGCTTGGTGAATATCTTTCCGCGCTTGGCATCCACCGCCGCCTTGCGGTGTTTGGTGTTAGCCCACTTGGAATGTCCCGCCATGGGGGTGCTCCGCCGCTATGAAACCAGAGGGTGCCGGACTAGTTGCCGCCTGTCGGGGCCGCATTGCCTTCCGCCGGAGCGGACAGGTCGGGCAGGGCCGCCGGGGCGATTTCGTCGGTGAAGAACTCGGTGCTGGTGACGCCCATGTCATCCACCACCGAAGAGCCGGCCTGATTGCGGGCCGCAACCGCTAAGGACAGCGAGGTGACCATGAAGATCCCCGCGCAAGTGACGGTTACCTTGGCCAGAAAGCTGGTGGCGCCGCGGGCACCGAAAAGGGTGTGACTGCCGCCGCCGAAGGCCGCGCCAATGTCCGCGCCCTTGCCGTGCTGGAGCAAAATAATGCCGATCATCAGCACACAGGCGGTAACGTGAAGAATGGTAAGCAGGGTGGCCAATGTGTAAATTCCTGTACAGCCGGTTGCCGCAAAAGCCGCCCGTTTAAAACGGGATGGCTCCCCATACCCCCCGCCGCCGGAAAAATGGCCGGGACCGTTGGCGCGGAGGTAAGCGCGCCATTATAGCGGCAAACACAGCAAAAACAAAGGGGGCAGGGATGTTCGCCGCTTCGGTGCGGGCCTCAGGTGCGGCATTTGTCTTTTATCACTCAGTTGCCGATAGGTAAGAGCGGTTTTGCATCGGACAGAGTATATTTGGCCGGTTTCCGCAACTATAAGAAAATACAGAAAAAGGGGAGGTGATGGGCTCCTATTCGCTACACAAAACGGTATCTCCGGAACGGAAACTCGAGGCCACCCGCGCGCGCCATTATCGCGACAAGGCGGAATCGGCCCTGTTCCGTCAATACATCAAAATCGCTTTAGCCCTGTGTGTGGCCCCGGCCCTGTTTTTTGTAAAGGCCATCAGCGCCTACGTGGTCACTGCCATGGGTGCGGTGTTTCTGGTTGGTGGAGTGGCGGGTTCCGTCTGGTACGGACGCCGGTTCAAAAACAGCCAGAACCGGGAGGAATGGCCCACGGTGGAGGGGCGCATGCTCAAAAGTCGTCTGATCAAACTGCCCTCCAAGTTCGCGCGTGGAACCTTTGATTACCTGCCCGAGGTGCAGTATGAATACACCGTGCGCAACAAAACCTACACCGGCACGGCGATTCGTGTGGGAGATGACAAGGATCCCCTGCTGGAAACCCATCGCGGGCGTTGGGCGCCACTGATCGAACGGCAGCCGGTGGGCAGTTTCATCCGAATCCACTACAATCCGGACCGACCGGCCGAGGCGTGTCTGGAGCCAAGCGAGTCCGGTTTAGGTGTGGCGTTTGTCACCGCCGGACTGGTGGCCGTTCAGGGGGCTTACGGCCTGCTGAATGGACTGATCCGGATGGGGGTCTGGTAGTCGGTTTGAGGCCGATGGAAAGCTCCGCCTGACTGTTGGATTTCGTGTAACCCGCCGGTTCTAAACGCACTCGAAAAAAAACTGAAAAATTGCCGCAAAAACCGTTGCGTGTTTGAGCGATCGGACCTACATTTCCCACGTTCGGTCAACCGGACCCACCCGCAAGGTTCGCCCCCATGGGATCGAAACCGTAAGCCGAATCTGCCCCCCTGCGGAGCGCGTGGTGCCTTTCGTGATGGGGAGTGGAACCGCGTTCTGCTCGGGAGGACCATAATGAGCCGGAACAAGACCACCGCGCCGCGCCGGGTGGCGCGGCGCCGCACCCTGGGCCCGGTGCCCGATCTTCAGGCCCATGTCACCGGTGACTGGTGGCGACAGATTTTTAATCCTTTGTACCTCAAGACCGACGGTGACGTGGTGGGCGATGCGGAGATCACCCGTGGCGAGGTGGCGCGCATTGTCGACCTGCTGGCCCTGCCTCCGGATGCCAGGGTGCTCGACCTGTGTTGTGGGCAGGGGCGTCACACCTTGGAACTGGCCCGGCGCGGGCTGGTCAATGTGGAGGGGCTGGACCGTTCTCACTACCTGATCCAAAAGGCCCGCGAGGCCGCTCGCAAGGACGGGCTGAAGGTGCGTTTCCGCGAAGGCGACGCGCGCAAGCTGCCGTTTCCCGCCGACCGTTTCGATGCGGTGCTGATTCTGGGTAACAGCTTCGGCTATTTCGAGAGTTTGCAGGACGATCTGGACGTGCTGCGGGAAGTGCTGCGGGTACTCAAACCGTGGGGCCGGGTGGTGATGGATCTGGCCGACGGGGACTACCTGCGCGAGCACTTCCAGCCCCGCTCCTGGGAGTGGATCGACCGCAACATGTTTGTTTGCCGGGAACGCTCCCTGTCCGACGACGGCGACCGCCTGGTATCGCGCGAGGTGGTAACCCATGTGGAAAAAGGGGTGCTGGCGGACCAATTCTACGCCGAGCGGCTCTATTCACGGGAGTCCATCGGGCGTCTGCTGGTCCGTGCCGGATTTCACGACACCGCTTTTCCGGAAGAGGCGGTGCGCACCGCCTCGCAACGGGATCAGGACCTGGGCATGATGGCCCAGCGCAACATCGCCACAGCCGTGGCCCGCAAGGACTGGAGTCCCAAGCGTAAAACCGCCGCGGGGGCCCGTCACGTGGTGGTGTTGATGGGAGACCCGGAGCGGCCCGATGCCCTGAAGCCGCTTACGGTGTTCGACGATGACGATTTTTACACCATCGACCGCATGAAGGACGCCCTGGCGGAACTGCCGGGCTACAAGTTCACCTACCTGCACCGCCACGGCACCCTGATCCAGGACCTGGCCAAGCTGGTGGGCAAGGTGGACTATGTTCTGAACCTTTGTGACGAGGGATTCAACAACGACCCGCGCCTGGAACTGCACGTGCCTGCCATGCTGGAGATGCTCGGTATCCCCTATACCGGCTCCAACCCCCAATGTCTGGCCTATTGCTACGACAAATCGCTGGTGCGCGGTATTGCCAAGGAAATGGGCCTGCCCACGCCGCAGGCGGTATTTTTGCAGGCCGAGGACATGGCATATGAACTGCCGTTTCCGTTTCCGGCCATCGTAAAACCCAACTTTGGCGATTCCAGCTTCGGCATTAACGTGAACAGCGTGGTGCATACCCCCGAGGCGTTGATCGATCAGGTGCGCGCGATCCGCGATCAGTTTGGTTATGACAAACCTGTACTGGTGGAGGAATTCCTCACCGGCAAGGACATCACCGTGGGGATTATCGGAACTCCACCGGCCGACTACACGGTGCTTCCGGTGCTGGAGGAGGACTATTCCGACCTGCCCGCCGATCTTCCGCGTATCTGCGGTTATGAGGCCAAATGGCAGCCGGACTCACCCTATTCGGTGCTCAAAAGCCTGCCAGCTGGGCTTCCCGCCGGAACCGAGCAGGCGTTGGTGGAGTGGTGCGTGGCGCTGGCTGAGCGGCTGGAATGCCGGGACTACATGCGTTTTGACTGGCGCCTGGATGCCGACGGCGTGCCACGCTTGCTGGAAGCCAACCCCAACCCGGGCTGGTGCTGGGACGGCCATCTGGCCAAGATGGCCGGGCTGATGGACATCGGCTATGGCGACATGCTGGCAGCCATCCTGCGCGCCGCGGAACAACGAATCGGACTGACCGCTGAACTGGCTGTTCCGGTGGAAACCGGCTGACCGGATGCACCTGGATCCGGCCATGCCCGCGCTGGTAGGGGCGCTGCTGGCCATTCTGGCAGTGGGGCTGCTGTTGCGATTGCTGCGGCAGCCCCACGTGGTTGGCTACCTTCTGGTGGGCGTGGGACTGGGGCCCCACGGTCTGGCCCTGATCACAGACGAGCCGACCCTTTCCCGTCTGGGCTCCGTGGGTGTGATGCTACTGTTGTTTTTTGTGGGCATGGAGGTCCATCCGCGTGAACTGATGCGGGGATGGAAGGTGGCCGTGTTCGGCACCGGACTGGGTACCCTGTTGATCGTCGCCGGTGTGGCGCTGATCGGCACCTGGCGGGACTGGCCCATGGGGCGGGTGGTGTTGCTTGGTTTTATCGTCAGCCTTAGCAGCACCGCCGTGGTGCTGAAGCTGCTGGGGGACGCGCGGGAATTGGAAAGCCGTATCGGGCAGGGAGTTTTATCCATCCTGCTGGCTCAGGACCTGGCACTGATCCCGATGCTTGTAATCATCTCGCTTTTGGGTGGCGACAACCTGTCCGGTGGGCAAATGGCGGCCCAATTGGCGGGGACCGCGGTGATCGCCGGGGTGGTCGGGTGGATGATTCGCTCCCCCAGGATCAGCCTGCCATGGCTGCGTTCCCTGCGCGGCGATCATGAAATGGAGGTGTTTGCCGCCCTGGCATTTTGCCTGACCCTGGCATTGGTCACCGGCTTGACCGGACTGTCTACCGCGCTGGGGGCGTTTTTGGCCGGCATGCTGGTGGGCACCGCGCATGAGGGTGACTGGATTCACCGCCATCTGGCGCCGTTCCAGGTGGTGTTTCTGGCTCTTTTTTTCGTGTCGGTGGGCATGCTGCTGGACCTGGGCTTCCTGCGTGAATCCTTCACGCTGGCGCTGCTGCTGGTCATGCTGGTGCTGATCGCCAAAACGGCGGTCAATGCGGTGCTGCTTAGGCTGTTGCACACCAACTGGAGAGATGGCCTGTATGCCGGGGCGCTCCTGGCGCAAATCGGGGAATTCAGTTTCGTGCTGGCAGCGGTGGGATTGCAGGCGGGGCTGATTGGCCGGTATGGCTACCAGATGGGGATTTCGGTGATTACCCTGTCGCTGGCGGTTAGCCCGTTGTGGATTGCCGCGTTCCGGATACTGACTGGCCAGCGCCGGAGGCCGCTTACCCCTTTGGAGCCGGATTTCCCAGCCGGGCGAGTTGAGTCTCCAGCGTCTCCAGCAGGCAGCGTGACACGTCCGGAGTAAGGCCGAAGCCAACCCGGGCCACGCGCCCCTGACATTCGAAGCGCACCACGCCGCCGGTGGGGCGGTCCAGCCGCAAACCGCCGATGCATTCGGCCGGGTAGCGATGATGGGGACCGAGGCCAAGCAGGGTACGCCGGTGCGCCAGGCTGCCGTTTTCCACATGGATGCTTTCACGGCTCATGTGAATCCACGTAAAACGCGCCAATGCCACGCACAGGGTGGCCATCATCACCAGAAAATATGGATCGGCGGGGCCACGGCTTTCCAGCAGCGCAAGGGAAAATCCCGCGAGCAGAACGGTCACCACTGCCAGGCTGGTGCCCATGGCGGCCATCACCGAAACAAAGGTGGGGTGCAAATGCACGGTGCATCCGGTTTCGTGTTCCTCCAGCCGCAGGTCGCGAGCCAAGTTTCCGCCGGTCAGAAAGTTGGGCCTGTGGTGCCGCTTGCGGGTGTGCTTGATCGGCATGGGTCATCCTCCCCGGATCAGGACGGCGAGGCGCAGATATCCTTCAGGGCCGTCCATTCCTTATCGGTCAGTGCCGGGGGAAACCTTTGTGTGTCACGGGTCCGGGCGGTAAGGTCGGCCACCCGTTGTTCCGAAGGCGGATGCGTGCTGAACAGGGCGGGCAGGGCGAGGGGTTCCTGCGCCATCAGGCGGGTGAAAAACTGCACCAGCCCCTCACCGCTTATCCCGGCGCGGTCCAGAATCTCGGTCCCCACCCGGTCCGCTTCCCGCTCCTGCTCGCGGGAGAAGGACAGCTCCAGCAATTGCGCACCTAATTTACCGATAGCGGCTCCGCTTTCGGCAGAGCCGCCCATCAGGATGCCGATGGTGACACCGAAGCCAATGGAGCGGATCATCCCCTCGGTTCCGTGGCGCCGGGTTACGTGTGCGACTTCGTGGGCCAGCACTCCGGCCACCTCGTCCGGCGATCCGGCCCCCGAGATCACGCCGTTCATGACCACGATCTGCCCTCCCGGCAGGGCGAAGGCGTTGATAACATCACTGTCCACCACGCGCACGGACAGTGGAAACCGGCTTTCCGACGCCTCTTCCAGGCGTTTGGTCAGCAACGCCAGCGCGTGGCTCCCCCGCGGAGATTCGCATACGGTTTTGCCATCCAGCATCCCCTCCATTGCCCATTCGCCGAGCTTCTGCTCCCAGTTCGGGGGGATATGGCGAACCAGTATCTGTGGCAGCCACAACACGGCAGCCGCCAGTACCAGCAGGACCGACGCCACTGCGCCGATGCCCCGCCATGCGGTGCGGGCCTTGCGTTCCGCTCGCGCGCGGTCACCCAGAACCTCGGGGGCGGCCTCCTTGAGTGCTGTATCGAAGTCCGGGTCGGCCACGGTAAGCACCGCGTCCGGGTGATCCGGGTGGCGGACAGTTAGTGGGTCACCCGGCATCACCGGTTCCGGCGGCACGATGCCGTTCAAACGCCAACTGGCCAGGCGGTCGCCCTCCGGGGAACAGATGTCCAGAGTTATCCGGGTGACCTCCACCCTGACCGGATGCACCATGGCGGTGCGTCCGTCGCAGAAGCGGCCGGAAAAAATCATCCGAAGCCGATGTCACCCAATTCCAGCACCTCGGATATGCCTTCGGCGTCTCCGGCCGTCTGGCGGGTCCCCTGCTGGACGGTGCCGAAGTCCACATGACCGTGCAGCGAGTGGCGCGCACATAGGAACCCCATATTGCGGTGAAACACCAACGGGCCGCCAAGGCCGAACGTGAACGAGGTCAGTGCCCAGTTTCCGGAAATAAGGGAAATCAACTTGCGGTAGGTGACATCCGAAGCAAAACGGGCCCCTTGCAGGGTGGTGTGCTCGGCGATGTAGCGGTGAGCCCGGGCCCGGTACCACACCGTAATCAATCCGAAGGTAGGCAACAGCAGGATCAAGGTGACCAGCCACGGCTTGATCAAGCCGCGACCGGTGCCATCGTAGCCCAGGTGTTCGGCCCCCAGGGAAGTGGCACGGGCCATGCGACTGGTCAGGTTGCTTTGGGCCCAAGGCAGATACAGCCCCAGAGTGGCAAGGGTCAACAACCCCTGGACCATTCCATACAGTCCGTAGCGCATGGCCGATCCGTGCAGGCCAAGGCGAATGCCTCGCCATACGGTGCGGCTGTAGCGGTAACGGCGGGCACTGAAGCGGGCCAGTTCCATCACGAAGATGCCCAAGGTCGCGAACAGTCCGAAGCCGACGGCTGCTGCGGTGCCCTGGCCATACATGGAGCCCACGGCGCTCACCAGGGCGGCGCCACCAAAGTACAGAACCATCATCAGTACCGAGCCGATGATCATTCCTTTGAACAACTCCTTTCCGGTGCCGGTGTATTCAAAGCGGTCCCCCAGAAAGGAAACCCGGCTCCACAGATAGCGCCGGTAGTTTGTCTTGGCCCACGGGTGGTAGAGACCGAGGGTGAGGATGTTGAACATCAGGTTGCGGAAAAAAATGCGGTACAGCTGTCCGCTGGCGCCGTCATAGGTGAGCCGGCGATCTCCGCCGGAAAACAGGGAGCGATCGGCGCCCGGTGCTGCTGTGGGCGGCGCGACCTCGCGCGGGACCGAATTGGACTCGGATGGAACCGCTGTTGGGGTCATTTCGGACGTGGCCGGTGTCGTAGTTGGTTGCGGTGGGGATTCGGCAGCGGGTGTTTTTTTGAACTTGCTCAAAAAACCGCCCCCTTCCTTCTTAGGCTTTGGAGAGCCACCGGATGATCCTTGGGAACGGATGCGCCGCGGGGGGTTGGATTGATCGATGCCCATACAAAAAAACTCCGCTAGAGGCGCGCACTGGCGCACCGCATACCTCCTTTCGGCGGCATGCGGTGCATCCTTTACACTCGGGTCAGCAACGCCGGGACAGGCCGATGACCGTGACCCCTGCCAGCACAAGGACCGTGCCGACCAGATGTGTGGCGGTCAGTGGTTCGCCCAGGGCCAGAGAGTCCAGTCCGAGGGTGGCCACCGGTCCCACGGTGCTGAGGATGGCCGCGCGCGGAGCACCAACCAGGGCCACCCCGGCACTGAAACAGAATGCGGGCAGTACGGTGGCGAACAGCGCCATTACCGCACTGAACATCAGGGCCCCGGCGGGCAGGGTGAGCGGCGAGGTGGCGCCGGACAATCCGAAATGCAGCCCCACGGCCAGTGAGGAGCCGCACATGGCCAGGGCGGTGAAGCGCGTGGCTCCCAGCTTGCTGATTACCGGCGCGCTGCCCACCGAGTAGAGCGCGAAGGTGAAGGCCGCGCCCAGCACGAGGGCGACTCCCAGGGTCCCGTTCGAGCGTGGCAAACCCAAATGCCCAGAAACGGCGAGCGCCACTCCGGCCCAGGTGAGCACAAGCGCGGGAACCGTGCCGCGCTCCACCCCGCGCCGGTACAGCATTGCGGAGATCACCACCACCAGGGTTGGATAGGCGAACAACACCACCCGTTCCAGCCCGGCAGAGATGTAGGCCAGTCCGGCGGTATCCAGCAGTTGCGACAGATAGTAGCCAAGCAGGGCCAGACCCCCCACCTGTGCCCAGTCGCGACCAGTAAGCGGAACCCTGCCGGGGCGGTTGCTCCACAGGGCGATGAACACGAACAGTGGCACGCTGAACATGAGCCGCGCGGCCATCACCGTGATCGGTTCGATGCCTCCGGCGCTTTGATAGACCAGTTTTACCAGCACCGGCTTGGCGGAAAAGCAAATGGCTGTCGTCACCACCAGCAGGGTGCCGGTCCAGTGTGCCGAACGGGCGCGCAGCTGCGCATCGGTCGGGTTGCCGGAACAAGGTGACTGGGAGGGCTGCATGATGGACCTTTCCGCCGGAAACTTCCGCGCGAAAAGATGCGCAACGCAGCCTGACGCGGGAAGCGCCACGGCCGTCTGCGGGGTTGCTGGTTCTTAGGAGAAAATCAGGAGAACGCACGCATGCAGGCCGGGCCGTGGACGGCGGCCTTTAGCCACAGACCGACGGTCGGAATACGGCGCACAATGGCCGCCTGCGAGATGCGTACTGAATTGAACATGATCCGCGCAATCTAACAGGAGAGACTGCCGATTGTCAACTGGCTATCAGTCGGGTCCGTGCATGCAGCGCTTGGGGTGAACCCGTTAGACGTCACTATTTCTGCTGGCTTGCGCCACGTTGCGGTCCGCTACAGCAGGTTGCCCAGGGTCTGCTTGAGTGCCTCCGGGGTGATCGGCTTGAACAGGATGCCGCATCCGGCGGCGGCACTGGCGGCGGCCACCTGTCTGGAGGTATCTCCGGTCAGGATCAGTGCCGGAATCGGGTGTTTATAAAGGGCACGGATGCGAGCCACCGCTTCCAGACCTGTTTCGCCGCCACGCAGTCGGTAGTCAGCCACCACTACGTCGGGGCACGGGTGGCCGTTGACGCTCAATTCTGATACTGCCTGGTCCCCACCGGAGGCGGTCAGCAATTCGCAATCCCAACCGCGCAACAGGCTGCGCATACCCTGACGGATTGGCCGCTCGTCGTCCACCACCACCACAAACGCCCCGGCCAGACCAGCCACCCGGTGCGTTTCACCGTTTACCGGCATCCGTTCCGTTGTGAGCGGTACGTCAATGGAAAAACAACTGCCCTTTCCCGGCTTGCTGAGCAGGGCCACTGGGTGATCCAGCAGGTCGGACAACCGCCGCACGATGGCCAGCCCCAAGCCCAGCCCCTGGGAGCGGTCCCGCTCTGGATTGCCCAACTGGTGAAACTCGGAAAATACCGCCTCACGGTCTGTGTTGGCGATGCCGGGGCCGGTATCCCACACCTGGATGCGGGCGAACCCCCCGCGCCGCCGCACGCCGATCAGCATGCCGCCGGAGCGGGTGTGACGCACCGCGTTGGTGGCCAGGTTGCGTACCATACGCCCCAGCAGCACCGGGTCGGTGCGTACCGTCAAGTCGCGAATGCGCAGGCGCAGGGTCAGGCCGTGGGTGTTGGCCTCGCCGCGCAGCTCGTCGGCGATATTGGTCAGCAGTGGTGCCAGTGAGGTGGTGACGGGGGTCGGCAGGATGGAGCCGGAATCCAGTTGCGAAACATCCAGCAGGGCATTCAGCAAGTCACTCAGGGCACTGCTGGAGCGGCGCGCGTTTTTCAGCAGGTTGCGCTGCTCGGCGGTCGACAGGTTCTGCTCCAGCGCGCCCAGAAACAGGTCCAGGGCGTGCAGCGGCTGGCGAAGGTCGTGGCTGGTGGCAGCCAGAAAATGGGACTTTTCCTGGCCGCGTTGCTCGGCCAGAAGAGTCTGTCCGCGCAGGTGGTCAAGCAATTCCAGGTTTTCATAGCGCAATTCCAGCGAGCGCAGGAACTCCCGCCCCAGATGGCGACCCAGTACCAGCGAAACCGGCAGGCTGCCAAGCATCACCATGGAGATCAGCAACCAATGCTCAGGGGTCGGATTCAGCAGCAGCCACCCCACCAGCGGCAGTTGCAGCCCCAGCGCCATGCCGTAATGCAGCGCCACGAACGGAGCGCCGACGATGGCACTGCCGAACACCGGCAGCACCAGAAGGGCATAGGCCGCGTATTTGTAGGTGGTGAGCGCCGGATCGAGCAGATAGAACGGGCTGGTACCCACCAGCACGGCCACCAGTGTGCTGCTGGCGGCGATACCCCAGGCCCAGCGGGTGGCGGCATCGCCCACCGGGGGGGCTGCCAGATAGCGGCGGATGGCCACCCACTCGGCCACGCCGACGAGCAGGATTACCGTTGCCCATGGGATTAGCCAGGCCGGTTCCGCGTGGCGGTAGACAAAGCACAGGTTGCCCACCCAGGCCAGCAGGCCGAGTAGCACCCGTTGCAGGTTTTCGTACAGGATGCGGGTGCGTTCGCTGGCAATGGCCGCCTCGCGCGACGAGGGAGACGGCTCCGTGGCGGCTGCCTGCATCAATGGCTAACCCAGCCCCAGAATGGCCCGCGCCTGCATGCCCGCCTGGGTGCGGTTATCGGCCCCCAGCTTGGACAGCAGGATACTTACGTACTGCTTGACGGTGCCTTCCGACAGGCACAGTCGATCGGCAATTTCACGGTTGGAGCGCCCCTCGGCCAGCTCTGCCATCAGGGAGCGTTCCCGCTCGGTAAACTGGAGCGATCCCGCCGCCATGGCCGATGCCGTAATGCGTGGCCGCCAGATCTCCCCCGCCAGCACTTGGCGCACGGCGGTCAGAATGGTGTCGCCGGAGGCCGATTTGGGCACGTACCCGGCGGCCCCGGCGTTCAGGCAGTAGTCGATGGCGTGCGGGTTTTCATCCGCCGACACCACAATCACCGGAATTTTCCTGGCCAGCGCACACACCCGCCGCACCCCCTGGACCCCGTCCATGCCGGGCATGGCCAGATCAAGCAGGATCAGGTCGGGCCGGTCACCCCCGTCGTCAAGCGCCTGCGCCACATGCGCGAAGCAGGTGCCGGTGGACACACGCACAGGGCCGTTCAGCGCTTTCAGCCAGGCGCTTAGGGCGTCGCGGAACAGGCCGTGGTCGTCTGCCAGCAGGATGTGCATGGTGCTCCAGAATGTCTGCCCGACAGGCTTATGTCCTGCGTGACACCAGCCGGATCAGGGGCAGGGCGAGCAGCGTCAGCAGCACCAAGGCGTCCTCCAGAGGAGCATCGCCTCTGCGGACGGTGCACCCACCGCCCCCGCCGTTATCGTTTTCTGTCTCTTGAGCCACCGCCAGGTTGGTATTTAAGCCTCCGTTTAGGTCCGCCATAATGGTGGACAGGGTTTCCGCCGTCGGTGGAGTGGGTGTGACCCACTGGTTGACCGATGTCGTAGGCAGGTGCGGGGGGGAATCGTCCCCATCCTGCTCGGCCACGCACATCGGTTTTGCCAGGGTTGCCTTGTTTGCCCGAGTCCGGGTGCCGTCCGGCAGCGAAATCAGGGTGCCGTACTCCTGGTCGTGCTCGTACTCTCCGATCCAGTAAGTGCCGGTTTCGGCCAGCCCGGCAAACAGCATGGCGTGCTCACCCTCGGCCATTTCCCACTCGTGCAGTCCCATATAACGTTCGAATTCCAGTCCCTCGCAGTGGCTGTGGGCCTCCCGCAGGGGCATCGGCTCGGGGGCCATGGTGGGCGTATACAGGTATTCCACCTCATTTTCTTCCCCATCGTCCTCTTCTTCCGGCTCGATCACGCGGATCAGCGGAGGCGGCTCGGAGACCACCTTCCAGTAGCCGTCCCGGTCCAGGTCGTTGACGTTGATCCACGTTTGCTGCGGCTCCTGCCCGTTGGGTGTGGGTACGTATGCCAGGGTCGAGTTTTGAAAACCGTTGGCGGGACCCGCGAAAAACCAGCGGAAGCCGGTTTGCTGATTCAGCGCGCGTACTTCGTCCACCAGGGCGTCACCGGGATAGAACAGGGCGTCGGGGGTACCCACCATGTCCCAGGTGCCCGCCGTTTGGGAACGGGTCCACAGGTAGGCGCCATTTTCCGTGTTCAAGGGCAGACGGAACTCGGCCGGGTTGTTCATGTCGGCCGTCTCCGGCGTTCCTTTCGGGTAAACCCGCGACATGGTGCGCAGGGAATAGGGCCGTGCCGCATACCCCGGCGCGACTGAATACCAGCGTGGAGAGGTGAGGTTTCCATCCTGCAGAACCACGTCCTGGCCGTTGCTTACCGCCTGTCTGGCGATTTCCACCAGCACGTCGGGATGCAGAAAGTCGGACGCGCTGTTGTTGGTGAAGAAGTTGGACCCGTCGGTGCGGTTGCTGTACTCCCGCATGCTGTACTCCCAGGTGACCCGATGCCGTGTGTACAGACTGCTCCCGGTATTGTCGCCGGCAAGCATGTCATTGTATGCGGAACGCATGGGCGCCGGGTCTCCGGGGCGCCAACTCCACACCGCCCAGCGCAGGCGGTCGTAGGAGGACTCAGTGGGCGGAACGTCCCATAGGTGCCGCTGTACGTTTTCCAGCGAGTTTTTCTTGCATCCCCAGGTTTTGTCTTCCAGACCAACACGCTGGTTTGAGTTGAGGTCGTGGTCGTTCCACAAGGCACCGACTGTGTATTTGGGAAGTATGTGGTACTCGTTCCCCAACAGGAAGTCCATCTTGACGATGTTTATGTTCATGTTGGCTGCCTGCCACATGCGTGTCGGGGTGACCCGGTATTCTCCGAAATTAAACTTCCCGCCGCTTTTGTCGTAGAGGCAGCGAATCCACCAACTCGGGTCCCCCGGAATGTCCTGATCTCGGCCCTGGCTGTCCCCCTGCAGAATGTAAAATCCATCGGGGTTGTCGTTGCGTTCGAAGCGGTCTTTGGCGGCGGTGCTGTTTTCCGAAAAATTAATGGTGCCGACCTGCTTCACGAAATAATCCGGGAGGGTGCCATGCCACCCAAAGGCGATCCGATCCTCCCCGGCAGGAGTTTGTGCGTTCAGAAAGATGGAGTGGTCGGAGAGGATGATGATCCGCCGCTGAAGATCCACCATCTGCCGCTGTGTGGGCCAGCGGTTGCCGTTGCGCTGAAAATCGTCCAGGGTGTAGATGAGCGAATTGCCGGCTTGATCGTCCACCAGTTGCTGCACCAACAGTCCGCGGAGGGCGGCCTCCATGTAGTTGAACCACCATGTGCGGTCCGTATCGTTCATGTTCTTGACGCGATCGTCCCAGTTCTCGGTGTTGAGAATCTGATCTTCGAAATCGATGATGACGATCTCGTTCTGGTTCTCCGGGCGGTTCAGCCACCCGGCAATGTCGCGGAGGTTGTAAAGTACTGGACGCCAATTGCTGTTTTTGGGGTTGTAGTGAAAGGTCACCAGGGCGTTGAAATAGACGGTGGCGTCCTTGATCGGCACCGTCGTGACGTCCAATTCGACGTAGCGTGCGCCGATGGACAACTGCTCCGGAATGGTGAACGTCTGGTTGGGGCCAACCAGACCGGTAAAATAGGCCCTGGAATCCCAATCTCCCCCACCCACGCCGCGCCGGGCGTTGGCGGCGTTGTGGCTGCCGATGTGCATGGTGTTGGTGATCGGCAAGTCCAGCGCCATATCGCGCTGACTTTTTAATGCCCACCAGATGCCATCGCGGTGGAACGCGAACATGTAGGCTTCCAGGGAACCCGGAAATTCCCGCCACGCTTTTGTGTTTGAGGTATGCACCCCGTCATGCGGCGTGTCGCTGTGCGCCCATGCGGCTGCGGCGAACGCACACAGCCCCACCATCAAGATTGTAACGGCACCTACGGTTTTGATTTCGGATCCTCCCATCAAGTCTGGCCTCCATAGACTATATCAATAAGGATTCGTGCCCACCATTCACCAAAGTTAGGAATTTTTCGCCCCGGGACAGACGCCTTCGCGTTCCGCCCCTGCCTCAGGGGTGCGGGGGGGCGTGTCCGGGTGCCGGTGACGTGGTGACGCGGTGGGGGAAGTGGATTGCATCCGGCCCCACAAAGGCTTCACGGTCCGGTCTCGAATATCCGAAAAGGACCCACAAGGACGTTATGACACGCAACGCCACATTTACCATCGGCTTGTTTTTCATGCTGTTTCTGACGGGGGGATGCGCCTCGCTCGGGGGCGGCAGAGCACTGGCGCCGGACGAGGGGGTGGTGTTCGGCTCCGTGCGCATGCATTTTGTGGATGAATCCGGTCAGCCCGTAGTGCCGGACAATACCCATGGCGTGTTCGAAATATTTGTCGGCAGGCCGGGCAAGGGATTGCTCGCGCGCTATCTGTCTGCCCCTCCGGTGCTGTCCATGTTCCCCAGCCAGAAACGCATCGTCGGCGGACTGGGGGGAGCCACCGGGTTTTCCCGACATCTGGCGTCCGGAGAATATGCCATCTATAAGGTGCGCATCCATTTGGACGGCCGCTACCTGGAGGCCTATCCTGAAATTCGCTTCCCCGTGGTGAGTGGTCGGGCCAACTATCTGGGCGCTCTGGAACTGGATCTGGTCACACGTAACACGGTATCCCACGGCATTGTGGTGGACCGGATCACCGGCTGGCGGGTGACCGACGCCTATCCCCAGGACGTGACCGCGTTCCGCAAGCATCACCCGGAGTTGCCCATGCCGCTGACTGCCCGCCTGATGGAGTCCCAGCCCTAGCCTCCGCCGGGGAGGTATCTCCGCTGTGTGCTAGGATGTCCCGATGTGTCTGTAATCCGTAGGTTCGGGAGGTCGAATGGCCAACATTGACGGTTGGTTCCGCGAGGCGATTCAATTTAATAGCGAGGGAAGCGCTGCCCAGGCTCTGGAGCGCTGCCGCAAGATATTGAAAAAGGTTCCCAAACACCCCGGTGCCCTCGCGCTGGCAGGCGTGCTGAGCATGGATCGGGGGGATGCCAAAGAGGCCATCCAATATCTGCAAAAGGCGGTAAAAATCCACCCCGGAGACGGCTCCGTGCATCTGGTGCTGGCCCGCGCGTTTCGGTCCACCGGCGATCACGCGGGCGCTCGCAAGGCATTGGAACAGGCCACAGGCCGTGGCCAGTCTGGTGCCCGGCTGTTTTTTGAGCAGGGTCTGCTGGCGATGGAAGAGGGGCAGGTGAGTGACTCGATCCGCCTGCTCGGCAAGGCGGTCACCCTCACCCCGACCAGTCCGGAGTTCGCCTTTGAACTGGGGGTGGCCAAGGGCATCGCGCTGGATTTCCCCGGATGTGTCCAGGCTTTCGAGCGTGCCGCCGCATTGCGTCCTGGGCACGCGCTGTCCGAGGATCAGGCGCTGTTTTTTACCCTCTACGATGAAACGCTGTCACTTGCCGAGGTGCGTGCCCGCCATGACAAATGGGGCAGTGAACAGATGGCGCGGCTCCAGAACCTTTCTCCGATCGTCCACACCAACCGGCCCGATCCGGAACGGCCGCTGCGGGTAGGGTTGATCTCCGGCGACTTTCGCCAGCACGCAGTGACCTATTTTTTGCAGCCGCTGCTTACCCACCCGAATCCTGACGTGTTTGAGCTCACCTGTTATGCGAACGTGGAAAAACCGGACGCGGTGACCGAAGTACAGCGCTCCCTGGTGCCCCGCTGGCGGGATATTGTTTACGACACGGATGCGCAGGTGGCCCAAAGGATTCGTGAGGATGGCATCGACATCCTGATCGATCTTTCCGGGCACAGCACCGGCAACCGGTTGCGGGTAATGGCTCTGCGTCCGGCACCGGTGCAGGCCACCTGGTTGGGACATCCGTCCACCACCGGTCTGCCCACTGTGGATTACCGCCTCACCGACCGGGAGTTGGACCCGCCCGGCACCGAGCGGTTCTATCGGGAGCGGCACGCGTATATCGAGGGCGGATTCTGTGCCTACGAGCCGCCGCCGGACTCCGTGGCGCCAGAGGTCGGCCCCCTTCCTGCAGTTGCCAATGGGCATGTGACCTTCGGCAGCGTCATGAACCCGCGCAAGATCAACGAGCGGGTCATTGGCCTTTGGAGCCGGGTGTTGACTCAGGTGCCAGGATCACAATTGAAACTGCTGCGTTCCACCTTCCGGCGTGGGGAGATGCGCGAAAAATTCCTTGAGGCTTTCGAGGCCCACGGGGTGGATCGGTCACGGGTAGAGATCACCGGTGACGACAACTCCGGTTGGGACGATGTACTGGGATTTTACAATACGGTGGACCTTTCCATGGACACGTTCCGCTACAACGGCCACACCACCACCTGCGAGGCCCTGTGGATGGGGGTTCCGGTGGTGGCCCTGTCCGGTGAGGCGTATATCGGCCGGGTTGGGCAGGCGCTGTATGCGATGCTGGACCTGCCGGAGATGGTGGCTGAAAGCGAGGACGCCTTTGTATCGCTGGCAGTGGGGTTGGCCAACGACACGAGCCGTTTGTCTGCGTTACGTGCCGGCATGCGCGATCGGATGCGTGCCAGCCGTCTGCTGGATGCGGAGGGGTTTACGGCCGCGTTTGCCGACTCCTTGCGCAGAATGTGGCGGGAGTGGTGCGCGGAAAAGGCGTCCCGTCCCGGTTGATCCCGTCCCGACGCCCCGGATATGCTGTCGGGCGACATGCGAGTATCCGGTTTTTCCGGTGCTCGGCCAATTGATTGAGGGGAGAGAATCCATGCAGCGAGGGACTGTCGTGCTCCGCATCCTTTGCGGATTGGCGCTGGTGATATCCACGGCCTGCAAGCCGTCCGAGCCGCCGCCTCCACCCAAGGTGGAGGCACCGCCTCCCGTTGCAGCGCCTCCGGCAGCAAAGAAGCCGGACCCCGTGGCTCAGGTGGTCAAAAAAGGGGGGGGCTGGGTGCTTGAATTAACTCCCCCGATGCAGGATGCCCTCCAGCGCACGCATCCGTACTTCAAGGCCTGGGAGATGGGGGATTTCTTTGCCCCTTCCGTTGCCCACTACAAGATCACCCGACGGCAGGTGCCGTGGGGCGTGGTGGCCGACTTCAATGGAGATGGAATCTCGGACGCGATGTTAATGGGGCGCGACGCCACCTACCGGATGCGGGTGGCGATCCTGTCCGGCCCGGACGGGTTTCAGGTGCAGACCCTGTCCCGTTCCCGATTCCAGGAGATCGAGGGTCGCAAGGGCCTGGAAACCTATGTGATGTACCATCCTCCCGGCGTGGTGCGAGAGTATCTGGATCCGGAATTTGGCGACGACGAATCCGGCAGTGGATGGAAAAAACGCAAGGTACCCCACGAAGCCTTCAAGGAGGTATACGACGAGGTGGGTGGAACCGTGTATTACTTTGAGGAAGGCAACTGGAAAGACGTGGTTCCAGCCAGATAGCCTGTCGGAACCGGACGGCCGGGGTTATTTGAGCAACACCTCGATCTCTTCCTTTGTAAATTTCCGTCCCATGCGTGCGCCCAATTGACTCACCACCCGGCCCGCCGCGTGGCTTCCCAAGTGACCTGCCTGCTTCCACGATAGGCCGTTGGTGATGCCGTACAGCACGCCGGCGGCATACATATCGCCCGCGCCGGTGGTGTCGATGGCGTCCACGTCCACCCCCTCGATGGGGAGCAGATCGCCGCCATGCATGATGATGGAGCCGTTCTTCCCCAAGGTCAGGCACACGTTCTCGGCGTGTTCGTGGATCAGCCGGGCACAGGAAACGGCGTCGTCCAGACCGGTTAGCGCCTTGGCCTCCTCCTGATTGCAGAACAGCAGATCCACAGGGCCACGGATCAGATCCCAGAACACGTCCTTGCAGATGGAGATCAGGAACGGATCGGAAACCGTGAGCGCGACCTTCACCCCTTCCTCCTGGGCAATCTCGATGGCGCGGATGGCGGCGGCGCGGGTTCCGGGGCTCGAAAACAGATACCCCTCCACATAGATGTATTTGGCGCGCGCAATCTGGTAGCGGTTCACATCGTCGGTGGACAGGCCGGTGGAGGCTCCCAGATGGGTGAGCATGGTGCGTTGGGCATCATTGGTGATCAGGATCACGCTGGTTCCGGTATCGCCGGAACCGGGTTCCACATCGCAGGTAATGCCCAGGTCGCGCAGTTCGCCCACATATAAACCGCCCATCTCGTCCGCGCCGGTCTTGCAGGCATAGGCGGCAGTGCCGCCAAAGTCGGCCACACCCACCACGGTGTTGCATGCCGAACCGCCGGAGCAGCGGTTGACTGCCTTGCCCTCCAGGCCCTCGAGCCCACTCAGGATGTGACGTTGCTGGGCCGCTTCCACCAGGGTCATTACCCCCTTCTGGACGCCAATGGCCGCGAGAAAATCATCATCCACCTGAACCTGAAGGTCCATGATGGCGTTGCCAATGCCGTATACGTCGTATGCCATGAGGGCCGGTTCTTCCTTGAACGGGGCCGTGCGTCGGGTGAGCGCGCCGTGCCGGTTGTCGCCTGCGGGGACGGATCCTGCCGGAACCATATCGGTTACCCCAAGGGGGCAACTTTAAAGGATGTTCCCCTCGATCGACAACCGTTCAATGGGATTGGCCCGTCGCGAAGCCTTGTGCAGAGGCACTGGAAACGCGCATGGAGACCGGGTCGGCGGGCAGGGTGAAGGTGAATGTGGAGCCATTCCCCAATTCGCTCTGCACCGAAATCACCCCCCCGTGCAGTTGCACCAGTTCCCTGCAGATAAACAGTCCCAGTCCCAGCCCCTGATGAGTGTGCGCGTCACCTTTATCGATCTGATAAAAGCGCTGGAACACATGTGTCGCCTGCTCCGGGCTCATGCCGCGACCCGAGTCGCGCACAGAAATCGCCACCATGGCCGGATCGTCCGCGGACCTTTCCGCATCCACCTCCACGGTGCCGCCCTCCGGGGTGAACTTAAGCGCATTGGTCAACAGGTTGGTCAGCACCTGGGTGATGCGGTGTGGGTCGGCCACCACGCCGGGCAACGGATCCGGAATATGGTTGAGCAACACCACCCCTTTTTGCGTGGCCCGCTCGGCTACCGCTGCCAGTGCCCGTCCGGTCAGTTCCGCCACCCGCACCGGCACCGGGTCGATGGCCAGCTTGCCGGTTTCGAGCCGGGTGGCATCCACCAGATCATTAATGATCAGGGTCATCTGGTTGCAGCTTTCCTCGATGTCCGTCAGATACTCGTCCTGCTCATCGGTGAGGGGACCCGCCAGGCCATCCTTGATGATCAGGGTGAACTCGCGGGCGCTGGTCAGGGGCGTCTTTAGCTCGTGGGACAGGGTGTGATAGAAACTCTGGATCTCCCGTTTGCTGGCCTCCAGTTCTCTCACCCGATCCGATAGCTCGGCCTCCAGTTTCTTGTGTTCCGTAATATCGTGCACGGTACCGACCATGCGCACCGGCTTGCCGCTTGTCGTACTGCGGGTGACCTCGCCCTGTTCGCGCACGAAGCGGATTGTGCCGTCCGGCTGTACCACGCGGTGTTCCACGTCGTAATCGCGGGAGCCGCGCAGGGCCATGTCCACTCCTCCCGTTACGATGTCCCGGTCCTCCGGGTGGACGGCCAGCAGAAACGAATCGTACGTGGCCGGAAACCGGTCCGGATCAAGGCCGAAAATCCGATAGATTTCCTCTGACCAACTGAGCGCTCCGCTTTCAATGTCCCAGACCCAGTGCCCCAGGTGGGCGATCTGCTGTGCCAGGATCATCCCTTCGCTGCTTTCCTGAAGGGCGCGCTCCGCCTCCTTGCGTTCTGTCAGGTCGCGCACGATCCCTGAGTACTTGATTTTTCCGGCAATCTGCATGCGCCCCACCGAGAGCTCCGCAGGAAATTCGCTGCCGTCCTTGCGCCGGGCGCGCACCTCCCGGCTGTGAATAGACATCGGGTCCGCTTCCGTCGATTCCATGTCCTCCGGACGGGGACCGGTCTGATCCGGCATCAGCAGGGTGATGGGCTGTCCCGCCGCTTCCCGGGTGGGATATCCGAACATGGCTTCTGCGGCACTGTTAATGGTTTCGATGCGTCCATGATTGTCGATTGTGATGAGTGCATCCACCATGGTTTCCAGCACCGTGCGGTGGCGCACCACGCTGTCACGCAGCGCCAACTCCGCTTCCCGTGCTGCCTGATCCACGGAGTGGGCGGAGAGAATATTGGCAAAGGTGTGCAGGAACGGGTGAAGGGTGTCCACCAGGTCGGACGGATACCCACCATCCCGGTTGGCCAGGGTGACAATCCCAACGGCTTTGGTTCCTTTGAATACCGGAACCGCCAGCAGACAGCGAAGCGGCGGATGACCCGGCGGCAGACCAGCAAGCCGGGAAACTTCCAGCGGATGGTTCAGGATCACCGGCTCCCCGGAATTGACGACCCGCTCCACCAGTGAGTTCAGTCCGGAAACCACTGCCGCATCCGCCAGATGGTTGGTCTGCCACTGGGCGCGCTCGGCGTTCCAGCCCATTTCAGTAGCCGCCTGGACCCGCAGGCACGGGGCGCCGTCCTGGCGTTTACAGATGTCTCCCATAAACCCGTAGCGGCTTCCGGTGGCGGTCATCAAGGCGTCCAGCAGCCGCTCAAAGGCGTGCCGTGGATCGCCGCCGGTGATGAACGCCCCCTGGGCGGCGCCAATGGCGTCCAGTTGTCGGATGACTCGGTCCCGAATCACCAGATTCCGCTGGGAAGCACGATAATATCCGGTTACAAAATACAGGATGGCCAGCGTGGCAAGCACACCTCCCGCCGCGCCGCCATAGAGCATCCGGGTGAATTTTTGCTCCCTTTCGGCCAGTAATGATTGCAGCAGGTCGTTGGCTTCGTCGTACAACACCATAACTGGCTTGTATAAGGTCTTTCCCTGCTCGTAAATGGTGTTCGCCGAATCCGGGCTCCGGGCATCCCACTCCTGCAATAATCTCCGGAATTGGTTGTCGGCCGCAGCCATGCGCACTCCAAACGGGGTCACCTGGGCGGCCAGTTCCGGCACGTATTCGGCGATGGCCCGCATGTCACGGACAAGCGCCTGAGTCTGCATGTTGAACTGGTCGTACAGCAGTTCCAGGCGGGCCCTTTCCACCTCGGAAAGGGCTTTGCCGGAGGCCCCTCTGATCTGTAGACCCAGCAAGGTGGTGGTGTCTTTCATCATAAGGGGGAGGCGGTGGACCTGAAGGTACATCAGATGATAGCTGGCCAGTTTCGGATCCAAAATCAGGGTGGAACGCTCAGCTACCGTATGGCGGATGGCATCGGTCTCGGCCAGTAACGACTGGATCCGTTCGGGGTGTGGCGTTTCTCCGGAAAACGCCAACTGAATGTTTTCACGGAGGGAAGCAAGTGGCCCCGCCACCTGAAACATGTTTGTTGCCGAGTGCAAGGCAAGCTGTTCAATCAAACCCGATGCGATATCGGCGGTATTCCCGGTGCCGCCGGTCATCGGCGGGTCACCGGTTTGTATTTGCGATCGCAACGATGCCTGATGCAGGCTGTACGACAGCCGGTTCAGATCCCGCAGGAAGCTGGCGCCACTCTGTTCCAGGCGGGCGATTCGCCGTTCCCCGGCGGAATACATGCCGAACGTCACGACCACCCCGGACAGCAGGATGACCGGAATCAGCATGGCCGCCAGATAGCGCCAGGTTTCGGCACGGAAGAAGTTGCGGATCAATTCCATGGTTCCCCCCTGGTCCAGTCCTTCCCCCTCCGTAAACGGAGAGGCATTTCCCGTCAGGAAGCGATGCTGCCGGCGGTGGGTTCCCCCAGCACCAGCGTTTCGCGGATGGCGTTCAGCAATTGATCGGAGTCGAACGGTTTTTCGAAAAACGCCACCGCTCCCAATTCCTCGGCCTGTTTTCGATACTCCGGTCGTTTGCTGGCGGTGATGAGGATGACCGGGATCATTGCGGCTGTGGGGTTCATCTGTACCCGCTGCATGACCGAGAAGCCTCCTCCCCCCGGCATGCCGATATCCAGCAGAATGAGGTCGGGCTTGTCCTGCACGGCGGCTCGCACGCCCATCATGGCGTCCTCCGCCATCGCCACCACGAAGCCGCTGGACTTCAGACGGATGGACAGGGATTTGGTGATTTTTTTATCGTCTTCGATGATCAGGATTTTTTTCATTTGTAGTGGCTCCCCCCAAGGCTGTTCAGGCAGAGTGGCGGCTCCCTTGTCGATCCGGTGACTCGCTGTTGGAAATGATTGGCGCGGCCAGCAGGCCGCGAACGGTGGCCAGCAATTGTTCGCTGTCGATCGGCTTGGGTAACAGGGCCTCGGCACCGTGGATTTTTGCCCGTTCACTGTGTGCGTCGGTGGCGTGGGCGGACAGCATCACTACTGGGATCCGCGCATGATCCGGGTTGGATTTCAGGCGGTCCAGTACCGTATAGCCGCTGCCACCGGGCAGGTAGATGTCGAGCAGGATCAGGTCGGGTCGGGCGGACGCTACCATCGACAGGGCGCGTTGCCCCTCGCGGGCTTCGTCCACCTGCACCCCGGCGTGCTCCAGGCGCACGCGGATTGCCTTGGCGATGTAAGGATTGTCCTCAACGACGAGGATACGCATTCGGGACCCCCCCCTTGTGCTAAAGCCCACACCCGGCTCTGTCTTCCTCTTCGGCTGATTTTCCCAACCGGTTAAATATTATTTCAGGCGGCTGGCGGGGTCCTGGCCAGCGTACACACGCTGTAATAATCAAACAGTGGTGAATTCAGCGGCACATGCGGCTGATAGCGCGCGGAAAGCTGTGCTGTGGTGAACTGACCATGCACTTGCAGCCCGGCGTCGCGTGCGGTGGGGGAGATATCGTCAAAGCCACTCACCCAGGGGGCGCCCATGCGTGCCAGGTGGTCGATGTAGTCGTTCAGATCGGTATGTCCGGTGCTGCGGGCAATCACCTGATGATGCATGAAATCCATGGCCGCCACCACCCCGGCGGCACACTGGCCGATTTGGGAAAGTACGTCGGCAACGGTTTGCGTCGGCAGGTAGGTGGCATTGCCCTCCCACAGGAAAAACGCCGGGGCGCCGTGGTTGAAGCCCGCAGAGGCCAACATGGGAGCCACCCGCTCCGCCACGTAATCACCAGGGATGTAGCAGACGTGCGGTAACAGGCCGTTGGCCGCTAACGTGTGCTCCTTGTAGGCCAGTGTTTCCGGGTTGTCGATTTCGAAGTAACGCACCCCCTCGCCGCCAATGCGCGCGGCGCGGGTGTCCAGGCCGGACCCGAGGATCACAACCTGGGTGACCCCCCCCGCAATGGCCTCGCGTAATGCATCGTCGAAATAGCGGGTGCGCAAACGGATCATGTCCGGGGCGTGGGGAAATTTCTTCGCCGCTTCCCGCGCCGCCGCCAGCGCCCCTTCGTCGAGCAGCAGACCGGTGACCGGGTCGTCATACAACGGCGGGTTACCTGCCTGTCCCCACACACGGAAGCTGGCGGTAACGAATGCCGTTCCACTCACGTTGGCAATTTCGGGCCGGGCCTGAGCCATGACGGTTCCCCTCGCCAGACGCGCTCCCCCCGGCACCACACACCCGCCCGGGTTTGACCGCGTACAGATTTTGGAAGCTTCTTCGAGTATAGCCAAATCCGGTCCGAAGTTCCAAAAATACAAAACCCCGCCCCCGGGATGTCGCGTCCGGTGGGGGCGGGGCTTTCTCCATCCCGCGCCGATGGCGCGAGATGGGGATTCGAATCAGGCTTCCAGGTAGAGGGGCAGGCCGTCTTTCTTGAATTCGTCACTCTTGGCGTCCATCCCGGCTTTGAGCGCATCTTCCTCACTCATGCCGTTGGCTTCAGCGAAGTCGCGCACTTCCTGGGTGATCTTCATGGAGCAGAATGCCGGGCCGCACATGGAGCAGAAGTGCGCCGTCTTGGCGCTTTCTCCCGGCAGGGTGGCATCGTGAAAGGCAACTGCCGTTTCCGGGTCCAGCGACAGGTTGAACTGGTCCTCCCAACGGAACTCGAACCGGGCCTTGGACAGGGCGTTGTCCCGCGCCTGGGCACCGGGGTGCCCCTTGGCCAGATCGGCGGCGTGGGCGGCAATTTTGTAGGTGATGACGCCGGTTTTTACGTCCTCCCGGTTGGGCAGCCCCAGGTGCTCCTTGGGGGTCACGTAACACAGCATGGCACAGCCGTACCAACCGATCATGGCGGCGCCGATACCGCTGGTGATGTGGTCGTAGCCCGGTGCAATGTCCGTGGTCAGCGGGCCCAGGGTGTAGAACGGCGCCTCGTCGCACTCCTTGATCTGCTTGTCCATGTTCTCCTTGATGAGCTGCATGGGCACGTGGCCGGGGCCTTCGATCATGGTCTGCACGTCGTTCTTCCAGGCGATTTTGGTCAGTTCGCCCAGGGTTTCCAACTCGCCGAATTGCGCCGCGTCGTTGGCGTCCGCCAGCGCCCCCGGCCGCAGGCCGTCGCCGAGGGAGAACGACACGTCGTAGGCCTTCATGATTTCGCAGGTTTCCTCAAAATTCGTGTAGAGGAAATTCTCCTTATGGTGCGCCAGGCACCACTTGGCCATGATGGCGCCGCCACGGCTGACGATACCGGCCAGCCGTTTGGCGGTGAGCGGCACATAGGCCAGCCGCACCCCCGCGTGGATGGTGAAGTAGTCCACCCCCTGCTCGGCCTGTTCGATCAGGGTGTCGCGGAACAGCTCCCAAGTCAGTTCCTCGGGTTTTCCGTCCACCTTTTCCAGCGCCTGGTAGATGGGCACGGTGCCAATGGGAACCGGGCTGTTGCGGATGATCCACTCGCGGGTTTCGTGGATGTTGGGGCCGGTGGACAGGTCCATCACCGTGTCGGCGCCCCAGCGGATCGACCACACCATTTTTTCCACCTCTTCACCAATGGTGGAGGTGATGGCGCTGTTGCCGATGTTGGAGTTGATCTTCACCAGGAAGTTGCGGCCGATGGCCATGGGTTCCACTTCCGGGTGATTGATGTTGGCCGGAATGATTGCCCGGCCGCGGGCGATTTCGTCACGCACGAATTCCGGTGTGATCACCTTGGGGATGCTGGCCCCGAACGATTCGCCCGGATGCTGCTCCAGAAGGTCGGCCATGGCCTCCATCTTCTGATTTTCGCGGATGGCCACGAATTCCATTTCCGGAGTGATGATGCCCTTGCGTGCGTAGTGCATCTGGCTCACGTTGGCGCCCGGTTTGGCCTTCAGCGGGCGACGCGAGCCGGTCATGCGCAGGCCGTCAAGGGACGGGTCGGTTTCCCGTGAACGGCCATAGGCGCTGGTCAGGCCGGGCAGCGCCTCGGTGTCGCCTCTCTCGTCAATCCAGACCGCGCGGATCGGAGCCAGCCCCTTGCGGATGTCGATGGTGGCCTGTGGGTCGGTATATGGACCCGCCGGGTCATACACGATGACCGGCGTGTTGGGGGTGCTGACGCCGTTCTGCATGGTGGGCGACACGCTGATTTTGCGCATCGGTACCTGAATGTCGGGCCGGGAGCCTTGAATATAGATTTTTTCGGAGGCCGGATGGGCCATTTTCAGGCCGGGATCGGCCCCTTCGGGTGCAGTCTGCTGGGGCTTGACGGGCTGGTGCTTGCTGATCATCCGATGATCGCCTCTCCTGAAAAGGGTACGGACGGAAAAATGGTTCCGTGAAGAAGGTTGAGGTTAAGGCCCACTGACCTCCAAGTCAACGAAAGGCTGCCTTTGAATATCAGGCCGGCCGGTCTGTCACACCAGACCTCACACCGGTGGCCCTCCGTTGGTGCTCGAATCACCGTTCCGGTCACTACAAGCCAGTCCAGGCCATACGCAGAGCCACCCCAACTGAAGCCAGAGCGTTAACGGAGGGTTGCTTGCCACCAGCCTCCCTTGCCGCGCCCGAACGATTTGCGTATGGTTAGCGGAGTTTTTACTGTCTCTATTCCGGCCTGTGTCATGTCCCGCGATTCCGACTCTCCCTCCCGCACCGAAACCGCTCCCGACGAGGAGTTCACCCCCGCTCCCGACGAGGTGGAGGAGCAACCGTCCGGCCCGGACGCTTTGCCGGAGGCAGACCCGGAATACGACCTGGATGCCGAGGAGGAAGATGCCCGCTCCTACGAGCAGGACTACATGACCAAGGGCATGATCATTCTGGTGGTGCTGGTGGTGGGGTTTATGTTCGCAGTCTGGTCCATCCAGTGGTCGCTGCTGAAACAACAGGCCGCCCGGCCGGAAACCTCCCACGACATCACCACCGCCGTGTCCGGCCTGCACCGGGCCATGCACGGGCAGGGGGTGCGCCTGGAGGAGGGCCCGGAAGCCGAACTAGCCGCGTGGCTGCGTGATTCCCTTGGCGCCCATGCCCGTCTTCCGGACCTGTCCGCCGCCGGCCTGCACCCGGTGGGGGTGCGTGACCTGAAAACCGGCACCGGCTTCGGTTTTATCCGCTATCGGGGAGACGGAGGTGACCTGCTGGTGGTGATGGGGCCGAAGGACATGATTCTGGTGCCCGCCGATGCGGTTGCCCGGCAGATGGCAGGCACTGAGGTGTGGCTGCAGGAGACCCCGGTGCTGCGGCTGGTCTATGTGCCCGGCAGGCTGGCCGACTGGGCGCTGGTGGCCGCCCCGGATCAGGGTGACCTGCCCGCGGTGGCGGAGGTGTTGCTGGCTGGGCTGCGCTGACACTGGCAAGGGCTCACGATTCTCCACCATAATGATCCCTGTCGCCGGTCGGGCATATAGCTCGTCAGGGTCCTGGAGAGGGGCATGGAACAAATCACCAACTGGCTGCACAGTTCCTGGGTTGGCGCGAAACTGCTGGAGGGGAGCCATCTGCTTCTGATCCTGGCCGGTACTGTGCTGGTTCTGACGACCGTCCTGCGCCTGATGCATATTCTGGAGTCCCGGACGGTGGCGCGCCTGGAAGGACCGGAACTGGTGCCCACCGAGGCCTCCAAGCGCACCCGCACCCTGATGAAACTCACCCGTACCGGGCTCACCCTCGGCATTCTGGCCGTGGCGCTGTTGCTGGTGCTGGGTCAGTTGGGCATTGATATCGGTCCGATCCTGGCCAGCGCCGGAATTCTTGGTCTTGCCGTCGGCTTCGGTGCCCAGAACCTGGTGCGGGACGTGATTTCCGGCTTCTTCATGACCATGGAAAACCAGATTCGCGTGGGCGACGTGGTGAAGATCAATGGTACCGGCGGGCTGGTGGAAAACATCAGCTTCCGCACCGTGGTGTTGCGCGACGTGGAAGGTACCGTGCACGTGTTCCCCCATGGGACAGTGAACACGCTGAGCAACCTGACCAGCGGCTGGTCGGCGGCGGTGTTTGACATCGGTGTAGCCTATCACGAGGACACCGACCAGGTGGTGACGGTAATGAAGTCAGTGGCGGCCGAGTTGCGCGCGGACACTTCCTTCGGACCGTTGATCCGCGAGGATATGGAGGTGTTCGGGGTGGATGCATTCGGGGACAGCGCCGTAGTGATCAAGGCACGCATCAAGACCGTTCCCGGCAAGCAGTGGGACGTGGGCCGCGAATACCGCAGGCGCCTGAAAAAGGCGTTTGACGTGGAAGGTATCGAAATTCCGTTCCCGCAACGGGTTATGCACACAGCTCCGTCGCTGGAACGCTCCGCGGCTCAAAAGGGCGTGAAATCGTGAGCCCGAATATCGAGCCGTTGCCCACCGACGCCCCGGACAACGGGCCGTTGGTTACCGCGTGGCGCCTGGATGGCGCCGGTGGCGGCACTGAAATCGGATGGGGGGAGGTGAATGCCGGAGTGGAGGGGCCGGTGTGGATTCACCTGCATTTTCCCAATCCGGAGGCCCAGCGCTGGCTGGTGGAAGCCAGTGGTCTGGACGAGGTGGTCACCGACGCCATGCTGGCGGAGGAAACCCGCCCCCGCGCGGTGACCCATGGCAGCGGGATACTGGCCAACTTGCGCGGCGTCAACCTGAACCCGGGCGCCGAGGCGGAGGATATGGTGTCAGTGCGTATCTGGCTGGAGCCGGGGCGCATTATCACCACCCGTCGCCGTCACCTGCGCAGCGTCGATGACGTGCGCGCGGCCCTGGTGCGCGGTGGCGGTCCGGAAAACCCGGCGGCGCTCATGGCCCTGCTGGCCGAGCGGCTGGCGGAGCGTGCCTCGGACGTGGTGGAGGCCCTGTCCGATCAGGTGGATGACCTGGAGGAAGCGGCCACCCGTCGCGACCCGCAGGCGGTGCGTCATCAGGTGGCCGACTGCCGCCACCGGGCGGTGCAATTGCGCCGCTATCTGGCCCCCCAGCGCGATGCCTTAGGGCGGGTGGCGGTGGAGCGCGTCGGGTCTCTGTCCGATGATGACCGCCTGTTGCTGCGCGAGGTGGTCGATCGATTGACCCGCACCGTGGAGGAACTCGACATGGCCCGTGAGCGGTCGCAGGTGATTCAGGAGGAAATCACTTCCTACGCAACCGAGCAGCTTTCCCGGCGCATGTATGTCCTTTCGCTGGTGGCGGGGGTGTTCCTGCCGCTTAGCTTTGTCACCGGTCTGCTGGGGATCAACGTGGGTGGAATTCCAGGCTCGGACAACCCAGATGCGTTCCGCTGGGTGATGGCCATGCTCGGCGTGGTGTTCCTCGGGTTGCTGGCCACATTCCGATGGGTACGTTGGTGGTGACCTGCTTCCCGCTGCGGCCCCTTTAGGCTCCTTGGGCCAGAAGCGCCACATTCGCCGCAAGCGAAGGCCCCACGCTGGTGTGGCCCCCTACCTTTCCCACCCACGGCCGGATGGCTCCGGCTGCGAGTGACGCAAAAGGTGGTAAATTAGTACGATGAATCCGTGGGCACTGCATCGAACCGTGCGGCAGACTGGAATTGGCCTGCTGACGGTGCTGTATCTGATGCTGACCATCAGTGCGCTGCTGTGCGTGCTGGATCACGGAATTGCCCTGGCCGGTGGCCCGTGTCACCAGAGCAGCGATTCCTCCATGCTCGGGGGCGAGGCTCCCGGCGACGTCCACTCCATGTCAGGTTCCCTGTGCGACTGCCTGGACAAGCTGGCCGCCCACGGGGTGGACTTGCCCCGGCTGGCGGGGCTGGATGGCCCGTCCTTCGAGTCTCCGGCGGCTGCCGACCAGTCCGTTCCCTCCTCCGCCGATTTCGGCGTGCTTCCCGCCCGCGGACCACCCGCGTCGGCCGTTTCCGCCTAAAAAACCGATCTTCAATTTGACCGTTCCAGAGGGGAGGCCCAGTCCGCCTGCGCCCTCCTCCGTGTGAAAGGAAACCGTTATGCGTATTGGTATCCGCGTGCTCGCATGCGCTGTTGTGTTGCTGTTTGGGCTGCTGTCCCCCCTGTCCCGAGCTGAGGCCTATGTTGGCCTGTGCTGCGGAAAATGCGGAGGCAACATGCCCATGAACATCCCCGGCGGCGGCGTCCCCGAAACCCACGAGTTCCGCTTCAAAGTCACCCCCATGTTCATGCACATGGACGGCCTTCTGTCCGGCACCTCCCGCGTGGACCCGGCCTCGATCCTGGGTACCCCCGCTCCGGGCGTATACATGGCGGCGCCTACTTCCATGGATATGCGTATGCTGAACCTTGCGGCGGGGTACAGCTTTACCGATGACTTCTTCGCCGGGCTCATGTTCATGTACAAGGACCACGAGATGGACATGCTGTTCAACAGCAACATGGCGATGATGACCGGCCTGCCCGGCTACACCATGGAATCGTCCGGTATGGGTGACACCATGCTTATGACCAAGTACCGCCTGTTCACCGATGACCCACTGGTGCCAACCCGTCAGGCTTCCCTGTTTTTGGGCCTGTCGTTACCCACCGGCTCCATAGACGAAAAGAACACCACGCACCCGGTGGTCATGCGCCGGGCGGAACAGCTTCCCTACGCGATGCAGCTTGGCTCGGGCACGTTCGACCCAACGGTGGGACTGCTCTATCAGGGTTCGGCCAGCCCGTTCTGGTGGGGTGCCAACCTGACCAGTACCCTGCGCCTGTACGACAACAAACGGGACTACCGCCTGGGTAACCGCTATGCTCTCGATCTGTATGCCATGCACCAGTGGCGGTACGATCTGCTGGGACAGTTGCAGTTGAATGGCGAGGCGGTGGGCGCCATCGGCGGCGAGATGGACGCCTACACCGACGGATCCTCCGGTCGAGCCAATTGGCCCGTGAATCCGAACCCAATGACTCCGGCCTGGGAGACGGACAACTACGGCGGCCAGCGGGTATCCGTGTCGGCGGGCTTTCAGTGGCAGCCGCGCCCGTTGCATATCGTCGATCTGACCGTGCAGGTACCGGTCTATGAAAATCTGAATGGTCCGCAAATGAGCGAGGACTACCGGGTGATGCTGACCTGGTATCTGGAGGTTCCCACTAAACGCAGCGTGCGTCACCCGGACAGCGTGGGTGCGGCGGGCGAAAGCCGGCTCGGATTCTAGGGGGTGCCATGAAATTCAGCGAAAGGAAGATCAAACGGATTTCCCTCGGCCTGTTCGGGACATTGATGTTGACGGGGCTGGTTGCCTGTGCCGGGGCGCCGACCCCGGTGCCGGACGGGGAGGGGGTGGACCTGTACCGGGCCCGCTGTGGTGCCTGTCATTCAGTGCCACACCCGGCCCGCCATACCAAAGAGCAGTGGCCCCCGGTGCTGACCCTGATGGAGCGGCGCATGGCCGAAGCGGGCATGCCGCCCTTTGTTGAGGGCGAGCGTGCGCGCATTCTCGGTTATCTGGAAAGGCACGGACGATGAACCGGTTGCTGCGGATGATTCTGCCATTGCTGGTGGTCGGGGCGCTTGGGGGGGCGCTTCCGGCCGCCGCAGGGCCGGCCCCCCCGGAGAATGTTTCCGGTGCCTTGGCGTCCCTGGGCATGTCGGCCCCTCGGGAGCGGCTGTCGGCTCCGGAGTTTCGCCTGTTCACCCCGGACGGCGCCGAAGGGAGGCTGGCCGATTACCGGGGCAAGCTGGTGGTCCTTAACTTCTGGGCCACCTGGTGCGGTCCCTGTGTCACCGAGATGCCCGCCCTCGAAGCGGTATGGAATACCTATCGGGAAGCCGGGCTGGTGGTGCTGGCGATAAACGTGGACCGGGGCCGTTTGAAGGCGGTGCGTCAGTTCGTGGCGCGGCGCGGTCTCTCCTTTCCCGTATTGCTCGACCCCACCGGTGAAACGCGCAAAGGGTATGAAGTGGCGGCGCTGCCGGTAACCTATCTGATCGGGCGCGACGGCCGGTTCATGGGTAAATCACTGGGGGCACGGGAGTGGAACGGGGCCGCGCAGATGGCCGCATTCGAATCATTGCTTGCCGCACCCTAATGGACCCACCGGAATGTTCCGATTCGTACATAGCGGGTGGATTTTGAACACCGGCGGGTAAGAAATACTGTCACCTGGACCAATTTCCGGCACGGGGACAGGGGGCGAAGACTCGGGGGTGGTCTTCACAAACGATTGAAAATTTTTAATTTACGCCCTTCCGTGAAGGATGCGGTGGTGACCTGTTTAAAAATGGTCCGCCGTTTGCAGCCTCTATTGGCAGGTTTTGTCAGACACGTACTCGTAGGATTGATCCAATGCCTGTTTTCGCCAATCTCATCTGTGGTACCTGCTTCGCCCTTGCGGCCATGGGTTGGCTGGTACTGTTGGCTGGCTGACCACCAGCTCCTCACGCGGCGCCCGGGACTTTCTGGTTCCGGACGGTGTGACAAAGAAGCCCCGCTTTCCGGCGGGGCTTTTTTTGTCTGCGGGCAGTGATCCGCAGGTTCAATCCTTCTTTGTTTTCTTGCCTTTGGCGGTGGTTTCACGCGGCTTGGGGGTAGCTTTGGAAATCACCCCCGCCTGCTTGGGAGACTTCCCGTCCTTCTTGCCGGGTGAGGTGGTGTCCGCCGCAGGTGCCGGTTCGGTCTCCACTCCCACGTCGGTGGCCGGGGCGGACTGTACAACGGCCTTGGGCACGCCGCGCTTTTCTTCCGGTCCGTCCGGGGTGGAGGCGCCGTCCGGAATCGTCCGGGCCGGCAAGGGGGCTGCCAGAGGCGCTTCGGAGCCGAACAGGATGACCCGGTTGCGGCCATTGTTCTTGGCCCGGTAGAGGGCCTGATCGGCCCCTTCCAGCAGTTCGCGCGGGGCGATCATGGTGGTGGTCTGGGGAGAGGCTACCCCGATCGACAGGGTGGTGCTCACCTTGTGCTTGCCACACACCACCACCATTGCCTCGGCCTGCTCGCGCAGCCTTTCGGCCAGCATGCTGGCCTGCTCGCCGTTGGTCTGTGGCAGGATGATGGCGATTTCCTCACCTCCGTAACGGGCGGCCAGATCCACCTTGCGGATGTGCCGGGCCACCAGTTTGGCCAGTTCAATCAGATAGGCGTCACCGGCCTGATGGCCGTAGCTGTCGTTGACGTTTTTGAAGTGATCGACGTCGATCAGCAGCAACGACAGGGGCAGGTCGTAGTAGGTGACCGCGCGCTGGAATTCCTCCTCCAGGCGGCGGTCGAACTGGGCCCGGTTGAACAGGCCGGTGAGTCCATCGAACAGCGCCATCTGTTCCAGTTTGTCCTCGAACGCCTTGCGCTCGGTCACGTCGCGGAAGTTGAGCACCATGCCGGCCTGCTCTCCTTCGTGGTCCAGCAGCGGCGAGGCCGTCAGTTCCACCGGGCGGCGGGTGCCGTCGCTGCAAAGAATGTGCATGGTCTTCAGAGTGACCGGCTGTTCCTCCACTACCACTTCATACAGAATGTGGCGCGCGGTGGGACGGTCGCGGGTGCCCTCGATTTTCAGTACGTCCTCGATGGCCTGATGCATGGCCGCCTCGTGGGAGCGGCCGGTGAGCGCCTCGGCCAGGGGGTTGATCATGGTGACCACCCCTTTGCGGTCGGTGGCGATCACGCCCTCGCCCACGCTGCGCAGCACGGTGGACACCAGTTGCTTGTCGTTTTCGCGGGCGCGCAGGTTGGCCTCCAGCAGGGCTTCCGTATGTCCGGCCCGCTGCCATTCAAAGCGGAAAAAGGTCAGCGCCGCAGCCAGTCCCAGCAGGGCGCAGGCGATGATCAGCGCCAGTTGGGTGCGCACAAAAGCGGAAAACTGGTTGTCCATGGCGTGGTGCAGGGCTTCGTTGGTGCGCTGCATGGACAGGTTGAAGGCGGTGAAGGCCCCCTCGAACTGCTCATTGTCCTTGTTGTCGTGCCCGGCGCGGCGGTTGACGGTGGCCAGGTACAGTCGGGTCTTGGCGGCGTCGCGGAATTCCTCCAGCCGGGTCACGGTGCGGCCCAGTTGCTGGGTCAGTTCCGGGTCGTCGATGGGGATGATCTTCCATTCCTCGGTGTCGGCCCCATCCAGCATGGCGCGGGCCAGCAGGTCGGCATGATCCAGCCGCGAACGGACTTCCTCAAAGCGGCTTTTGGCGTCTCCGGCCAGAATCTCGTCCATCACCAGGTGGGCACGCACCACTTCCACCTCAATCGAGGTTGCGGCGCGGGTCAATGGTACGTTCACCGCCTGAATGCGCGCACCCGTGGACAGCACGTACCCCATCCCCGCCAATACGAACAGGGTTAGCACGATGGTGAAGATGGGCATGCGGCCCGGGCCGGCGAGGGTTTTGAGATTGAAGCCCTGCATCAGGGGGGGTAACTGCTCCTTGCTATCCACCGGGGGGCAAAACACCCCGAATTCCGGCACCTTCCCATAATCGTCCGGGTGCGGCTCCGCCGGACGCCCCGATGCACATCGGGTTGCGGCGTATCGGCAGTACGGCACCTTGTCACGGTCTTATCGGACGAAGTGCGCGAAAAGTGCAACGAACAGGCTCATTTTTCGCCCCGTATTTCGATTTTTGGGTGGGGTATCGTCTATGATGCGGACCACGCTGGACAATTCCAATTCGTCAGAATGGGGCGCGGATGACGGCAATCGGGCAAACAACTGGACGGACCGTATCGACCCATCGCCGATGGGGAATCGGCGTGCTGCTGTTGCTGGTGGCCGTGCTGGAAGGGGGGTGCTCCGTGCTGACCCTGGCCCGGGGCCTGAGCGCCGAGCGCATGGAGATCCGGTCGCGTCAGGAGGCCATCGACCGATACCTGACCGGCCGCCCCCTGTCGTGGCTGGAGGGGGTATGGGTGTGGCAGGACAACACCTACGAGGTGGCGATCCTGCCCAACGAAACCGGCCTGTATCCCGACTTTCAATACGTAGCGGTGGTGACCGACGCGATTCCCTTCGGCTGGCAGAAGCCGGGGCGCATCAAGATGTTTATCCAGTCCACCGCCCGGCGCGACGTCTATACCGGCCGCATCTGGATGCGCGATTCCACCGAATCCGGGGTGCGTCTGAAAATCAGGAATCGCAACGAACTGCGCCTGGATGTGGGCGAGGAGAAGGTGTCCCTGTACCGGGTGTTTCCTGCCGATACCGGCCCGCCCGATGCGGACGATCCGGGCCCTGGCCCGTCCAGCAGCGGCAGGCAGGCACCCTGAGCCCAACCGGGGGACCCGCATCTAAGCGTTTGGCTTTCCGCTGGCGGGGAAATTGTCGGACCAACTGACGGTGACCGTCGGCATCATCAACAACACCTCCGGATTCGAGGGCGTTCCCGGCGCGTTCCAGATACGTCCGCAGGTCCATGCGGGCAATACAGCGGTGGCCCGGTGCTGGATGAGCGGGGGCGCGTGGTGGGGGCGCGTGGTGGGGGCGGCCCCGTGCGCCACCCGCCCGGCGGGCGGTGTGCTGGCGGCGGACGAACTGGTGCGACGCACCTCCGGTGCGGTGGTGCAGGTGCGGGTGTTTTAGGCGCCCGGATTCTGTATCTGACGGACCACCAGCGCCGATCCCCAGGCCAGCCCCAGGATCATCAGCGCCCCTCCCATGTTCCACGCCACCGTGGCAATCAGCCGGTCGTGGCGAAGTAGTTCCAGGGAATACAGCAGGTTGCGCCAGTCGTGGGCGTCGGGCACGTCCTCGGCCAGAAATCCGCCGATCATCATCAGTTTCAGCGATTGGGCATCGCCGATGTAGGGGGACAGGTCGATCAGGCTGGTGCCCAGCCACCAGGTGGCGACCGCGGCACCAAACGGCTGGGGCCGGGCGTATAGAAACCCGGCCATTGCCGCCAGCGGAATCAGCAGTTGCATCAGACTGCCCCCGGCGATGCTCATAAAACGTCCGAATGGGGCAAACAGCAGGTGCCCCGCCTCGTGAAACACCAGATGGGCGTTGTGCAGAAAGTGGCTGTCCCACACCCCCCAGGGACGGTTGAGCTGGGCGAAACGCCACCCCCACCAGGCCAGCAGCACTAATAGCAGGGCGCGCCCGGCGGCCACCGGCAGACCATCTTCCGGGTCGACCCAGGTCAGGTGACGCCAGACGTGGGAACCCCAGCCGGCCCCGCCGGGGACGGGAGGCGGCGCGCTCGGTGCCGGTGCTCGACGGGCGGCGTTCGCGCGCGCAAACACCACACCGCAGCGGCCGCAGGCGCGGTCACCGGGCACCATCCCGGCCGGGGTGGAAACTCCGCATTGGCGACAGTCGTGCATACCTCCCTTTTCGGCGCGATCACGCGGAGCGGAAAGCAAACGGCGGGCATACGGGACAAAGATTTTCCCAGAATCGGCGGTTTTCACCCGTTGTAAGGTAGGGGCCGGTACGGCGCGGTGTTGTGGTAACAATTTGATTTAAATATACAAAAACCCATTAACCCGATGCGGTCCGCGAATTGCAATATTGCCCGCTTGATAATCAGTAATGGCCCGTGTGTTTGGGGCCGTGTGTGCCCTTGTGAGGAACAATATTCTGTGAACGTGATGAACTTCATTTGCACCGCCGCCGTGATGCTGCTCGCGATGGCCTGGGCGGAATACTACATCGAGTAGTCGCCACTCCCTCCGGATCTCCGGGTCCGTTTCGTTTCTTACCATTCAACATTGAACCCTGCGACTGCTTGTGCGCCCCGCTGGCGGCGGCATGCGTAACTTGCTGGAAAAGATGTCACGGGTTTAGTACCGTACGTGAAAACAGAACGAGTCCCGAACGGCCAACCAAGGTGGGTTCGGGTGGCGGAAGAATTGCCCGCGCGCCGGGGGGAGCGCGGTCCTGTATGGCAGGAGGTTGCCCCGGTGCGTGTGTGGTTTCGGAATGTTCTGCCTCTTCTCCTGCGGGCATGCGCGGTCTCGCTGACAGTGGGAGTGGCGCTCCCCGGGATGGCGCTGGCCGGAATGTCGATTTCCGAACGGCACAACGGGATATCTCCGCTCGGTTGTGTGACCCTGAATAACCCGGGGCAACTCCTGTATTGCGGCCATTCCGCGGTCGACCTTTGGCAGATTTACCTGTATCAACCGGCTACCGCCACCTCCCCCGCAGCCTCCATCCGCTTGAGTCACCAGCCGGAACTGGTGGAGCCGCAGGCCGATCTGAACGACGTGGGGCAGGTGGTGTGGGCCGCCGGCGCCACGGGAGCCAGGCACATCTTTTTTTACGACGGTGCGGGGGCGGCCCGCATCTCCGTGGATGGTGACAATCGCCACCCGCGCCTGAACAACACCGGGCAGGTGGTGTGGGAGTGGTCCCCGCCCGGCGGAACCGGTTCCGCCATCGTTCGGTATGACATCGCCACCGGCGCGTTGACGCCGGTCAGCAACCCCGGCACGGCCATGGACCTTCGTCCCGATATCAACGACTCCGGGCAAATGGTGTGGATGCGGCGGACACTCTATTCCTCATCCCTGATGCGACTGGACGCCATCGGCGGGACTCCGGCCACCGTGCCGGATTCGGGGCAGGCGGGCATTCCCCGGATCAACAATCCGGGTCACGTCGCCTGGGCGGTTGCGAGCGGCCCGGGCGGCGGCATCCATCTGCACGATGGGATGGTGGACCGGATCATTGCGGCAACCGGTACGGACGGATTTTTATCCCCGGCATACGTTTCCCTGAACGATCAGGACGAGGTGATGTGGACCGCTCCTCATTCCGCGACTCAAACCGGTCAATTGTTCCGTGGCGGCATCGCCGGGGTTGCCCAACTCACCACCACGTTCCAGGACAACGCCTTCCCGTCCATCAATGACGGCGGGCATTTCGCCTGGGTCCAGCAGGCCGACGACGGCTACCGCCTGCTGTCGGCCTTCGACGATCCCAACCTGACGCCGGGCAGTGAGTTGTGCAATGGCCTGGACGACGATCTGGACGGGGAGATCGACGAATTTCAGACCGTGGACGGCTATACCGACGCCGATGGCGACGGTTGGGGGGTGTTGCCCCCCGCACGCGTGTGCCGTGATACGCCGGGGTACACCGCCCGGTGGGGGGATTGTGACGATACCGATCCGCAGGTCTATCCGCAGGCAATGGAAGTGTGCAACGGGGTGGACGACAATTGCGACGGCCGGGTGGACGAGGGCGTGGATTGGCCCTATTTCCGCGATGCGGACGGCGATGGCTACGGCCATTCGGCATCGACCACCCGCGCCTGCGCCACGCCCCCGCCCGGATTCAGCGCCAACCCGGACGATTGTGACGATACGGACCCCGCCATTCATCCCCTTGCGGTGGAGGTGTGCAACCTGCTGGACGACAACTGCAACGGCCGCAACGATGAATACGTATGCAACACGACTGCGGGCAGCGACGTGCTGGCCAACGCCGGCCCGGTTGTGGACGTGCTGTTTTCCGTGGTCAGCCTGCGCGGGGAAACCGTGGCCGTGATCCGGGATGACGCGCCACCCCTGCCGGACGGGTATACCGGGGGGATCGCCCCGGTGTACTACGACATTTCCACTTCCGCCCTGTTTGCCGGGGAGGCCATTGTGTGCATGGCGCCGGAGCCGGGCCGGTTTGCGCCCGATGCCGACCTGCGCCTGCTGCACTGGGACGCGGTGGATCAGGCGTGGCGCGACCTGCCCCAGGTGGCCGGCCTGCCCACCACTCAGGTGTGCGGCGTGACTGCGTCCTTTTCCACCTTCACCCTGGCGGCGGCCATGCCTCCGCCCCCATCCCCCCCGGCACCGGGGGCCGAGCCCGGTGCCGGGGGAGGCTGCGCCGTGGCCACCGGTGTCGCCTCCCGCGGTGACGGCCTGACCGTAATGGCCCTGCTGGCCCTGTTGTCTGCCGCCCTGCGCGGTCGTGGAAAACGGAAAATTGCTGAGGGTTAAATCACTCACAACAGATTGATCTTTTTCAAAAAAGCGGAAATGTTAGGCAGACACTAAATATTCCTTGCATCCGCTTCTCCGGGTCGTCACAATGCGCTCCACAAAATTCTTTATCAGGCGCGCATCCGGTCATTCAACCGGTGCGATGCGGGCCGCCAACCCCGTGTGAATGCCACACGGTGATTACGCTTCTCGGGGGCCGATTCCGCGTCCCCGGCTGGTGTGTGTTTTCCCCCTTTTCACGCCTCGTGTGTGTGGTGGATCTGGGTGTGTGTCTTTCGATTTGTACCCCCCCGCCGTGCCTCGGGGTGGCCGGGTGCCCGTGGGGGTTCGGCAAGCGCGCGCGGGATGTGTTATCGTGAAAGCGTTTGCATGGCACTGCCGGTTCCGTGCCCGCATGCGGCGGGCGGCGGGTGTGACCGGGGTGCCGCACCGGGGGAGGACCACCATCATGGGCAACCGGGTATACGTAGGCAATCTGCCGTTTTCAGTACGGGACGAGTCCCTTGCGCAGTTGTTTGCCGAGGTGGGGGAAGTAACCCGCGCCAGCGTGGTGACCGATACCTCCGGCACACGTTCGCGGGGATTCGGTTTTGTGGAAATGGCCAGTGACGCGCTGGCTGCGTCCGCCGTCGAGCGCTTCAATGGCCGCGAGGTTTCCGGCCGTGCGCTGAAGGTGGACCTGGCCCGCCCGCGGCCGGAACGCTCCCGCAACGCACCGCGCCGCGAATCCCCCCGGCAATCCCCCACCCTTTAATTCCCGGACCGGCCGGAACAACCCGACGTGACCGTGGAGCGGTCGCGTCGACAATCCAAAGACAAGAGCACGAACATGGAACAGACGGTAAACCAGGGCGACGTTATCGGCATTCATTACACGGGAAAGCTGACCGACGACTCGGTTTTCGACAGCAGTGAAGGGCGCGACCCGCTCGAATTCACCGCCGGCGGCGAGGAAGTGATTCCCGGCATGAGCGCCGGAGTGCTCGGCATGAAGCTGGGGGAGCAGCGCACCCTCACCATTCCGCCGGAGCAGGCCTATGGCGAGTACAACCCGGAGCTTCAGGTGAAGGTTCCGGCCAGCCAGCTGCCGGAAGGGGTGTCCCCCGGCGACGTGCTGGGCGACAACCAGCAGCCGGGCCGCATGTGGACCGTGCGCGAGATCGGCGGCGAAAACGCCACCATCGACGCCAACCACCCGCTGGCCGGTCAAACCCTGGTGTTTGACGTGGAGATTGCCTACATCGGCGCCAACGCCTGACGTGGTTTTTCGCCCCGGTGCGCGCAAATAAATGCACGCGCATCGGGGCGGAATCATCGTACAATCGGGGGTCTGGAGAAAACTCATGACCCGTTCCACCACCGATATCGACCGCATGCAGTGGGATTCCGCCCTATCCACCCGGACCAGTCTGGAGGAGGCGGTGGCCCAGTGCGCCAGCACCCTTTCCGCCACCGAACCGTACGACCTGCTGTTCGTGTTTGTCTCCCCGGAATACCCCGGTGTGGAGCGCCTGCCGGAACTGCTTGCCGAGGCCATTCCGCACCGCCACATGGTGGGCTGCGGCGGTGGTGGGCTGATCGGCCAGGGGCGCGAAATCGAATTCAATCAAGCCCTTTCCGTGGTGGCGGCACGCCTGCCGGGGGTGGCGGTGACCCCGTTCCGGCTGACGGCGGAAACCCTTTCCGGCATCGGCTCCTCCCCCGCCGAATGGGCGGCGGCCCTGGGTGTCCCGCGGGAGGACCACCCCGATTTTGTGGTGCTGGCCGACCCGTTTTCCTTTCCCGCCGAGGATCTGCTGGCGGGACTTGATTTTGCCTACACCGGCGCCCAGGTGATCGGCGGCATGGCCAGCGGCGCCGAGGGGCCCGGCAACAACGTGCTGTTCATCGATGGCCGCACCGAGCGCACTGGCGCGGTGGGGGTGGCGCTCAGCGGCGACATCCATATCGAAACGGTGGTCGCCCAGGGGGTGCGCCCGGTGGGCGAGGTGTTGATGGTCACCAAATCCGAAGCCCACGTGCTGCACGAACTGGACGAGGAACCGGCCCTGGCCGTGCTCGGGCGCATGTTTGCGGAACTGCCCGAAGAAGACCGGGAACTGGCCCGCTCCTCCCTGTTTCTGGGCATTGCCCAGAGTGCCGTCAACGACCACCCGGAGCACGGGGATTACCTGATCCGCAACGTGCTGGGCATCACCAAGGACGAATCCTCCCTGGTGGTGGGTGAAAAGCTGCGCGAAGGCCAACTGGTGCGCTTTCACGTGCGCGACGGCGCCTCCAGCGCGGCGGATCTCATTCAGATGCTGTCCGCCTATCTGGAGCGCCATCAGGACGGCCCCAAAGCCTCCGGCGCCCTGCTGTTCTCCTGCCTGGGGCGCGGGCAAAGCCTTTACGGAACCCCCAATCACGATGCCGAAGCCTTCGCCACCCTGGTGGATGGCGTCCCCATGGGCGGTTTCTTCTGCAACGGCGAGATCGGCCCCGTGGGCGACGCCACCTATCTGCACGGCTACACCTCCGCCTTCGCCATCTTCCACCCCGCACAGGGGCTCCGCGCACAGCAATAAGTGCGGATTAGCCGGGTGGGACCTTCCCGCGCCTTCCTCCCTCACCACCGGCCTTTCCTGATGCAATGGAATACGGCATTCCATGGACTGCCATCCCGCCGCATGTGGGGGTGAGGGGAGTGATATTTCAAAGATCGGTTGGCCCCTTGCTGTTGGCCGCGATGGCGGGGGGGCGGAATCGGCGGGAAGGCGGCACGGCGATTCCCCCGTCATGGTGGCCGACTTCCGCGCGGCCGGTGGCGTGCATCTGGCGCTGCTGGTGCTTGATGCGTTTGTGGGGATGCCCTGCTTCGTAAAAACAACACGTTATTCATCGCGAGGCCCCTGGTGCGTGGGGCGCTCCGGGGGCGCGGACGGGGAAAAATCGTGTTACTTCGCTTCGCAAACGGCAAAGCTAAACCGTGGGTCACGGTAAATCACCGGGCATAACCCACTGACAACGTGGTATTTTTGGCCGTTTGTGGGCACGGCGGATTTATTTCGCAAAAAATCGGCTGAAAACTCAGAACCATCTGTTTTTGCACGGCAAATCCCGTTTGTGGTTGCGAAATGAAACACGGTGAAAATTAACGGTTTTCGCGCGCAGAACCGGTTGATTTTGTGGAATAAAAACCGCTTTGTGGGGACGTTTAGCACCGTGGGTTTCGCATGTTCACGGTGTCCTCGGAACGGAATATCAAGGGGTTCTGAAGGCCGGTAGCACGATGCGGTGGGTTGAACCGGGAATTTCTCCGGATGATTTTCAGAACTCATTGAAATTATGTGGAAAAAAGGCCTTTGTGGAGGGGCTGGCTTGCGAGACGGAACGTGCAGAAGGTATTGAAAACATGGTGGTTTTTGGAGTTGTGGAGGGCGCGGTTCACGGTGGGGTGCACCGGGGAGTGCGGCCCTGGGGCCTCCGGCGGTCCCGAACGGCTGTCACTCCCGCGTGGCGGGAATCCGGAGTTCGGTGCCGTTTGATCCACTCCACCGTACCCGTCGGGCCGCATCAATGAGCCAGCATCACCTTTGTTTATACGGTGATGCGCACCGTGATGGTCACTGGAATCCCGCCTGCGTGGGAATGACGGGGTGTATTGGGAGCGAGGGCGGCGGGAGTGCACACGACCCATATCCCAGCTCGAGGAGCACTTTGCGGGAGGCTAAGTTACCGGTGCGTTAACGGTTCGTAAAAGGGATTTTTACGGATTGATTACCGATCGACCGGTTCCCATCCAAACGGGTAACCGAAGCCACTCGATGCCCCTACGGCGTGGCCCATCGACGATAGCCAATATGGAATGCAAGGCGGCTGGTCATTTCCACCGAAAGAACTCCAATCAGCCCTCTACAGTCACATACCGCCGTGCGCGCAGCACACCCCCTTGTCCCCTTGTGGGGGATAAGGGATGGGGATTGGGGGGTCGGGAAGGACGTGGAAGAAACGTAAGAAGCGGGATGAGACCCGTGCGACGGCCCCACGCGGTCACTCACACGAAAATCCGGGCAAACTGGCACACAGCCATTCACCGGATACCCGCCGCCGATCCAAAAGGCCGATCGACCATGCCTTGCCCCTGGAATCCCGGTGCCCGCCAAACGGCCAAACCGCCTGCGCGGGAATGACGGGGTGGGGTGGGAAGGCCAGGGGGAGCAGGCATCGCCCACAAAAAAGCCCCTGGCGCTTGGGGCCAGGGGCTTTTTTGGGTTCCCTATGGAAGGCTTCGGCTAGAAGTCTTCCATGTTATCCGGACCAGCGGCCGGTGCCGACCCGGCGGGGGTCGGGGTGGCCGTCTTCATGGCGCGCTTGCGGCGCTGGGTGGCCTTGCCCACAAAGCCGGTGGAGGCCGCCTTCTGGCTGGCCTGCCAGCCGGTTTCGCGGGTGGCGCGGCTGCTGACGTGATGGTCCATGCCGTCGATCTTGAAGAAGGTCATCAGGCGGGCCAGGTGCTTGGACTCCTCGGCCAGGTTGTCGGAGGTGGCCGCGGCCTCCTCCACCAGCGCGGCGTTGGACTGGGTGACTTCGTCCATCTGACCGATGGCCTTGTTCACCTGATCGATGCCCGAGGCCTGCTCCTGACTGGAGGCGTTGATCTCCGACACGATGTCGGTGACCTTGGCCACCGATTCGCTGATGTTGAGCAGCGCGCGGCCGGTCTCTTCCACCAGTTCGGAGCCGTTCTTCACCTTGGTGACCGAATCCTCGATCAGCTTCTTGATCTCGTCGGCGGCGGAACCGGCGCGCTGGGCCAGGTTGCGCACCTCGGAGGCCACCACGGCAAAGCCGCGTCCGTGCTCACCGGCACGGGCCGCCTCCACCGCGGCGTTGAGCGCCAGCAGGTTGGTCTGGAAGGCGATCTCGTTGATCATGCCGATGATCTCGGCGATCTTGCGGGACGATCCGGTGATCTCCTCCATGGCCGTGACCGCCTTCTGCACCACGGCGCCACCGCCTTCGGCCTGTTCGCGGGCTCCGTTGGCCAACTGGTTGGCCTTGGCCGCGTTTTCGGCGTTGGCCTTCACGGAAGCCGTCATCTGCTCCATGGAAGAGGCGGTCTCCTCCAGGGACGCCGCCTGTTCCTCGGTGCGCTGCGAGAGCTCCGAGTTGCCCTGGGCGATTTCGCCCGAGCCGTCGGTGATGGTGGCGGCCGCGGCGCGCACGTCGGAGACGGTCTCGCGCAGCTTGTCGTTCATCTCCTTGAGCGCGGTCAGCATCTGCCCGGTCTCGTCGGTGGTGGTCACCTCGACCTTGCTGTTCAGGTCGCCGGTGGCAATCGCCTTGGAAACGCGCACGGCCTGCTCCAGCGGAGCGGTAATGCGGCGGGACAGCCAGGTGGAAATGGTCATCAACAGACCGAAGGCCACCACGGAAATCACCAGGATCAGGCCCTTGGCGCCGGACACCGCCTTGTCGCCGCCGGCCTGGGCTTCCGCGTTTTCCGACTCGATCATCGCCGACAGGCCTTCCATCTCCTCGGCCAGGGCCTCGAACGATTTCTCGAAGTCGGGCAGCATGGCATAGGCGGCCATCAGGTCGCCCTCGGCCACGCGCACGATCTCCTCGGTGGTCTCAATGTAGCGCTCCAGGGCCGGACGAGCCTTGTTCAACTCGTTGACCACGTGGGTATCCATGCCCAGGCCGTCGATGGCATCCAGTTCCTCGCGGAAGCTGGCGGCGCTCTCACGCAGGGAATCCTTGGCGTCGCCCAGGGCGCCGTGGTCGTTGCGGGCTACCGCCACCAACGAATTGAGCATGTCGCTCTTGATGGTGTCGTGGCGCATATCGGCCACCAACTGGTGGGCCAGCCCCTGGGAGTTGACCACGATGGTGTCCATCGCCTCGTCCACCGTGGTAAGGCCCATGTAGCCGGTGACGCCCAGCGTGATGGCCATGGCCATGCTGAGCATGCCGAACCAGAGTAGTTTTGCTTTAACTGAAATGTCCATTCCCGATTCCTTCCCGTATGTTTCCCAACCCCGAGGAGCCCGGTGCCCCTACATATCAAGCGGATGCGCGCCGATGAATGTGCGTCTGAAATCAGACGTACATTCACCGAAAGCCAAATGCCCGTGCGATCGAGACCCCTCTCCTGGATGGGTGTGTTTCGCCGGTGCCGCCCCGCGTGCGCGGTCGCTTCCGTTACCTGCCGGAAGCCATGTCCCGAAGTTGGGAATGGCTTCCATGACACTCCATTCGGAAGGCGCTCGGGAAAGGTTTAGGAAAATGTCCGGGTAGTGATGGACGAACGACCCTGAAAAAAAACCCCGCCGAAAACAATCGTTCCGGCGGGGGCAAGGGTCAGGAGACGGGAGACGGACTAAAAGTCCTCCAGTTCGCCACCCACGGGGGCGGTGACGCGGCGGGCCTTGACGGTACGCTTCGGCTTGCTCACATAGCGTCCGGCGCGGTGGCCGGAGGCGGAACCGGTGGAAACCGGCGAGTTGGCGGTGCCGGTGTCGATCTTGAAGAAGGCCATCAGCCCGGCCAGGTTTTTGGCCTCGTCCGCCAGGCTGTCGGAGGTGGCGGCGGCCTCCTCCACCAGCGCGGCGTTGGACTGGGTGACCTCGTCCATCTGGGTGATGGCCTGGTTCACCTGATCGATGCCCGTGGCCTGTTCCTGGCTGGAGGCATTGATCTCCGACACGATGTCGGTCACCTTGGCGATGCTGTCCTGGATGGTGGCCAGCGCCTTCCCCGACTCGGCCACCAACTCGGTGCCGTTCTTTACCTTGTCCACCGAATCCTCGATCAGCTTCTTGATGTCGGCGGCGGCGGAGGCGGCCCGCTGGGCCAGGTTGCGCACCTCCTGGGCCACCACGGCGAAGCCGCGTCCGTGCTCACCGGCACGGGCCGCCTCCACCGCGGCGTTGAGCGCCAGCAGGTTGGTCTGGAAGGCGATCTCGCCCACCATGCCGATGATCTCGGCGATCTTGCGCGAGGACTCGTTGATCTCGCCCATGGCGTCCACCGCCCGGGTGACCACGGCCCCGCCGCTCTGCGCCTGGTCGCGGGCGCCGGCGGCCAGGTCGTTGGCCTTGTGGGCGTTGTCGGCGTTGGCCTTTACGGCGGCGGTCATCTCCTCCATGGACGCGGCGGTTTCCTCCAGGGCGGCGGCCTGCTCCTCGGTACGTTGAGAAAGCTCGGTGTTTCCCTGGGCGATCTCGCCGGTGCCACCGGTGATGGTGGCCGCCGAATGGCGCACGTCGGTCACCGTGCTGCGCAGCTTGTCGCACATGGCCTGCAGGGCGGTGAGCATCTTGCCGGTTTCGTCGTCGCCGGTGGCGGTGACCTTGCAGGTCAGGTCGCCCGACGCGATGGTTTCCGCAAACGACACCGCCTGTTGCAGTGGCACGATGATGTGGCGGCTCAACAACAGGGTGAACAGGGTCAGCAGGCCGAACGCGAGCACGGTGACCGCAAGGATGGTGCGCCGGGCCAGCACCACCGCCTCGTCACCCTTGGCGCGGGCGGCGTCGTTGGCCTCGCTGATGATATCGGAGGTGCCGTCCAGCTGTACCGCCAGTGCCTCGAAGGCCTGTTCCATTTCCGGCAGCATGGCGTAGGCGGCGTTCGGGTCGGTTCGGGCGGTTCGGATGATGCGCTCGCCGGTGCCGATGTAGTCCTCCAGCGGTGCCTTGGCGCGGGCCAGACCGGCGGTGATTTCCTTGTTCAGATCCAGATCGTCCTCCGCCGCCAGATCGGCGCGCATGGAGGCGGCCATTTCGCGGTAGGTTTCCGCGCGGTCGTTGAACCGGCCGCGGTCGTCCCGCTGGGCGGCCATCAGGGCGCCGTATACCTGGCCGATAAGGCCCTCGTGGAACATGTCCGCGTCCTGGTGATAGCTGAGGGCGGTGGAATTGACGGCGATATGATCCATGGCTCCGTCCACCCTGGCCAGCCCCAGATGGCCGGTGACACCCAGCAACACCGCCACACCCATGCTGACAAGGCCGAAGGCGGCCAGTTTGGTTTTTACACTTGCGCTCATTGCAGTCAAATCCCTCAAAAAGTAACAATCCCAATGGTGGATGAGGCCTCCTGGAACCTGTGGCAGCCGCACGGTGATTCCGCGCGCCATCTGCGATGGCGGCGCATACAACACACAGCGGTGGTTGCCATCGGGATCCCATGCCGGCGAGATCCTTATCGCCGGTTACGGGATCCCCATCCGGCCACGGACCGCATTGGCTGCGGCCCTGTATGTCCTATCGACTGAACATCGTTAAATCTTCATTAAACGAATGCAGAGTGTTTAGCGACACTTGTCACCTGCGCGGCTAACGATGTAACGATTTGAAAATTAAGTAAATTATGGTTAACCTGATGGTTTGCGTTCATCTGAAAAATTTGCGTAATGCAAAACAGTTTTACCAGGCTATATGACAACTATCATGTAAACAGGCCAACAAAATTCATGAATTCGGGGGTTGCGCGGGCCGGTTGCCTGCTTGGTGGGCAGGCGGGGTGCCGCCGGTGCCGGTGTGAAGTGGGTGGAAACCGTACCGGGACGGGCGGCGACCGGTCCCTCCGACAGGTGGGTTGAGTGGGGAGACCCCAAGGGGGTCCCCCCCCGCCGATTGGGGGTTGGAGGAGGCCGGCGGGGGGGGAGTGGGGGGCGAAGAGGATTTAGCCTGGGTAAGGGGAAGGGGCTAGAAATCCTCCATGGACGCCCCCTGCGGAACAGGGGGGGTGGGCGCGGTGCGCCCGGCAACGGCGGTTTTCCGGCGGCGCCGGATTTTGGCCGCGAACCCGGTGGCCGGTGCGACCTTGCGCGCCGGGGTCCGGGTGGGGGCCGGTTGCGGGTGCAGACCGGGAGCGGTGGCGCCGTGCGTGGCGGCGCCGTGCGTGGAGGTGTTCACCTTGAAGAAGGTCATCAACTGCTCCAGGTGCCGGGCCTGGCCGGCCAGCCCTTCGGAGGTGGCGGCGGCCTCCTCCACCAGGGCGGCGTTGGACTGGGTGGCCGCGTCGATCTGGGTGATGGCGCGGTTCACCTGATCGATGCCGGTGGCCTGCTCCTGGCTGGAGGCATTGATCTCCGACACGATTTCGGTGACCCGGGCCACGCTGTCCTGAATGGCGATCAGTGCCTGGCCGCTTTCGGCCACCAGCGCGGAGCCGTTCTTCACCTTGCCCACCGAGTCCTCGATCAGCTTCTTGATCTCGTCCGCGGCGGAGGCGGCCCGTTGGGCCAGATTGCGCACCTCGGAGGCCACCACCGCGAAACCGCGCCCGTGTTCCCCGGCGCGGGCGGCTTCCACGGCGGCGTTCAGGGCCAGCAGGTTGGTCTGGAAGGCGATTTCGGCGACCATGCCGATGATCTCGGCAATCCGCTTGGAGGCATCGTCGATCTCCCCCATGGCGGCCACCGCCCGGTGCACCACGGTGCCGCCGGTGGCCGCCTGATCGCGGGCGCCGGTGGCCAGCTTGTTGGCGCGGGCGGCGTTTTCGGCGGTGGCTTTCACCGAAGCGGTCATCTGCTCCATGGAGGAGGCCGTTTGCACCAGGGACGCGGCCTGCTCCTCGGTGCGCTGGGACAGTTCGCCGTTGCCGAACGCCATTTCCCCGGCGCCGCCGGTGATGGCGTCGGCGGCCTGACACACCTCGGACACCGTATCCCGCAGCCGGTCGTTCATGGCCTTGAGGGCGGTGAGCATGTCGCCGGTTTCATCCCGGCTGGTCACCTCCACCTGGCTGTTCAGGTCTCCCGCGGCAATGGCGCGGGCCACCCGCACCGCCTGCTCCAGCGGCCGGGTAATGCGCCCGGACAGCCATACCGACAGGCTCATCAGCACCCCGAAGGCGGCCGCCGCCACCAGCCAGACCAGGGTCAGGGCGGTGCCCGATACCGCCTCGCCATGGGACAGGGCGTCCTCGTTGGCGCGGGTGATCAGGTCGGAAAGCCCGTCCAGCTGGGTGGTCAGATTGGCAAACGCGGCGTCGATCCTGGGCAACTCTCCCAGTGCGGCGCCAATGTCGTCCCCGGCAATGGCGATGATGGATTCGGCGGTGGCCACGTAGTTTTCCAGCGCCGGGCGAACCCGGGCCAGTTCCCGCTTGGTCTCCGCGTCCATGGCCAGCCCCTCGACGGTGTCCAGTTCGGCGCGCAGGGTGTCGGCGTCGGTCTGGAATTTCCGGCTGGCGGCGGCGATGGCGTCCGGGTCGTTGCGCGCGGCGGACACCAGCGACGCATACACGTCGCCGATGATGCCCTGGTGCATCATGTTGGCTTGCAGATGGTGGCGCAGCCCGGCGGAGTTGACCGCGATCCGGTCCATGGCGCCGGTGGCGGTGGCCACCCCCAGGTGACCGGCCGCCGCCACGGTAATGACCAGCCCCATGCCGATCAGGCCGAAGCCCAGCAGTTTTGTTTTGACGCGAAGTTTCATGGTCCCTCGAATGGTGTCGTTTTTGGGTTATTGCGCGGTGCGGTATACGGCGCGCAGGCCGGATGCATCCGCCAGCGCCTGATCGGTCAGCACGCCGATGCCGCCGGGGCTCGAGGCCACCCGCTGGGCCACGGCGCTGCCGCCCGGCTCCCGGCCGGGGGCCTTGCCGCCCGCGCGGAACACCTGGCGCATCCAGTGGGAATTGAAGTCCGCCACGCTGAGGCCCAGCACCCGGTGCAGAAAATTCTCCTGAACCGGGTTGCTGTCCACATACATGACCACTGCCAGGCGGGTGCCTCCCACGCGGGAGATATCACCCAAAAAGATCTGCCGCACCTGGCTTTCCGAGAGTTGCTGCACCGGTGACTGGTCGGGAACCACCACCAGCAGGTCCTGCGCCAGGGCCATGCCCGGCACCGCGAGGGCGAGAAGGGCGCCCAGTGCGCAGGTCATCAATTGATTGGTTACTTTCATGGTCTGGTCCTCTGTCTTGAGGTCTCTGGAATACATGCCTGCCTGTCCTAGAAGGCGAACGACCACTGCACGGCACCCTCGTTGTAGGAGCCGTCCACATCGTCGTCCACCGCCCGGTATTCGAGCTTGAGGGCGGAGCGGTAATTGAGGTCGTAGCGGAACCCGGCCACGGCCACGCTCTTCTGGCGGTTGGCGGCGGTGGTGGTGCCGTCCCAGGTCATGCCCACCGCGTTGAACAGCGGATCGGCCTCCGCGTCCAGCATGGTGTAGCGGGCATAGGGGGTGAACCCGTCGCCGAAGCGGTAGCCCGCCTGCACGTAGTACCCGGTGCTGCCGTCGTAGGTGAGACCGGTCATCATGCTTTCGTTGCTCCAGGCGTAGTACTCGGCCAGCACCTCCAGGCGGTCGCCCCGGAAGGTCAGGTCGCCGGCCAGCAGGGTCTGGTCGATGTGGTCGTTCATGGTGGGGGTGGGGTTGGTATCCATGATGTGGATGGTGCCCACCTGGCCCGAAAAGCCCACCGCCAGACCGGACAGGGCCGCCGGGTGGTAGCGTAGCTGCCACGAAACGGCCTTGTCGTTGTCCGCGTCACCGGCGGAGTCCGGGTTCAGTTCGCCGGTCTGGCCTCCGCTCAGGTCGGCGGCCAGGGATGCGCCGTTGCCGAACATCACCCCCAGGTCGATGCGCCCGGCGCCGGTGTCGAAGCGGCTGTCCCACCACAGGCCCACCGCATGCACCGGAACCACGCCGTTTTCGTCCTCGAACTCCAGAAAGAACGGACGGCCGACGGGGGTGTGCAACTGGGCCCCATGGTGGTAGGCCAGGTTCCAGTAGCCGATCAGGTTGTGAAAGCGTCCGGCGCGCAGGTGGTGGTTGTCGCCCACCGCGTAACCGATCTGCAAGCGCTCCAGATCCACCACAAACCCCTCGCCGGGGGACTCGATGACGAACTCGGTGAGCACGTCGATGCGGTCGTCGATCTCTTCGGCCACGTACAGATCGAGCTGCCCGAGGGCAAAGCCGTTGTTGGAGGTTCCGCCCTCCTCGGTGCTGCTGTAGACCACGTCGCCGAAGCCGTTCAGTTCGAAGGCGGCGGCGGCGCCCGGAAAGGCGAGCGCGGCGGCCAGCAATGCGGCGGCGCCCAGGTTTCGAATGGTAGCGGTGTTAAACATGCCCCTCTCCCGTGTGTGACGCCTCCCGCCCCATCCGCAAGGAGGGGGGAGAGGCCGTGTTTGTGCTGCACATGGCCCGGTGCCATGAATCATCGGCTCGCGGGGACGGTGCCCCGTGCGGACGGCCCGGAAACCGGGTGGTCCGGAACTGCACGCTGTGCGGTTCACACTTCTTATCGAGTGCAACCCGTTAACACTTCATCAGAATTTTGTAATTTGTACAGTAATCGGCGATTAGCATGGTGAGGCGGGGTGAGCCGTTGAAAACACAGCGGGTGCGGGTGGGATGCGGGGCCGGAGAACCGCATTTTTCGTGTTAAATGCGAAAGACGCTAGCGCGGCCAGCCGGATTTTTTTTGAAACGGACCGGCGCTTTCGACGCGATCCGGTCCGCCGCAGCGTGCGACGGGAACCGGAGGGCGGAATTATTGGCCGGTCATGACATTTGCAGTTACCGCTTCCGGAAACGGCAGTCTATGATGGTAGTGTGATGAGTGGTCACCCGTATTCGCGGGTGGGAATCCGAAGGTGAGCGCCCCGTCGGGGAGGCGCTGCCGGTTCGGGAACCGTCAAGGAGGTGCAGATGTCGCTGCAGATCACGTTTCGTGACATGCCGCGCTCGGAGGCAATCGAGGCCGCCGTCCGCGAGAAAGCCGAAAAGCTCGAGGAAGTATATGACCGCATCATGGGATGCCGGGTGGTGGTGGAGTCGCCCCATCGGCATCACCACAAGGGGCGCCTGTATCACGTGCGCGTGGACCTGACCGTGCCGGGCGCCGAACTGGTGGTCAGCCGGGCGCCGGGCGATAACCACGCCCATGAGGATGCCTATGTGGCGGTGCGCGACGCGTTTACCGCCGCCCGTCGCCAGTTGGAAAACTTTGCCCGCAAGCAGCGGGGCGACGTGAAGGCCCATGAGGTGCCCGAGGCGACGGGGATTGTGTCGGAAATTTTCCCGCACCGGGACCACGGGCGCATTGAAACTGTGGACGGCCGCTCCGTCTATTTTCATCGCAACGCCGTGCAGGGTGGTGATTTCGAAAAACTCGACGTGGGCAGCCACGTGCGCTTTGTGGAAACCACCGGCGATGAAGGGCCGCAGGCCAGCCTGGTCTACGCCTGATCCGACCGAAAGGCGTGAACATCCGGAACGGGCGGCGGGAGGGGGCAACCCTTCCGCCGCCCGTTTTTTTAAAAAAACCGGCACGGTAATTGCCGCTGGAATGCACCCGGGGGTACAGGGTGCGGAGTAAACCCACAGGCGTGCACATGGAACCGATCACAGATACTCCGCAAGCTCCATCCGATACGGACCCCGCGGCGTCGGGGGAGCCTTCCGCGCCCGTGAACCCCAAGGCGGACGCCGATGTGGTGCGCGCCTTCTCGCGGGACCCGGAAAAGCGCCGCGAGGCCGAGCAGCCGCAGGCCGCACCGGCGGCCGTGCCGCGCATCGTGGTGGTGGGCGGCGGCGCGGGCGGCCTGGAACTGGCCACCCGGCTGGGCAACACCCTGGGCAAAAAGGGCAGGGCCGAAGTCACCCTTATCGATGCCCGCCTCACCCACCTGTGGAAACCGCTGCTGCACGAGGTGGCCGCGGGCACCCTGGATTCCCACGACGACGACATTCAATTCCTGGCCCAGGCCCGCCACCACCGCTTCACGTTCCGCCTTGGCGCCATGGAAGGGCTGGACCGGAAGCGCAAGGTGGTGCAACTGGCGCGGATTACCGACGCTTCCGGAGCGGTGCTCAGCGAGCGGCGCGAGGTGCCCTACGACACGCTGGTAATCGCCGTGGGCTCCGTGTCCAACGATTTCGGGGTGCCGGGGGTGCAGGAGCACTGCCACTTTCTGGACACCCGTGAGCAGGCGGACCGGTTCCAGAAGACCCTGCTCAACAGCTACCTGAAAACCCAGCACCGGGAGGCGCGCCAAACCGACGGGATTACCGTGGCCATCGTTGGCGGCGGCGCCACCGGGGTGGAACTGGCCGCTGAACTGCACCATGTGGCGCGGCGGCTGGTGGCCTATGGCTTCGATCGCATCGATCCGGACCGGGACGTGCGCCTGGTGCTGGTGGAGGCCGCTCCGCGCCTGCTGCCGGCGGCGCCGGAGCGCATCAGCCGTCTGGCCGAGCGGGAACTGACCCGGCTTGGGGTGGTGGTGCAGACCGGCGTGCAGGTGTCGCGGGTGAGCGCTCACGGGCTGGAAACCGGGGATGTATGCATCCCGGCGGATCTGCTGGTGTGGGCGGCGGGCATCCGTGCCCCGGCGTTCACCCAACGGCTGGATCTGGAAACCAACCGGGCCGGCCAACTGGTGGTCAAGGACACCCTGCAGACCACCCACGACCCGGACATCTATGCCCTGGGCGACTGCGCCGCGTGCCCGTTTCCGGCCACCGGCCGCAATGTGCCGCCCACCGCCCAGGCGGCCCATCAACAGGCCGCGCTGCTGGTGCGCAACCTGAGTGCGCGGGTGGCCGGAGGGGCGGACCGGGACGCGGCGTTCCGCTACCGGGACCACGGCTTCATGGTGTCCCTGTCGGGCTATACCGCCGTGGGCAACCTGATGGGCAACCTGATGCGTATGTCCGGCGCGGTGATGATCGAGGGGTGGCTGGCGCGTTTTACCTACCGGCTGCTGTACCGCAAGCACCAGATGGCCCTGTTTGGCCCGGCGCGCACCGCGCTGATGGTTCTCTCCGACTGGATCTCCCGGCGGGGGCGGGCGCGTCTCAAGCTGCATTGAGCGGATGCGCGTGCCGCGTGGCCTGCCGCATGACTCGCAAAACCGGGAAAAATCGGCTAGCATGCCAGAATAGCCCTGTCCCCGGACGGACCGGGCACCCCGTTACACAGGATGGAGAGGGACCATGAGCATTCTTCTGGTTGGCGGAACCGGAATCATTGGCTGTGCAGTGGCGCATGCCCTGCTTGGGCGCGGCATTGAACTGGCGGCGCTGACCCGCTCGCGGGACAACATGAGCGGCATGCCGTTTTCCGTGAGCGCGCGTCTGGGAGACCTGTCCCGTCCCGATTCCCTGAACGACACCCTGGCCGACTTCGAGAGTGTTTTTCTGGTCACCCCGGAAGGGCCCGACGAGGCCGCCATGGGCGTCGGGCTGGTGAAGGCCATCAAGCAGGCGGGCTGCAAGCAGGTGGTGTACCTTTCCGCCCCGGCTCCCGCCTGGGGCAACGAGGTGCCCATGCTGGCCGCCAAGCGCACGGTGGAGGATGCGGTGCGGGACTCCGGACTGCGCTGGACCATCCTGCGCCCCAATCACCTGTTCCAGAACGACCTGGCCTGCCGCGACGCCATTGCCGGGCGCGGCATCTACCCGCTGCCGCTGGGGGATGCCGGAATCAGCCGGGTGGACGTGCGGGACGTGGCCGAGGTGGCCGCCGCCGCCCTCACCGGCACCGGCCACAACGGCAAGACCTACCGTCTGGATGGCCCGGACCCCCTCACCGGACGCGAGGTGGCGGCCGCCTGGAAGCGTCACATGGGGCGCAGCGTGGTCTATGCCGGGGATGACGTTTCCGCCTGGGCCGCCCAGGGCGCGGGTGATCTTCCCGCCGAAGTGGCCAGCGCGCAGGCGGAATACTACCGCCAGCTACAGCGCCACGGGTTGCATGCGGACCCGGCCGACCTGAAGATCATGCAGGAGATTGTGGGCCGATCGGCACGCAGCTTCGAGGGCTTTGCCGCGCAGGTGTCCCACACCTGGCAGCAGGTGGCGCGCGAGGTGGCCGCCGGGGCCTGATTACCGGCCCGCGCGGGCGCACTGCGCCCACGGGATACATGACATCACCCCTGCGGTCGTGCGCCGTTCCGTATCGACCGGGAACGGCGCCTCCGCCGGACCGAATGAAGTGCCCCCAATGGGGCCGATGCAGCCGAGGAGGCGCGTGTGACTGAAGGCAGATTTCCCGATTGGACTGAACGCTACGCCCAGGGTGCGGTGGCGGAAATGCCGTGGTACCACGAGGGGCTGGATCCGGATGTGGAGGCGGCCATGTCCCTGTTCGGGGTTTCCTCCGGGCGGGTGCTGGATATGGGCTCCGGGCCCGGAACCCAGGCGGTGGAACTGGCCCGGCGGGATTTTTCCGTGACCGGCGCGGACGTGGCCGAGGGGGCGGTGACCCACGGGCGGGAACTGGCCGCCCGGGCCGGGGTGAAGGTGGATTTTGTGCACCTGGACCTGCTGGAGGGCGACCTGACCCCGCTGGGGGTGCCGTTCGATCTGGTGCTGGACCGGGGCTTGCTGCACGCCGTGGCACCGTCCGCCCGCCGGGAATATGTGCGCCGGGTGGCGGCCATGGTCGCGCGCGGGGGACTGTTGATGGTGAAGTGCTTTTCCTGGCGGGAGCCGGGGGAGGACGGCCCCCACCGGTTCGACCCGGAGGACATCCGGCTGCTGTTCGAAAAGGATTTTCACCTGCAGCATGTGAAGGACACCGTGTTTCACGGCACCCTGAATCCGCCGCCCCACGCCCTGCTGGCGGTGCTGCGCCGCCGGTAGCCCTCCTTGGCCGGGGCTCAGGCGCGGCGCGCCACCAGCCCCACCAGCACCCCCGCGGCAAATACAAAAAAGATCATCAGCGCCCGCGACAGGGACAGGTCCCAGAACAGGAAGCGCACCGTCACCACGGTGGCGTTCTGCACCGTGAACACCACGATGAGCAGCAGCAGGGCCACACCCAGATACTTTTTGAAGTGCATCGGCATACCGGAGGGATGGGGTTGGGTTTTCCCCATCATCGGATTGCGGGACGGACGGCGTCAAGCGGGACAAAAAAAACGGCGCCCGGTTGCCCGGACGCCGTTTTGAGGTTGCAGACGTTTGCCGTTAGCGGAGGGTGATCTCCACGTCGTGGCTGGTGCCGTCTTCCAGCACCACGCTCAGCCGGTACATGCCGACCATGCTGCGGTGGGTGCGGTAGTTGAGGCGGTACACGCCATCCTCCGCATCGTACCGGAACACGGACGGATCCAGCACCTGGCGATCGTGATCGCCGTGGCGGTCCTTGTGATCGCCGTCGTGGTGGCGCTCGTCTTCCACGGCCACCGGCAGCGGCGCGCCGTTCAGGGCGGTCACCTCCAGGCGGGCCACCGCGTTCGGCACCGGGGTGCCGTCGGCGAATAGCAGACGGAAGCGAACCGGCAGGGTGCGACCGGCCTTGAAGGTCAGGTCGTGCCCGCGATCTCGGTCGTCATGGCGACCTTCGTGACGGTCCTCGTGACGGCCCTTGTCGTGGTCGTCGTCCGAGGCCACGCCCAGGGGGCGCAGGAAGCCGCCGAACAGGTAGCTGATCATCACGTTCTGGGTGTCCGTCACCCGGTTGCCGTTGGCATCGGTGGCGGTCCAGGTGACCGTGGTCAGGCCCACCGGGAAACCGTCCTTCGGGGCATCGTTGGTGATGACCACCGGGCCGAACAGGTCGGTGGCGGCGGCCTTGCCCAGATCCACCACGGTCAGCAGACCGGTGGCGGGCAGGTCCACCAGATCGTCCGGCACGGTCAGCAGCGGCGGGGTGGTATCCCGCACGGTGATGTTCATTTCACTGCTGCCCAGGTTGCCGGCCATGTCCACCGCCTCCACACGCACCGGAGTGGTGCCGAGCGGGTAGGGGGATCCGGGAGAAACCACGACCCGGTCCAGGCCGCACGATTCGCGCACGTCGTCCACCAGGCCGGATCCGGCCAGGTCGAAATAGACGCCGCGAATGTCGTTGGCCTCGAACAGCAGGCCCGGTCCGAGCACCACCGCGGGGGGAACGGTGTCGATCACGGTCACCACCGCCCGGTCGGTGCCGGTGCCGGAGATGCCGTCATCCACGGTCAGTTCCACCACGTTCATGCCCAGCGGCAGGTTGGCCAGCGGGGTCACTTCACCGGAAGCGCCGATGCCCCAGTTCCACAGGAAGGAGAGGGAATCGCCATCCGGATCGTAGGAGCCGGAGCCGTCCAGTTGCACGGTGCTGGTCAGTCTTGCCAGACACTCTTCCATGCGGTCGGGACCGGCATCGGCCACCGGCGGCAGGTTGGTGCCCACGCGACCGGCGGACAGGGGAACGGTAACCCCTTCGATCAGGAGCAATTGGCGTCCCAGTCCCCCGGCCACATACAGGTGGGTGTCATCCCCAATGGCGAGGCCCGGGGCATTGCCGCTCGTCCACAGGGTGGTCATCACACCCAGCGTATCCAGGCGCACAACCGTATACAGATTGAAGGCGGTCGGCCCGTAGCTGGGGATCAGCGCCAGGAACAGGTTGCCATCGCCATCCACGGCCACCGACTGAACGCGGTTCCGGGACAGGTACACCAGGGTGTCGATGACCCCGGTTTCCGCATCCACGCGGCGCACGCTGCGGTTGTAGGCATCGGCGATGTACAGGTTGCCGGAGCCGTCGGAAACCACGTCCTGCGGATAGGACAGGCGCGCATTGACGGCGGGGCCGCCGTCGCCGGTATAGCCCTGGATTCCGGAACCCGCCACCCGGGTCACCAGGCCACTGGCCGGATCGACCCGGAAGATGCTGTTGCCCGAGCGGTCGGCCACCAGCAGCGTGTCATCCACGTCCACCGCCAGCCCCATGGGCAGCGAGAAAACCGCCGTGGTGCCGTCGCCGGCCACGGTGGTAATCACCTGGGTGGCCGCATCCACACGGCGGATCCGGCGGTTGTAGGTATCGGAGATAAACAGGTTGCCGCCACGATCCACGGCAATGCCGTACGGGTAGAACAGCGCCGCATCCGTGGCCGGACCCCCGTCGCCGCCGAAGCCGGCGAAGCCGGTGCCGGCGACCCGGGTGACGATGCCGGTGGCGGCATCCACCCGGCGTACCACATGATAGGTGCTGTCCAGGATAAACAGGTTGCCGTCGGCGTCCACTGCGGTGTCGGTCACGTTCGCGAACGAGGCGTCCAGTGCGTGGCCGCCATCGCCGGCATTGCCATAGGCGCCGGACCCGGCCACCACTACCATGTCACCGGTGGCCGCCTGGGCGGGGGCGGCACCCACGGCCAGGGCCAACAAAATTCCAATTATCAACGGGGCGGGGGGGCGTAGCGAAACCATCGGTGCAATCTCCTGTTTTACCAGCGGTTACTGGGCTCCACCGGGTAAAATTGGCGCGGCGGAGGAAACGTATTGAGTAAAAATTACGCAAAAACTGTTCCAAACTGCGTGAACCGGTAGATCCCCCATTAATCCAGACGGATAGGGATGCTCTGGCCGGTTTGGATACTGCGCGGCGTACAAATTTGTGTCCGTCTGGCTGTTCGCATTTGTTCAGCACGCGGACCGGGTGTTTTGGGGTAAGCTAAGGATCGACTTGGGGACCGGGACCGCTCCCGGCACGGATGGAGAGTGCTCCGATGACGTTCGACGTGAAGCGTTACCGCCGATTCATTTCCATGGGGGCGCTGGTGCTTGTGGCGCTGGCGGCGGCTCCCCCGGTGTCCCTGGCGGCGCGCTCGGAAGAGAGCGTGCTGGACGAAGTGCAGCGGGGCGGCTATCTGGTGGCGGTGATGGGCTGCCACGATTGCCACACCCCCCAGCGGGCGGGCCCCGACGGGCCGGTTCCCGACCTGTCACGGATGCTGTCCGGCCACCCGCAGGATCTGCCCCTGAAGGCACCCACCATGCCGCAGAAGGGGCAGTGGCAGACCTTCATTTCCGCTACCAACACCGCCTTTTACGGCCCCTGGGGGGTGAGCTTTGCGGCCAACCTGACCGGCCATATGGAAACCGGCATCGGCACCTGGAGCCTGGACGATTTCAAGCGCACCATGACTACCGGCCGCCATCTGGGCACCGGTCGCCCGCTGCTGCCGCCCATGATCTGGAGCAACCTGGCGCGCCTCACCGATCAGGATCTGGCGGCGATTTTCGCCTACCTGAAAAGCATTCCCCGCGTGGATAACCAGGTTCCCGAGCAACTCCCCCTCATGCCGGCCCCCTGACCGCTTCCCGGCCGCTAGGGGCGGGGCCCGGCCAGCAGTGCGGTCACCCGCCGCCAGTGCGCCTCCGCCTCCGGTCCCGCCTCGGCAAATACCCGTGCAAAGCGCTGCCGCTGGTCGCCGGTCAGGGCGGCTTCCAGCTCCGCTCCCGAGGGGGTGAGGGTAAGCCGCTTGACGCGCCGGTCCGCCGGGTCCGGCGCGGCGTGGATATACCCCACCTGCTGCAACTGGCGCAGGGGGCGGTTCAGGTACTGCTTGCTCACCCCCAGGATGGCAAGCAGGTCGCCCACGCTGCCCTCCGGGGCGCGCCCCACGAAGTACAGAATCCGGTGATGGATGCGCCCCAGCCCCAGGTCCGCCAGCATGGCGTCCGGGCGCGCGGTGACCGCCCGGAAGGCAAAGTGCAGGGCCTCCAGGGCCCGGTTCAACGCCGCCTCCCGCGCCTCTGTTGGGTTTCCGTCATCTAGGTCAATCATGTTGACATAATACCGTGCCGGGCGTATCCTGTAAAAGGTCAATTTATGTTTACCCAAAACCCGGATGAGGGACAGGCGGAGGCAGGGCGATGAGCGCGAACGCGGTGTGTTGGCTGGATGGGCGGGTGGTTCCGGCGGTGGAGGCGGCGGTTCCGGTGATGGACCACGGCCTGTTGTATGGCGACGGCGTGTTCGAGGGCATCCGCTTTTATCACCGGCGGGTGTTCCGCCTGATGCAGCACCTGGAGCGGCTGGAGCAGTCGGCGGCCGCCATCTGCCTGGCCCTGCCGCTGCCCCTGGCGGAGATCGCCCGCGCCGTGGAGCAGACCGTGGCCGCCTTTTCCGGAGACGACGGCTACCTGCGGCTGGTGGTCACCCGCGGTGCCGGTCCGCTGGGCATCGACCCGCGCGGATGCACCACGCCGGGGTTGTTCATCATTGCCGACCACCTGACCATGGCCGGGCAGGAGGTGAGGGAGCAGGGGGCGCGGGTGATCATCGCCGCCACCCGCAAGCCGGCCCTGGACGGGCTCGATCCGCGCATCAAGCATCTCAATTACCTGACCCACATCATGGCCCGCATGGAGGCCACTCATGCCGGGGCGGACGAGGCCGTGTTGCTCAACCAGCAGGGCCGGGTGGCGGAAGGGGCGGCGCAGAATGTGTTCGTGGTCCGGGGGGGCGA
>JAOUMB010000090.1 GCA_029881725.1 Nitrospirota bacterium
CATGGAACGGACCCCCCCGCGCACGCCGCATGGTGGAGGCCCGTCACCCGGCCATTTGCCGGTAACCCACACCCGGCGTCCCGCAATGGAACGGAACCCCCCGCGCAGGTCGCATGGTGGAGGCCTCTCACCCGGCCATTTGCCGGTAACCCACACCCGGCGTCCCGCAATGGAACGGAACCCCCCACGCACGTCGCATGGTGGAGGCCTGTCACCCGCCCATTTGCCGGTAACCCATTCGGATCAAAAAAAGGCCGGGTGGGGGTGGGCACCCGCACCCGGCCCGGCATGCCGGAAAAGGAGGACAGGGATGAAGAGCCCCCAAATGACGACATGCCAAATGCAGACACCCGCCGCAAACACGGTTTGCCGCGGCCCACAGAGTGCTTCCTTCGAGAGGTACGTTCCTATCGGATGGGAAGATGCGCTTCAGCACCCTTCCGGGAACGGAATTCAAAAAATTTTCCGGCGGGACTCGTCAGTGGGAGTGGGCGTCTCCGTCGGACGTGAGCCGTGCGCCGGTGGTGGTCATGGTCAGCTTGCCGTGTTTGACTCCACGGGTGCCCACAAGGCGGTCGGCAAAGTTTTTCAACAGCGCGCTCTTGCCCTGAACAACCAGCACTTCCAGGCAATTGTGATGATCCAGATGCACGTGCAGCACGCTCATGATCTTGCCGTTGAAGGAGTGCTGAAGGTGGGTCAGGTTTTCCGACAACTCGCGGGTGTGGTGATCGTACACAATGGTGATCGTACCCACTGTTTCATCGTTGCTGGCCCACTCCTCTTCGACCAGATTGTCGCGGATCAAATCCCGGATCGCCTCGGAGCGGTTGGTGTACCCCTTGTTTTCGATCTTTTGGTCGAACTGCCCAAGCAACTCGCCGTCGATGGATATACCAAACCGGACCAGATCACCCATTACGCTCTCCTCGGAATATGACACACCCGCACGGTGGCGGAACACAGGTATCACATAATTGGAAATTTGTAACACGATTCGCAGAAACTGTCAAATCCGCAGGCACTCCATTGCAGGTCCGGCGTCCGCTGCGGAAGCTGAAACGGGCGTGGCGCAAGGGCGTTGGATGGGTTATAACTAACGGGCATTTTGTTACTTTCCGCCGCATGGAGGCACGCATGTCCACCCAATACCCCCAGCCCGTTGAAATTCGCCGGGAGGGGGCCAATATTCTGGTCACCTGGTCCGATGGCCACCGGTCGGATTTTTCCAACCATTACCTGCGCACCAAGTGCCAGTGCGCCTCCTGCGTGGACGAATGGACGCGCAAACCGCTGCTGGACCCGGCCACCATTCCGGCGGACATCCACGCGGACCAGATTCAGCCGGTGGGCAATTACGCCATTCAGCCCTCCTGGTCGGATGGTCACACCACCGGGATCTATTCCTTCACCCTGCTGCGCAAACTGTGCCCGTGCGACGCCTGTCAGGCGGACGGCGCCGCGGAGGAAGCGGCGGCCTCGTGAGTGAGACGGCCACGGCGCTGGACGTGGACATCCCGCTGGCCGAGCGGCTGACCACCATTGCCGGCGGCCTGTCCGCCGACGGCGTGTATGACCCGAACCCGGATGGCGAACGCCACTTCCGCATCGGCGCGCCATTCGTGCTGGAGGCGGACCAAGTGGCCTTCCTGGAGCGGTTGGGGGATCGCCTGCTGGCCTTCAATGCCGCCCTGGGCGCCCTGTATCGCAAGGCATCCAAAGGCAAGGCGCCCGCCTTTGTGGCCGACTGGCTGGACCAGGGCAAGCCGGATGAGGTGGTGCGGCTGGGGGCCATGAACCGCTTCCGGAACGACCTGCCACGGGTGATCCGTCCCGATCTGCTGCTCACCGACGACGGCTGGAAAATTACCGAACTGGACAGCGTGCCGGGCGGCATGGGGCTGACCGATTCGCTGCAACGGCACTATGCCGCCGCCGGTTTCCATGTGCTGGGGGGCGCCGATGGCATGGTGGACGGCATGGCCGCGGCCCTGAACGATACGGTGGAGGGCGGCGCGCCGCTGGTGGCCATCGTGGTGTCGGAGGAATCGGCCGCCTATCGACCCGAGATGCGTCATCTGGCGGCGCGGCTGCGCGACGCCGGTACCGAGGCCCATGTGGTGGCGCCGGAGGCGGTCGTGTTTGCCGAGGAGGGGCTGTTCATTACCCCGGATGGTGATCGCTGTGCCCGCCGGGTGGATGTTGTGTACCGCTTTTTTGAACTGTTTGACCTGCCCAACATTCCCAAGGCCGAGTTGCTGCTGTATGCGGCCAAAAAGGGGCGGGTGGCCATGACCCCGCCGCCCCGGCCGCAACTGGAGGAAAAACTGGGCGCGGCCCTGTTTCATCACCCGGCGCTGGCCCCGTTCTGGCGCGCGGAGCTGGGGGAAGAGGCGCAACGGGAACTGGCGGCCCTGTTGCCCCGAACCTGGGTGCTGGATCCGGCGCCGGTGCCCCCTTACGCGGTGATTCCGGACCTGAACGTGGATGGCGTGCCGGTGCAGGGGTGGCAGGCCCTCAAGGGATTGGGTCAGAAAGCGCGCCAGTTCGTCATCAAGCCGTCCGGCTTCTCCGAGCAGGCGTGGGGCAGCCGGGGGGTGGTGATCGGCCACGACCAGCCGGAAGCCGGGTGGGATCAGGCGCTGGATGCGGCGCTGGCCGCCTTCGGCCGCACGCCGCACATCCTGCAACCGTTTCACAAGGCGGTCACCCAGCAGACCCGTATTCTGGGCGATGAGGGTGGCATCCGCGCGGTGCGCACCCGCAGTCGCCTGTGTCCCTATTATTTCGTGGCCGGCGGCAAGGCCCGCCTGGGTGGGGTTCTGGCCACCCCGTGCCCTGCGGACAAAAAGAAGCTGCACGGCATGAAAGACGCCTCCATGATTCCGTGTGTCGGCCCGTCCCGCGGCGCGATCGACTGACGGACGCCGGTCGGGCAAATTCCTTCCCTCCCCACCTCCCGCCTGCCATACCCATGGCCCGTTGTCCGGTGCGCTCCGCATCGGGCCGAGAGGGTGCCGGACTAGGTAGATATACGAACATAACCATTTGAAAGATTGATGATATTCAGACAGAAATATTTTCATTTTCAAGTGATGTTCTAACAACACCCGCTCGATAAGAGGGCATTGCACACCATTTTGTATGGTGTGTCGGACTAACACACGCCCGTCGGCACCCATTGGGCCGCGGGTAAAACCCGGGGGGAAAAATGAACTTCACAATCAAGACACGGCTGTATGCGTTCGGAGTGCTGGCGGTACTGATGGTTACCGTTCTGGGAGGCTCCGCCTGGTGGGGACTGAACCACTCCTTTGAGCAATTTGAAACGATGAACACCGCCACGCTTCTTATGGAGCATGTGTTTGAGGCCGATCTGGCCCATGCGGAAATGAAGGCGGTGGTGCTGGAGGGCATGGTTTTGGCCCAGCACCGGCAAATGGAATCCCAAGAGGACGGCCATGCCGTCGGCGCCTCCGGCCATGACCTGGTCGATGCCCTCGATCACCACGAGCAGGTGTCCCGTACCACCCTGCAAGCGGCGGGGGGACTGCATTTGTCCCCGGAAAACGCCCGCGCCGTGCGTCAGGTGGAAAGTGATCTGGAGGACTTCGCCACTCAGGCGGAGCGCATGCTGAACCTGGCCGCAACCGATGTGGAGGCCGCCTATGCGGAACGTCGGCAGTTCGATCTTCGCCACGACACTCTTGCCGAGGAGATGGAAAACCTCATCCATCGGGCGGAAGAAGCGGAAAAAGCTGCCCTCACCAACGGTGAACAATCCATTGTTCGGGTGGAAGAAGTGATCGGGCTGGTCAGCCTCCTGACCACCATCCTGATGATCACCCTGTCCATCCTGATTGTGCGCGGCATCGTTGTGCCGTTGAACAAGGCCGTGGACGCCATGCGCGACGTGGCCGAGGGGGAGGGCGACCTGACCCGTCGGCTGGATACCTCCCGCAGGGACGAACTGGCCGACCTGGCCGATGCCTACAACCGCTTTGCGGAACGGCTTCGCGGGGTGATGGCGGAGATCAAGGACAGCGCGGTGACCCTGAAAGTGGCCGCCGAGGAACTGTCCGAAAGCAACAACGATTTCTCCAGCCGCACCCAGGAGCAGGCGGCATTCCTTGAGGAAACCGCTTCCTCCATGGAAGAGATGACCTCCGGGGTACAGCGTTCCGCCGAAAACACCGGCCAGGCCAACCAGTTGACCATCAGCGCCCGCGATCAGGCCGAACAGGGCAGCAAGGTGGTGGGGGAGGCCGTCACTTCCATGCGTGGCATCAACGAGTCGTCGCAGAAAATCGCCGAGATCATCGGCATGGTGGGGGAGATTGCCTTCCAGACCAATCTGCTGGCCTTGAACGCCGCGGTGGAGGCCGCTCGCGCCGGAGAGCACGGTCGCGGCTTTGCCGTGGTGGCCTCCGAAGTGCGCAACCTGGCCCAGCGGGCCGCTACCGCCGCCGACGACATCAAGAAGCTGATCGAGGACTCGGTGGGCAAGATCTCCGGCGGCGCCAAGCTGGTGGAGCAGACCGGCGAAGCCCTGGAGCAGATTCGCCAGAGCGTGGCCCGCGCCAGCGATGTGGTGCAGGAGATTACCGCCGCCAGCGGTGAGCAGGCCACCGGCATTTCGGAGGTGAACCGCACCATCAGCCTGCTCGACGAAGCCACCCAGGAGAACGCCGCCATGGTGGAGGAGGCCGCCGCCACCTCCGATACCCTGTCGGCGGAGGCCACGCGCATGACCCGCCTCATGTCGTTCTTTAAAACCGGCGATGAAGGCACTCGCACCCTTGGCGAGGTGCGTACCGCGATCCACAAGCGAAAAACCTCCGGCAACTTCACCGAGCGCATCAACGACCTGCGGGAGCGCATTCGCTCCGGAGACACCACCGTCATGGCCACGGTCCGCACCTCCCGTCAGAAAAAGGCCAGTGCCAAACGCCAGCCGTCCCAACCGGCCCTCAAAGCCATTGGCGATCTGGAAGATTTCTAGCCTCGCCTACCGCTCCCGCGGCCACACCCCACCGCGACTCCACCCCGGCAGCCACCCTTGGCTGCCGGGGTTTTTTGTCCCGCAGTAACCGGGCGTTCCCAATTCCAATGGGCGACCAACGGGGGCGGTTGCCGGTTTTCCGTTTGGGGTCCGCAGTAACCGGGCGTTCCCGATTCCAATGGGCGACCAACGGGGGCGGTTGCCGGGTGTCTGTTTG
>JAOUMB010000091.1 GCA_029881725.1 Nitrospirota bacterium
GCACCGTGTCCGGGTGCAGCCGGGAGAAGTAGAGCGTCTCCTTCGCGCCGTCCACGCCGATGGTGAACAGCTTGACCTTGCCCTTGTTGTTCTTTGAAAAGCCGGACACCAGGGGCACGCCCGCGCCACCACGCCCCTTCAGCGCGAAGATTCCGCGGCCCGTCCGCTGCTTCACGAACCGGTAGACCTGCTCCGTGTAGTGGCCGCCGGTGTCGATGCCGGTGGCGCTCACGCGCAGGGTCACGCCGGACTCGTGCAGCCAGGTCTTTTGCAGGTGCGCGTCCAGCCGCTGCCAGAGTTCGTCCTTGCCCGGATCCCCGTGGAAGATGTCGTAGGCGATGCCCCACGATTCTTCACCTAAGCCCCAGGCCACCACCTCGCATTCGATACGGTCGTCCTGAACATCGACGCCGCAGGTGAGCAGGCAGGCGCCCGCCGGCACCTCGGGGCCGTAAGGCTCCCGCCGGGCGTAGAGCGGATCCTCGTCGACGCTCTCGCCGGCCTCTTCCCAGGTCTCGCCCAGGGCGGTGTTGACCCAGGTCTTGAGGGTTTCGGGGGTCCTCTTGGCCTCGATGAAGGCCTCTACGATTTCCGCAAAGCTGACCCACGGGGAGTAAAGCTCGTTGATGTGAAACCCCGCCACCTTGGCGCCGGGCCTGGTCTTGACCCATTCACCGCCAGCCAGCATCTCCGGCTTGTCCGCGTCGCTGATGCCCTTGCCGCACCGCTCGCACAGGTAGACGGCGGTTTCGGGCAGGTGGGTCTTGCCGTCCTTTTCCCACCGCACCTGAGACCACTTGAGGGTCTGCTTTTTGGAACAGTGCGGGCACGGCACGAAGTAGCGCCGCTGGTCCGACCCCTCCCAGGCCATCTCAATGCGGCTTCTGCCCTTCACCGTCGGGGTGCTGGCCAGCACGATCTTGCGGTTCCAGAAGGCGGCGGTGCGCTTCCGGGCCAGGCTGACCGGGTCACCCTCGGTGCCGGCGGAGGCCGGGAACCGGTCCACCTCGTCGCACAGCAGGATCCGGATCGGCCGCGAGGCCAGTCCCGCCGGGCTGTTGGCCCCGGCGATGGTGAGATGCCCACCGGGAAAGCTCTTGTGCAGCTGGGTGTTGCCCGAGTCCCGGGTACGGGGATCCTTGATCTTGCCGGTCAGGGCCGGGGTGTCCCGCACCATGGGGGCGAGCCGGTCCTTGCTCCAGGTCTGCCCCATCTCCAGGGTGGGCTGGATCACCAGGATCGGCGCCGGGTCCTGGTCGATGAAGAACCCGACCACGTTGCCGATGATCTCGGTCGCGCCCACCTGGGCGCTCTTGATGAACACCACCTCCTGAATGGCGGGGTCCGAGACCGCATCCATGATGCCCCGTTGGTACGGGGCCCGGTCGGTGCGCCACTTGCCCGGTTCCGGGCAGTGTTCTCCGCTAAGGACTCTCTCCCGGTCCGCCCACCCGCTGACCGTCAGCCGGGGCGGGGGCATCCACAGCCGCAGCTTCGCCGTGACCGCCGAGTGAATCGACGTCAATGGCGGCAAGCTCGTGGAGTGCCTCATCCGTTATCCGTGTCAGAATCTCCCGCACCTCGGCGGCCTTTCGCTTGCGGGACACCAGTGGGGCGGCCCGGTTGGGGATGGCGAGAATCCGGGAACGGCAGGCGACGATGACCTTTTCCAGCAGCGCCGCCGCCTCGTCCACCGGGACCAGTTCCCCGCGCAGCTGCGCCAGTTCCAGTTCCTCCCGGTCGGCCTTGAGGCGGGTGAGCCTGGCCCGTTCCGAGTGGGCGTCCAGGGTGCCTTCACCGATGCCACGGGTTCGAAGGTGGCGCACGTAACCGCGCACGGACGCCACCAGGTCGTAGCGGCCTCCGGCGGCCTTGGGGATGATTCCCTCGGAGGCCAGTTGCCGGACCCGCCGTTCCGTCAGGTCCAGGAGTTTGGCGATGGTGCTGGCGGGGTAGGTGGGGCTGGTCACCGTAGAGCCTCAAACGCCCTCCGCAGGCAGTAGCTCCGCGCCAGGGACACCACCGTGAAGATGGCGCCGATGGCGAGGTTGTCACCGAGACTCGGCGTCATCCCGAACAGGGGGAAGACCAATATCTGGGTGGCCACCGCGATCCCATAGCCGATGGCGATGTTGGCCACCGACTCGGTTAGGGACATCAGCCGGGACTGGCGCACGCCGCCTCCCGCTCTTCGGCCACCTGGCCAAAGGTCCGGCCATCACCGTCCAGCACTGCGTCTTTTCCGGTGGCCTCCTGCCATCGCTTGATCGCCACGTCCACGAATGCCGGTGAAATCTCCATGGCATAGACCTTCCGGCCCAGCCGTTCCCCGGCGATGAGCTGGGAGCCGGAACCCGAGAACGGCTCGTAGCAGATGTCGCCCGGCTGCGTGTGTTTGCGCATGGGGATGGCGAACACCTCCAGCGGCTTCTGCGTAGGGTGCTCATTGCCGACGGGCCGGGTGTTTCCCTCCCAATCCAGTTCCCACACGCTGGTCACGGCGTGGCTGTTGTCGCCGTCGTGAGCGGGCTTGTTCCCCTGCTTCCATCCCATCAGGCACGGCTCGTGGCGCCAGGGGAAGAACGAGTAGCTGTGCAGGGCCGTGGGCTTCACCCACACGATCTGCTGGTGATTCAGGACGCCCAGGCCGGCCCAGACCTTCTCGATCAGGGCCGCCCGCTTGTGGGCGTGCCAGCAGTACCAGGCCGCGTTGTCCTCCAGGTGGCCGATGGCGGTCTCGAACAGGTCGCGGAAGAATTGCTCTCCGTCCTCGATGTCGATCTCGCGGTACTTGTCCGTCCAGTCCTTGCCGCTGTCGTTGGGGCGGTCGGCACCGGTGTAGTCGATCAGGTAGGGAGGATCCGTGGCGAACAGGGCGGCCTTCTGGCCGTCCATGAGTTTGGCCACGTCGCCCGGGTCGGTGCTGCTGCCGCACAGCAGGCGGTGGTTGCCCAGGATCCAGAGGTCGCCCGGCCGCGACACAGGTTGCTCCGGCGGCTCCGGTGCAGTGTCGTCGCCGACGTTACTTTCCTCGTGAGTCTCGACCGCATCACCCAGGAGCCGGGCGAGTTCATCCTCATCGAACCCCACCAGCCCCAGGTCGAAGTCCGCATCCTTGAGTTCGCCCAGTTCGATGGCCAGGAGTTCATCGTCCCAGCCGGCGTTTTCGGCCAGCTTGTTGTCGGCCAGGATGTACGCCCGCTTCTGGGCGTCGGTTAGGTGGGACAGTTCGATCACCGGGACCGTTTCGAGCCCCAGCTTGCGGGCGGCGAGCAACCGGCCGTGGCCGGCAATGACCCCATTGTCCCCGTCCACCAGGATCGGGTTGGTCCAGCCGAACTCCTGGATGGAGGCGGCGATCTGGGCGACCTGGGCGTCGGTATGGGTGCGGGCGTTCCTGATGTACGGAACCAGGGAATCAACCTGAGCTTGCTTGACCGTCAAGCCGCCACGCATGACCGCCCCCATCGCAGCGTTCCGTAGTCCGGAGCGGTTCCATGCATCTGCTTGTGTTTCTCGTTCTCCGAATGGGTCACCCACGCAAGGTTGTCGGCAGCGTTGTTTAGGCAGTCACCATCGAGGTGAGCAACCTCTTTTCCAACCGGAGGTGCGCCATGAAAAGCCATACACACGAACCGATGCACGGGACCTTTCGGGCCGTGCAATCCAAGCTGGACATAGAGGTACCCACTGCCAGCAATCCACGGCTTCAGGACTCGTCCTTCTAACTGGGCCGTGTACAAGCCGCCCTTGCCATCGCGCTTGGTGATCACGCGCCTGACTGACCGAACGTTGCCGTTGTTGCTTGCCTCGTATCCAGTGACACCAGGGATGGGCCGAAATTCCATCTGCATTTCGGAAGTTGATTTCCGTCCCATTTCCGCTTTTCGCCCTCGTTTGTCAACCATGAAAATGCCACTTCACCCTTCAACCACGCGCACTTCCGCGCCGCCGCCGATTTTCAAAGGCGGAAGGAAATCTGAAATTTCGGCGCTGTCTCTAGCGGAATTTTGCGCTGCAGCGAACCCGCAGGCTTTGTCCGCCGAAAGGAACCGCTTGTCAATCAGCCAGTTATGGCGCCTCGTCGCCTATCTGACGCGGCTCAGTGCAAACTTCAGCGCCCGGTCGAACTCAATGGGCCAACGCCGGCTGGCCGTCTCCACCATCACCCGGTTGATCTCCTCTTGCACGAACGTGCGCGGGATGCTCGGACCGTGAATGGCCTTGAGGGGCTTCGGGTGGGTGCTGGTGCGTGCGAAGACCAACGGCTTGCCGCTGCTCTTTCCCCGCCCAATGAACGTGCCCTTGTAGACCTTGCGGCCAGCCCACGCCTTGGCGCTCACGCCCGTCTGGCGACGGAAGGCGCCGGGCACCTGCTTGCCCTTGGTGACAAACTCGATCAGGTTGATGCGCTTGGGCCGGGCTGCCACCACCGCCACCAGGTGTGAGCGGCGGGCCTTCACGGCGATCACCACGGCCTCACGCACCCGTTTCTGCTTCAGAGCGGTAGCCCTGGAGATGCCCCGCACGCTGTCCTTGCGCACCGTGATGGTCACTCGGTTCATGGCCATGGAGGCCGCCTTGGGTACGGCCTTCTTCTGAACTGCCGTCAGCCATCGCTCCGTGTTGCGGACGTCGGCGCGGATGTCGAGGCCGATCACGCGGCCACGTAACCCCGCTCGGCCATTGCCCCGTCGAGCTTCTCAAGGGCGGAATCCATGGTCTTGCGTAGCCGCCTCATCACACCCTGCCGGCTGTCGCGCACGGCCCGCTTCGACTTGCCCAGGGTGGCGGCCCATTCGGCGTTGTCCTGGTGGGTTTCCCCCGCGTAGCGCCGAACCGTGTCCCGGATGAATTCCTGGCCGTAGCTGTAGTAGCCATTCATCATCGCGGCGACGTTGCGGATCGCGTCCGCCTTCCGTTTCTCCAACTCGGGGCTGTTGGGCACGGTGAAGTAGGCGGTGATGAGCACCCGTTCCAAGGGTGTCAGCCTCTCGCACCGCTCTGCCGCCCGGATGATCCACGCCGATTGGGCGTGTTTTTCGATGGGCGACAGG